>NZ_JAYXBQ010000001.1:0-394570 GCF_039668335.1 Mycobacterium sp. SM3041 | reverse complement strand
CCGTTCGAGCTGCGGGCCCGTGCCCGTCGTGACCAGGTGCGCGCCACCGGCCGCGCCATCGCGTCCGTCGACCGCCTCTTCGAAGCCGCCGGCGCCACCGCGCTGGCCAACGGCACCCCGCTGCAGCGCTTCTGGCGCGACGCCCATGCCGGCCGCGTGCACGCCGCCAACGAGCCCGAACGCGCCTACCTCATCTTCGGTAACAACGAGTTCGGTCTGCCCCCGGCCGACACCATGGTCTGAGGGTCGCAGCACGGAGGTGAAAGCCGAAGCCGCCCCGGCGAGTGCCGGGGCGGCTTTCGTTTGTCGGTATCGAGCGTCTAGGGCGTGTCTGATAATTGGGGAAGCCAAAGCGTGACGGCGCGTAGGACCGCTGCTGCGCGGTAGACGACAGCGAGTTTGTCGTAGCGGGTGGCCAACCCGCGCCATTGCTTGACCTGGTTGAAGTTTCGTTCGACGACGTTGCGGCCTTTGTAATCGGCGGCATCGAATGCTGGTGGTCGTCCACCGGCTGCACCGCGTCGCTTCCGGTTGGCAATCTGATCGGCGGGCTCGGGTATCGCCGCGCCGATTCGTCGACGCCGCAACAACATCCGGGTCGCACGACTGGAATATGCCTTATCGCCACGAACCCGGTCAGGCCGTGTCCGTGCTCGACCGCCGCCGCTGCGGCCGACTTTCAAGTGAGCGAGCAAATGCTCAAACACCGGGCCATCGTGGGCTTGCCCAGCCCCGACGAGCACCACCAACGGCCGTCCGTGGCCGTCGACAAGGTGATGAATCTTGCTGGTCAACCCGCCGCGGGAACGCCCAATGCCATGGTCAGGCGGCTCGATCAGCAGATTCTTGTAATTCGACCCAGCCCCCTGTGTCGCGGGTGATGTTCGTGGCGTGTTGATGAGCCCGTGCGATGGTGGAGTCGACCGACACCGCCCAGTCGATCATCCCGGCCGCATCAGCAGAGGTCAGCAACCGGGCGAGCACGCTATCCCAGGTGCCGTCAGCGCTCATCCGCCGATGCCAGGTCCAGATGCTCTGCCACGGGCCGAACACCTCGGGCACGTCCCGCCAGGCGATCCCACAGCGATACCGATAAATGATGCCTTCGACCATCGAACGAGCATCACCAAAAGGCCTACCCCGCTTACCCGTTCGAACAGGAAGCAAATCGGCAATCAGATCCCACTGGGCATCGGACAACAGCTGAAACCGCGACATGCCTTAAGTCTCAGACACCACACCCGAAACAATTGTCAGACACGCCCTAGTCCGCGGGATGGCTTCGACCGATGTGCGCTTCGGCGCGCATTCGCTCGACCATGTGCGGGTAGTGCAGCTCGAAAGCCGGGCGCTCCGAACGGATTCGGGGCAGCTCGGTGAAGTTGTGCCGCGGCGGCGGGCAGCTGGTGGCCCACTCCAGGGAGTTGCCGTAGCCCCACGGGTCGTCGACCACGACAGGCTCGCCGTAACGCCAGCTCTTGAACACGTTCCACACGAACGGAAGGACCGAAACCCCGAGAATGAACGACCCGATGGTGGATACGACGTTCAGCGTCGTGAAACCGTCCGAGGGCAGGTAGTCCGCGTAACGACGCGGCATGCCCTCGTCACCGACCCAGTGCTGCACCAGGAACGTGGTGTGGAAGCCGATGAAGGTCAGCCAGAAGTGCAGCTTGCCCAGACGCTCGTCGAGCAGCCGGCCCGTCATCTTCGGGAACCAGAAGTAGATGCCCGCGTAGGTGGCGAACACGATGGTGCCGAAGAGCACGTAGTGGAAGTGCGCGATCACGAAGTAGCTGTCCGTCACATGGAAATCCAGCGGCGGGCTGGCCAGCAACACACCCGACAGACCACCGAGCAGGAACGTGATCAGGAAGCCCACCGAGAACAGCATCGGCGTCTCAAAGGTCAACTGCCCCTTCCACATCGTGCCGATCCAGTTGAAGAACTTGATACCGGTCGGGACCGCGATCAGGAACGTCATGAACGAGAAGAACGGCAGCAGCACGGCGCCGGTGGCGTACATGTGGTGCGCCCACACCGCCACGGACAACGCCGCGATCGACAACGTCGCGTAGATCAGGGTGGTGTAACCGAAGATCGGCTTGCGGCTGAACACCGGGATGATCTCGGAGATGACGCCGAAGAACGGCAGCGCGAGGATGTAGACCTCGGGGTGACCGAAGAACCAGAACAGGTGCTGAAACAGGATCACCCCGCCGTTGGCCGGGTCGTAGATGTGCGCGCCGAGCAAGCGATCAGCAGCCAGGCCGAACAGCGCCGCGGTCAGGAGCGGAAAGACCATCAGCGCCAGGATCGACGTCACCAGGATGTTCCAGGTGAAGATCGGCATGCGGAACATCGTCATACCCGGGCAGCGCAGGCAAACCACGGTCGTCACCATGTTGACCGCACCCAGGATGGTGCCCAGACCACCGACGGCCAGCCCCACGATCCACAGATTGCCGCCGATGCCCGGCGAGTGGATCGCGTCGGTCAGCGGCGTGTAGGCGGTCCAGCCGAAATCAGCGGCGCCACCAGGGGTCAGGAACCCGGACAGCGCGATCAGTGCGCCGAACAGGAACAACCAGAAGGACAGCGCATTGAGCCGCGGGAACGCCACGTCCGGGGCACCGATCTGCAGCGGCAGCACCAGATTGGCGAAACCGAACACGATCGGGGTGGCGTAGAACAGCAGCATCGCCGTGCCGTGCATGGTGAACATTTGGTTGTACTGCTCGTTGGACAGGAACTGCAGTCCGGGCAGCGCCAGCTCCGCGCGGATGAACAGCGCCATCAAGCCACCGATGAAGAAGAACATGAAACAGGCGACGCAGTACATCATGCCGATCAGCTTGTGATCGGTCGTGGTCACCAGCTTGTAGATCAGATTGCCCTTGGGCCCCATACGTTCCGGGAACGGACGGCGAACCTCGAGTTGTGCGACCGCAGGCGCTTGCGCGGTCATCGGATCGAGTCTTCGGCTTGGTTCCCCCGCGAATTTGGATCGTCGTCATCGAAACGTCCCGCATCCATTACGTCCAATCGCACCACCGACATCAACCTCCCGCACAGACAGACCTGTCGGGCACGCTATTTCGCCGATGGGCAGTCGGGGCAGGGCCAAAGGTCCCTTACCGCAACCGATGAGCGATATGGGTCAGCAGCGCAATCCCGCCGCCGGCAGCACGGACTGCGTCAGGAACGCCACCACGGCCGTGTCGACGCACCGGTTGCCGTTGAACACGACGGTGTGCTGCGTGCCCTCGAAGCTGATCAGTGCGGCGCCGAGTTCGCGTGCCAGGTTCACACCGGCTTGATACGGCGTGGCCGGGTCGTGCGTGGTGGATACGACGACGACCTTGCCCGGGCCGGGCGAGGCCGGCGCGTGCGGGCGGGACGTCGCGGGCACCGGCCACATGGCGCAGACGTCGCGCGGCGCGTAGCCGGTGTACTGGCCGTAGCTCATGAACGGCGCCAGCTGGCGCGCGCGCTGGTCGGCGGCGGCCCAGGTCGCGGGATCGGTCGGGAACGGCGCGTCGACGCACCGGATCGCGGTGAACGCGTCCTGCAGGGGCGCGTAGTGCCCGTTCTGATCACGGTGCTGATAATCGTCGGCCAGCAGCAGCAGATCGCCGGCGTCGCCGCCGCGCTGCAGTCCGATCAGCCCACTGGTCAGAAACTTCCAGTACTTCTTCGTATAGAGCGCGTTGATGGTGCCGGTGATCGCGTCGGAGTAGCTCAGGCCCCGCGGATCGGACGTCAGGCCCGGGCGCATGGCGAGCGGATTGACCAACTGCTGGTACCGCGCCACGAACTGCGTCGGGTCGTTGCCCAGCGGGCAGCCGAGCGACTGCGCGCAGTCCGTCGCATAGTCGTTGAAAGCCGTTTGGAATCCGGCCAATTGGAGCAGGTTCTCGGTGACGGGATCGGCATTGGGGTCGACGGCGCCGTCGAGCACCATGGCGCGCACCCGGTCCGGGAACCGTTCGGCGTAGGCCGCACCCAGCTCGGTGCCGTAGGAGAAGCCCAGATAGTTGATCTGCGTCTCGCCCAGCGCGGCCCGAACCACGTCCATATCCCTTGCCGCCGAGGCGGTTCCGACATTGGCGAGGAAGCTGCTGCCCATCTGCTGCAGGCAGTCCTGCGCCGTGCGGCGGCTGACGGCCTCGATGTGCGCCACCCCGGCCGGGCTGTAGTCGACCATGGGGTCGCGGCGGTTGGCGTCGAATTCGGCGTCGCTGCGGCACCGCAGTTGCGGCGTCGAATGCCCCACGCCGCGCGGGTCGAAGCCGACGAGATCGAAGCTGCGGCCGATCTCGGTGTCGGACAGGACGGCGCCCATGCCCGCGACGGTGTTGACGGCCGACGCTCCCGGACCACCGGGATTGACCAGCAGCACGCCGAGGCGCGGGCCCGAGGCCGGGACGCGGATGACGGCCAGCTTCGCTTGTGGCCCTTGCGGATCCGCGTAGTCGACGGGGACGCTGATGTTGGCGCACCGCGCTGTCGGCAGGTCCGTGGTGTCACCGATGACGGGTTCGCAGCTGCCCCAGGCCGGTGCCTGTTCGTAGTAGGACTGCAGCGATGCGGGGGCCGCGTGCGCGACCGATCCCGGCGCGGCGCTGATGGCCACCAGCAATCCGACGACTCCTACCGCACACCGTCGTCCACGACCGCCCGCCCGCCACATGGCACACATGGTCGCACGGCGCGCAGCCCAGCCGAAGCCTGGTTCCGGAGGGAGACAACCCGGCAATCAGACGGTGACCGAACAGTTATCTCCCGGCAGCACCGGACTTTTCGCGAATCAGCATTTCGCGCCGGCCTCGGGCACGGTCCCGTTGACCAGATAGCCGGCCGCGTGTTCGTCGACGCAGCTGTTGCCCTGGAACACCACGGTGTGCTGTGTGCCGTCGAACGTCAGCAAGCTGCCACCGAGCTCCTTGGCCAGGTCCACGCCGGCCTGGTACGGCGTCGCGGGGTCGTGGACCGTCGAGACCACCAGCGTCGGCGCCAGGCCCTTGACCGAAATCTCGTGCGGTTTCGACGTCGGCGGCACGGGCCAGAACGCGCAGGTGCCGAGCGGGGCGTCGCCGGTGAACTGGCCGTAGCTCATGAACGGCGCCACCTCGCGGGTGCGCTTGTCCTCCGCGATCACCTTGGCGCGGTCGGTGATCGGCGGTTCGTCGACACAGTTGACCGCGACCCGGGCGTCGGTCGAGTTGTCGTAATGGCCGTCGGCATCGCGACCCATGTAGGCGTCGGCGAGCCGCAGCATGATGTCGCCGTGGCCGCCCGCCAGCTCGGTGAGGCCTGCGGTGAGGTCCTTCCACATCGCCGGCGAGTACAGCGGCAGGATGGTGCCGACCAACGCGTCGCTGTAGCTCAGCCCGCGCGGATCCTTTGTGGGAGCGGGCTTTTGGACCAGCGGATCGACCAGGCTGTGATAGACGTCGTTGACCTTGGCGGGATCGGTGCCCAGCGGGCAGTCCGGGTTGGTGGCACAGTCGGCGGCGTAGTTGTTGAACGCGGTCTGGAACGCGGCGGCCTGGTTGATGTCGGCCTCGATCGGATCGGCGTTGGGGTCGACGGCGCCGTCGAGGATCATCGAGCGCACCTTGTCGGGGTAGTCCTCGGCGTACTGGGCGCCGATCCGGGTGCCGTACGAGTAACCGAGGTACGTCAGCTTGTCGTCGCCGAGCGCGGCCCGGATGGCGTCCAGATCCTTGGCGACGTTGGCGGTCCCGACGTTCTCGAGGAACTCCTTGCCCATCTTGTCGACGCAGCGCTGCACGAACGCCTTGGTCTCGGACTCGATGTGCGCGACACCGGCGGGCGAATAGTCGACCTGCGGGTCGGCGCGCTGCCGGTCATTGTCGGCGTCGGAGTTGCACCACACCGCGGGCTTGGAGGACCCGACGCCGCGGGGGTCGAAGCCGACGAGGTCGAAACGCTGGCGCACCGAGTCGGGAATGTTGTTGAGCAACGACACCGCCGCGCTGACGCCGGACTCCCCCGGACCGCCGGGGTTGATCACCAGGGACCCGATCTTGTCGCCGGTCGCCTTGATCCGCAGCAGCGCCAGCTGCGCGACGTCGCCGTCGGGCTTGCTGTAGTCGACGGGCACCGACAGCATCGCGCACTCGGCCCCCTTGGGGATGCGCGACTGCGAGTCCGGCGACGTGGTCTGGCACGGCGACCACTGCAGGGGCGCGCCCGGCTTCGGCACCGCGCGCGTGGCGCGTCCGTCGATCACCTGGCTGCAGCCTGTCGCCAGCACGAGCACCATTGCCGCGGCGAGACTCCCCCGTCTGAGGTTCATGGTCGACCATGGTGCCATGTGGGCCGGTCTGACCTGATGAGGGCGTTGCCGCGCGCCGTGAGACCACCTTGTCAGTGGCTGGCGGCGGCAACCAGTTCGTCCAGCGCGGCGGCGAACTCGTCGGCCATGTCCCACAGGTCCGGAACCAGTTCCGGGCACGAGATCAGGCCGACGTCGAGCGTGCCGTTGAGCGACATCACGGTGATGTTGAGCCCGGAACCGTGGAACAGCGGACCCAGCGGGTACATGGCCTTGACCTCGGCGCCGAGCATGTACAGCGGATCCTGCGGCCCGGGCACGTTCGAGACGACGAGGTTGTGCACGGGCTTGGCCTCCGCGAGGCCCGTCGACGCGAACACCCGCATCGCGGCCCCGAACACCGACGGCGCGGCGAACTGCGACCAGTCCTGCAGCAACGTCGCGCTGATGGCCGAACTGTGTTGTTTGGCAACGGTGCTCGAGTCGGCGATGGCCCGCAGGCGCTCGGCCGGGTCCTCGATGGTGGTCTCGAGTTTGGCGAACATGCCCGACACCTGGTTGCGGCCCGGGCGGTCGGATTTATCGCGCACCGACACCGGGCACATCGCCACGAGGGTCGACTCCGGCAGCGCGTCACGCTCGGCGAGGTAGCGCCGCAGCGCGCCCGACACCAACGCCAGCACGACGTCGTTGACCTTGACATGGAAGTGGTTCTTGACGGTCTTGATGTCCGCCAGGTCCAGCTGGGCGAAGGCCACGTTGCGGTGCGCGGTGACGTTGACGTTGAAGGCCGTCTTGGGTGCGGCGAACGGTGCCGCCATCGTCAGTCCCTTGGTCGCCCGGCGGACGGTGTCGATGACGGTCGTCGCTGTCGAGGGCAACACATTGGCCAGCTTCAGCGGCCGGGTGAAGTACTTGACCGCGCCGCCCACCGCGATCTCGAGTTCGGAGGCGGTGCCGGCGGCCGGCACGGGCTCGGGCGCCGGCGCGTCCGGCTCCAGCGTGCACAGTTGCGACATCAGGTTGGCGCCCGTGACGCCGTCGATGCCGGCGTGGTGCATCTTGGTCATCACCGCCAGCCGCCCGCCGTCGTGGGCGTCGGTGCCGGCGATGTTCTCGATCACCCACATCTCCCACAGCGGGCGGCTGCGGTCCAGCTGCAGCGCGGCGATGTGCCCGCAGATCTCGGAGAGCTCGACGCGGCCGCCCGGGCCCGGCAGCCCGATCCGGTGCACGTGCCGGTCGATGTCGAAATCCGGGTCCTCGACCCATACCGGGTGGTCGAGGTTGAGCGGCGAGTCGGCCAGCTTCTCGCGGAACTGCGGCATGGCCGCGATGCGCTCGCTGAGCATCTGCCGCATCTTGTCGAAGCTGTAGCCGCCCGGAATGGTGGCGGCGTCGAGTTCCAGCACCGCGCACACGTGCAGGGGCTGCTGGGCGGTCTCCAGATAGAGGAAGCTGGCGTCGAGTCCGCTGAGCCGTTGGTATCCGGGCATGGGCGTGATCGTAGGCGGCTCAGTTGACCCGATGTGAGGCATTCCACTTCATGTGTCGTTCACCTTGGGGGTGTGGTGGTGGCAGACTTGACGGCGTCAAACGTCCCGGGGACCCGATATGGGCCTCGAGGTTCGTACCGACCAACACATTTGAGGACGACGATGTCTGATCAGGTTTACGGCGCTGCCCCGGAGTCTGTCTGTAAGACCCCGCGAACCAAGATTCGTACCCACCACCTGGCGAAATGGAAGGCCGAAGGCCACAAGTGGGCGATGCTCACGGCCTACGACTACTCCTCTGCCCGCATTTTCGACGACGCCGAGATTCCCGTCCTGCTCGTCGGTGATTCGGCGGCCAACGTGGTCTACGGCTACGACACCACCCTGCCCATCACCATCGACGAGCTGATCCCCCTGGCCCGCGCGGTCGTCAAGGGTGCTCCGCACGCGCTGGTGGTCGCCGACCTGCCGTTCGGCAGCTATGAGGAAAGCCCCCGGCAGGCGCTCGCGACGGCGACCCGGTTCATGAAGGAGACCGGCGCCCACGCGGTCAAACTGGAGGGCGGTGAGCGGATGGTCGAGCAGATCGCCGCACTGACCCGGGCCGGCATCCCCGTCGTGGCCCACATCGGTTTCACGCCGCAGAGCGTCAACGGGCTCGGCGGGTTCCGGGTTCAGGGCCGCGGTGAAGCCGGCGACCAGACCATCCACGACGCCATCGCCGTCGCCGAGGCCGGCGCCATCGCCGTCGTCCTCGAGATGGTGCCGGCCGAGCTGGCCACCCAGATCACCGGCAAGCTGACCATCCCGACCGTCGGCATCGGCGCCGGCGCCAACTGCGACGCGCAGGTGCTGGTGTGGCAGGACATGGCGGGCATGACGGCAGGCAAGACCGCCAAGTTCGTCAAGCGGTTCGGCGACGTCGGAGCCGAATTGGGCCGTGCCGCACGGCAATACGCCGCCGAGGTGGCTTCCAGCGTGTTCCCCGCCGAGGAACACTCCTACTGAGTACGACTGTGAGGGCTGTGCAGGCAATTCCGCGAAAATGCCTGCACAGCCCTCACACTCGTCGTCAAGAGAATTCCGGCTTGCGCTTGCCGACGAAGGCGCCGACGCCCTCTTTGCCGTCCGGTGACCCGGCGCACTTGGCGATCAGCCGGCCCTCGCGTTCCAGCTGGGTCTCGTAGTCTGCGCCGTAGGTCGTCAGCAGCAGCTGCTTGACGGCGGCGTTCGAGCCGCGCGCCTGCGTGGCGACGTCGGCGGCCAGGGCGTCGAGCGCGGCGGGCAGCTCGGCGTCGGGCACGACGCGCGTGACCAGGCCCCAGTCGGCGGCCTCGGCGGCGGTGAGCACGCGGTTGGTGATCATGAGTTCCTGGGTGCGGCGCAGCCCGATCAGCCGCGGCAGGACGTACGACGATCCGCCGTCGGGGCTCAGACCGGCCTTGGTGTACGCCATGGTGAACGACGCGGACTCGGCGGCGAGCACCAGATCGCCCGAGACGCCCAGCGGGAAGCCCGCACCGGCGGCGACGCCGTTGACGGCGGTGATCAACACGGCGTCCATGCGGGCGAACGTCGACATGGCGCGGTGCAGGTCGTCGGCGATGCCCTTGACGAACGCGCCCGGGTCCGCGGCGGCGGCCATCGCCTTGAGGTCGCCACCGGCGCAGAAGAATCGGCCGGCACCGGTCAGGGTGACGACCTTCACCGAGGCGGTGTCGCACAGCGCGGCAGCGGCCGCGAGGTCGCGGGTGAGCGCGTCGTTCATGCCGTTGGCCGCCTCGGGCCGGTCGAGGACGATATTCACGATGGCACCGGACTGGGCGAACTTCAGGGTCTCGAATTCGGTCATGGGTCAAGACGTTATCGGCAGCCGGTCACGCGCAGCGATATGGCAGGCTGATGGCAGCGTTGGTACTGCCCGTCCCGGGTCGCAAATGAAGGTGAACATGGCCGCTGGCAAGCGTAAACCGTCCCGCCACACCGAGATTGAACGCAAGTTCGCGGTGGTCGACAGCACGGTGTCCCCGTCGTTCGACGGATTGTCCGCCGTCGGCAGGGTCGAGCAACTGCCCGTCGCGCATCTCGACGCGGTGTACTTCGACACCCCGGATCACGATCTGGCGGCACACAAGATCACCCTGCGCCGGCGCACCGGCGGCACCGATGCGGGCTGGCACCTGAAGCTGCCCGCCGGCGCCGACGCCCGCACCGAGGTGCGGCTGCCGATCACCGCGGCGCGCGAGAGCGTGCCTGACGAACTGCGCGACATCGTGCTGGCCATCGTGCGCGACCGCTCACTGCAGCCCGTCGCCCGCATCGAGACCGAGCGCACCGTCTCGATGCTCTACACGCCGGACGACACCGAGCTGGCCGAGTTCTGCGACGACCGGGTCACCGCCACGGCGGGCGAGTCGCTGCAGAACTGGCGCGAGTGGGAGCTGGAGCTGGTCGGCGCGGATTCGGAGGCCGCCGACTCGGGTCCCGAGGTGCTCGACCGGCTGGCCAACCGCCTCTTCGACGCGGGCGCGCAGCCGGCCGGGCACGGGTCCAAGCTGGCCAAGGTCCTCGCCGCGGCGCGGGGCGGGGACGCGCCCCAGGCGGCGCCCGAGCCGACGGACAAGGTGCACCGCGCCATCGCGGCACACATCGCCGAGTTGATCGACTGGGATCGCGCCGTCCGCGCCGACGCCTTCGATTCGGTGCACCAGATGCGGGTCACGATCCGCAAGATCCGCAGCCTGCTGCAGGAGAGCGGCAATCTGGGCGACCGCGAGTGGGTGCTCGAAGAGCTCAAGCTGCTGGCCGCCGTGCTGGGCACGGCGCGCGACGCCGAGGTGCTCGCCCAGCGGTACGACGATGCGTTGAAGGGCCTGGCGCCGGAGCTGGTGCGCGGACAGGTGCGCGAGCGCCTGGTCGACGGTTCGCAGCGGCGCTACCAGTCCGGGCTGCGGCGATCGCTCGCGGCCATGCGGTCGGAGCGGTACTTCCGGCTGCTCGACGCGCTCGATGCGATCGTCGTCGACAACACCCAACCGGCCACCGCCGACGAGGACGCCCAGCCGGTGACCGTCGGCGGCGCCTACCGCCGCATCCGCAAGTCGGTGCGGCGGGCCGAGGCCGCGGAGGCTGCCGGCGCCGAGGACAGCGAGGAGGCGCTGCACCGAATCCGCAAGGGCGCCAAGCGTCTTCGCTACACGGCCGCCGCCATGGGCGAGTCGAAGGTGGCCGACTGCGCCAAGGACATCCAGACGCTCCTGGGTGACCACCAGGACAGCTACGTCAGCCGCGGGCATCTGGTGCAGCAGGCCGAGGCCGCCCACGCCGCGGGCGAGGACACCTTCACCTACGGCATCCTGTACCAGCAGGAGGCCGAGGTCGCCGAGTACGCCCGGCTGCAATTGGATGCCTCGCTCAAGGCCCTCGCGCGGGCGATGCGCAAGGTGAAGAAGTAGCGGGGCGGACGAGCTGGCCTGTAAGCCGGATTCTGTTCCCCGCCACCATTACTGGTGGCGGGGCGGCGACCATCCATCTGGGTACACCGTCGCCGGGTACCTCAAGCGGCCTACCCGCAGGCTCGGGCGAGCAGCCCTCGGGCACCTGCGCAACCGCAACCAGGTTGCGGCCTTCTTGGCCTTGCTTCGGGTGGGGTTTACCTAGCCACTCCGGTCACCCGGAATGCTGGTGCGCTCTTACCGCACCGTTTCACCCTTACCGTCTTCGCACCAGGCTCAGACGGCGGTCTGTTTTCTGTGGCACTGTCCCGCGAGTCACCTCGGATTGCCGTTAGCAATCACCCTGCTCTGTGAAGTCCGGACTTTCCTCGAAACCTTCCGGTCCCGCGGCCGCCCGGCCAACTCGTCCGCGCGGACCACCATATCAGCTGGTCAGAGCGCCGCGACCAGCGAGTCCAGCACAACGACCGCGCCGTACACCAGGAGCACCTGCTTGAGCCAGCGCGGCCCGTCCCTACGGGTGCGGACCGCGGCCAGGCCGAGCCCGAACACCACGATCACCGGCACCGTGATCGCCCAGGCCGACCACACCTTCTGCGGGCCGTACACCAGCAGCGCGGCGGCCGGCCCCAGCGACCAGTCGCCGGAGGTGGCCAGTGAGTTGCCCATGGCGTCGGTCAGGACCTGGACCGCTTCGACGCTGCCCCACAGCAGGCACAGACAGGCGGTCACCAACAGCATCGACTCCGCGGCCAGCCGGATGTCGAGCCGGTGTTTGACCACCTGGTGCCCTCCGATCAGTGCGTGCGGCGCAGGACGATCAGGTTGTCCCGCAAGACGGCGGCTTCGCCGGTAGGGCCGATCGCCTCGCGTTCCACAGTACCGACGTGCTGCGCCTGCCAGCCGTCGTCAGGCAGATCGAGCTCGGCGACGACCTCGTCCGCGGACTGAAAGTGGTGGTCATGGATGTGCTGGGACGCCCAGGGCGGCGCCTCACCGTGGTCGACGATCAGCAGCGTGCCGCCCGGAGCGACGGCCGCTGACGCCTGCTGCAGTATTTGCCGGCGCTCCAGATGAACCGTGGAATGCAGGAACTGCGCCGATACCAGATCGAAGCTGCCCGCCGGGAAATTGTGCGACAGGTCGTGGTGCTGAAAGTCGATTCGCTCGGCCACTCCCCTGTCCACGGCCGCGGCGCGGGCCCGATCGAGGGCATTGGTGGCGATGTCGACCGCAACCACCTGCCAGCCCGCGGTGGCCAGCCAGATCGCGTCGGCACCTTCGCCGCATCCCAGGTCGAGAGCGCGGCCCGGGGTTAAGCCGCCGGCGATCTTCGCGAAGTTGGCGTTGACCCGGCCGCTCCACATCTGTGGCTTCTCGGCGTACCGGCCTTCCCAGTGTTCTTGCGGCGATTGTTCTTGGGGCGTTTCAGTCGCGGACATCAATTCTCCTGCTCATCGAAGTGGGGCCAGGGCATGACGGGTAGGCCGAACTCGTCGTGCAGCAGACTCTGCACGATCGCGGCGGCCGCGGCGGAACCGGCGGCGATCGCCGCCGCGACCTGGGGCATCTGAGCGCAGACGTCGCCCGCGGCGAAGACGCCGGGCACCGACGTGCGATGCATCGGGTCGACCCTGACGGCGTCGACGACGACCGGGCCGGGCGGGGCGATCCGCACACCGAGCTGCGTCGCCAGGTCGGTCCGCTGCCGCAGCGCGCTGGCCACGAGTGCGCCCTCGCGCTTCAGTTCGTCGCCGTCGGCGAACACGATGGACGCCAATTCGCCGTCGCGCGATGCGAATTCGACGATCTTGCGCTCGTCGACCTGTACACCGGCAGCGGCGAGCGCGCGGTTCTGGTCGTCATCCAGACCGGAGGGACCGTTCGTCACGACGACGATGTCGTCGGTCCAGCCGCGCAGCATCAGCGCCATGTGCACGGCCCGGTCGCCGTCGGCGAGGACGGCCAGCGCCTGGTCGCGCGCTTCCCAGCCGTGGCAGAACGGGCAGTGGAACACCGCCCTGCCCCAGTGCTCGTTCAACCCCGGGATGTCGGGAGCGTCGTACTGCATGCCGCCGGCCAGCAGTACCCGCTGGGCGTGGTGCACCGAGCCGTCGGCGAGTTCGAGCCGGAACGCGGTGCCCTCTTGCGCCGTCGCACCGGTGACTTCCCCCTCGACGACCTGCACCGACGGGTACTTGGTCAGCTCACGGCGGCCGTCGGCGTACAGCTCGGCAGGCGGCCGTCCATCCTGTCCCAGCAGGCCCCCGATCCCGTGGGCCGCGCGGTTGCTCTGCTCGCCGGCGTCGATGACCAGCGTCCGCCGGCGCGCGCGTCCGAGCACCAGGGCGGCGCTCAGCCCCGCCGCGCCGCCACCGACGATGGCGCATTCCCATTCGTTGTTCATGACACCGACCTTGCCGGGCGCCGGCGAAAATGCCAAGCTGATTTGCCATGCAGGCAAACCCCGAGGACGACGACATCGAGGCGCGGGTCCGGCGGCGACTTCGGGAACTGCGCACGCAACGCGGCATGACGCTGGAAGATGTTGCGCGCGCGGCCGATATCGACGTCTCGACGTTGAGCCGTCTGGAATCGGGCAAGCGCCGATTCGCACTCGACCACCTGCCCCGGCTCGCCGCGGCACTGTCGATCAGCACCGACGAACTCATGCGCGCACCCGAGGCCGAGGATCCGCGGGTGCGTGGGTCCTCACACACCCGCGGCGGCATCACGTACTGGCCACTGACCCGCGGCGGGCCGGCCGGTGGTCTGCACACGTTCAAGATCCGCGTGAGCGCGCGGCGGCGCACGCCACCGACCGAGCTGCCGGTGCACGATGGCCAGGAGTGGCTCTACGTGTTGTCGGGGAACCTTCGCCTGCTACTCGGCGACCGCGACTTCACCATCAAACCCGGTGAGGCCGTGGAGTTCTCGACCTGGACACCGCACTGGTTCGGCACCGTCGACGGCCCGGTCGAGGCGATCGCCATCTTCGGACCGCACGGCGAGAAGCTGCACGTGCGCAACTGACCACGATTTCGCCCCGCGAATGTGCACTCAGATCGCTAGTTCGGCGATTTTCTCGCTCTGCGCGCACACTCGCGATACAAGAGCCCTAGTTCGCCGGGTACGCCGGTGCCGGGAAGACGCCGCGCAGGATCCAGGGGAACCAGTTGATGCCCTGCTCCAACTCGTCGCTGCCGTCGTAGTCGGGACTCGGGTCGAAGCCGTTGTTACCGCCGCCCTCCTTCTCGTCGCGGTGCGGCGGTTCGGGCAACTGGCCGTACACGGCGACGACGACGGTGCGGTCGAGGCTGTTCTCGGACCACACGCCCATCTGGTTGTTGGCGCAGTTGGACATGATCTGCTTGATCACCGGGTCGTAGTACCACTGGTTGATCAACTCGACTCCGCTGATCGCGAGCGCCGGGTTGGTGGCCACCGTCTGCGCGACCGGGCCGCCGCGGTAACCTGCCTGCTCGGCCCGCATCTGGGGCGTGGAGCCGTCAGATCCGATGTCGCCGTCCAGGTTCCGGTTGGCCATCATGTCCTTGGCCTGCCGTTCGGCGGCCTGCTGCAGCTGCGAATTCACCGCGATGTCGTTGGTGCAACCCGCCTGATGCTGCACGGTGTAGACGTTCGACACGACAGAGTCGTTGAGCCGCTTGTTGTTCGGGATGAGGGTGTTGCCGTTGTCAGCGTGCGCGAGCGGTACGCAGAGCGCGGTGCCCAACGGCACGACCGTCAACACCGACAGCACCCATTGCCGACACCTCATGTTGGATTCCTTCGCATCAGGGATGGACGCCCGGCGGCGACTGGTAGTGCGCCGCGGAGTTCCGCAGCTGCCAGATCTGCCCGGGGCACAGTTCGTTGACGGCTTGCGAGACGAGGTAGGACGCCTGGTAGTCGTCGTCGGTGTTGAAATCGCCTCGCACGTCACTCATCACCTGGGCGAACGGCTGACCGGCTGCCACCTTGTCGCAGATGCCGTAGCCATAGCCCAGTGCCGCATCGGCATTGGGAAAGTTGTAGCCGGGCCGCACGGTCACGCCGATCAGATACGCGGTCGCGTCGGCCTGGGCGGCCGGCGCGAGCGCCACCGGGACGGCCAGCGTCGCCGCGGCGAGCAAACCTGAAGTCCACCGTCGATTCATGGTGCTCACATCGGGTCGAATTGCGATATGAGCCAACGGTTGTCGACCTTGTCGAGCGTCACACGCACGCTCGACGCGGTACTCGTCGGGGCGCTGTCGCCGATGATCATCGTCTGATCCACGAACAGCATGACGACCGCATGGTTCGGCGTCGCCTTGGTCCACGCTGCTGCCGGCACGGTGGCGACGGCCGAGATCTTCTTCTGCTTGGACCCAGGTATCACCACGTCGCGGGTGAGCGAGGTGTAGGAGTCCAGGAAGTTGCCGGTCATGTACTTCTTGGCGGCTTCCAGATCCTTGTCGACCGTCTCGGGCTTGTACGACAGCAGTGCGATGGTGCCGTCGGTGGCCGCCTTCGTGGACTCCTTTTTCGCCGTGTCGGATTGGGCCAGCGACACGTCCTTCCACTGCAGGTAACCGGCCGCCCCGCCGAGTGCGAGGACGACGGCGGGCAGCAGTCCGTAGACGGCCACGTTCGCCCACGCGACGCGGCGCCGCCCTGCGGCAGGCGCCGCGTCGGTGGTCTCTGCGGCATCGACCTCGACCTCGTTGTCGAGCTCATCGACCGAAGCTGTTGATTCAGCAGACGTTTCAGCGGCGACGTCACTGCCGCGGGACTTCATCAGTTTCACGGCACAAACTCCACGTTCGACACCTTCATCGCATCACCGACTTTCTGCACCGCGAGGCGCATCCGCCATTCGCGTGGTTGTTGATCCGGCGCACCGACATTGGCGGTCTTGACGGCCACCGCGACCAGTACCTGCGCCGAATCCCCCGATTCCGACTCCAGCCCGGCCTCGGTGATCGAGCCGGTGGACGTCGACTTCGCCTCTTTGACGACCTTGATGAAAGGTGCTGAGCGCTTGGCGAAGTCGTCGTAGAACTCCCCCGTCGCGCTGTCGAGGATGCGCTGGACGTCGGCGTCGGCCCGCTGCCAGTCGATGGTCGTCAGGTTCAGTGCGCCCTGCCGTGCGGCCTGGACGATCTGGCTCTGCCGCTCGTCGACGGCCGTGGCGCGGTGCGTCCGCACCACCAACCACCCGACAAGTGCGCTCAGTGCGACCACCAGAATCAGTCCGGCCACCGCCGCGATCCGGCGCACCGGCTTCGGCTTCGTCGGCTCACCGGCGGGCTCGACCGAGTCGCCGGCATCCACCTCGTCGATGCCCTCCACGTCGTCGATGTCGGGGTCGAGGACGGCGACCCCGCCGCCGTCGGTCAGCTCCCCGGCTGCGGCGTCATCATGCTTTGCCATGTCTTCTCCTTCGGAGCCGTGTGGGCCAGATCGGCTTGGGTGTAGGTCTTTCCGTCCGGGCCGATGTACGACCCGCTGGCCGGGTCGTACTCGGCCACGGCGACCGGAGGCGGTGGTGCACCGGCAGGCGGCGCCGTGTCGGGCCGCAGTTGCGGCACGTCCTGCCCGGTCCAGGTGGCGTTGGGATCGCCCTTCCAGTTGTAACCGTCGTTGAGCGGCACGTACGGCTCATCGCTCTCGCACTGCTTGACGGTGGCGGCGCGCTTGCCGGGCACCGTCTCGCACGGCAGGTTCTTGGCGCCACGCACGTTGAACATGCCGTCCTGCGGGGTCCGGCAGTACAAATCACCGGCCGGCAGCTCGGGGTAATCCTCCAGCGCCGGGTTGCGCATCTGCTGCGCCGGCAGGTACCCGGTGGTGCATGGCGGCGGCAGGTTGATGTTCAGGTTGAAGCTCAGGTACGCGCCCTTGTACGCCTGCTTGGTGTCGCGGTTCGCCAACGTAACGCCTTGCGCTGCTTCCGTTGTCCGCGGCAGCAGCACGAGGAGCTGTTCGAGGTTCGGCTGGTAGGTGATCGCCACCTTGTTGATGGACACCAGATTCTGCAACACGATCGGCAAGGTCGGCCGTAGCCGGTTGAACAACTGCCCCATCTCGCCGAATGCCGGGCCGCCCTTGTCGAGCAGTGTGCCCACGGCTTTGTCCTGCGCCTGCAGTTCACCGGTCACCGTGGCAACGTTCGCCGCCCACGCCTGGATGGCACCCGAGGTGTTGTTCTGCGAGTCGAGCACGGGTTTGACCTGATCGATCAGGCTCAGCAGCGGGTCCAGGTTCGCGCGTGCGTCGATGGCCAGCTGGCTGCCGCCTTTGACGATGTGCGAGAGCTCCGGTCCCAAACCGCCCACCGCCGTGGCGGATTCGTCGACGACCGTCTTGAGGTTCTCCTTGGGCACGGCCTGCAGGCCCTTGGTCAGCGAGTCGATCACGGTGTTGATGTCCGGCGGCACCGACGTGTGCGCCAGCGGGATGACGTCACCGTCCTTGAGCGGCCGCGAGCCGGTACCACGGGGCGTCAGTGACACGAACTGCTCACCGATCGCCATCTGGCTGTGCACGTCGGCCTGCACATCAGACGGAATATCGGTGCCGGAGTTGAGCGACAGCTCCGCCTGTACCCCGGTGGGTGTGAGCCCGACGGACTGCACCCGGCCCACCACGGTGCCGCGGTAGGTGACGTTGCCGGTGGCATACAGGCCGCCGGTCTCGGGCAGTTCCATCTTGACCACGTAGCGTCCGATGCCGAACAGCTTGGCGGGCAACTGCATATAGATCAGGCTCATCATCGTCACCGCGATCAGGGCGACGAGGGCGAAGATCGCGAGCTGAATTCTCACGCGTTTGTCGAGATGCATTTACGGCCCCTGATCCCAGCGGTACGGAATGGTCAGCGGATTACCCGGGTTGTTCGGGCCGCCCGCGGTGCACGGACTCGGGAACTGGCCGATGGTGCGTCCCCACTGCAGTTCCAGCTCCGTCAGGTCGCACTCCCAGCGGGTGCCGGTGAAGAACGCCTGGTCGATGCGGCTCAGCGTGAGGTCGACGATCGCGGTGAGGTTCGCGTAGTCACCGCGCTGCCACTTCTCGATGGTGTCGCTCGGGAACGGCACCGTCGGGATGAAACTCAGTGCCCGGGTCATCGCGGGCCCGGCATTGGCAAGCTGTTCGAGTGTCGGTCCCAGGGCACGTAATTCCTTGATCACGTTCTCTTTTGACCGGTCCACGGTGTCGGTGGCGAGCGCGGCGAACTTGCTCAACTTGTCGGCCGCCGTGACGAGGTTTTCGCGCTCACCATTGAGAACGGCCAGCGCTTGCGGGACGGTGTCGATGGCACGGTCGAGGACGGGCTGGCTCGCGGCGAGCTTGCCGACGACGGTGTTGAGGCTCTCCGATGCCGCGATGATGTCGGGCGTCTGGTCTTTCACGTTGGCGGTGAACGTGTCGAGCTGCTTGATGAGGCTGCGCAGGTCCTCCGCGCGCCCGTGGAACGCCGTACTGAAGGCCTCGGTGATGTCCTGGACGTTGCCGATGCCACCGCCGTTGAGCACCATCGACACCGCGGACAGTGTCTGCTCGACCGAGGGGAAGCTGCCGCTGCTGGCCAGCGGTATGACCGAGCCCTGGTGCAGTTTGCCTTGCGGGCGACCATCTTTGGGCGGTCCGATCTCGACGTGCAGCGTGCCCAGCAGGCTGGTCAGGCCCAGCTTGATGGTCGAGTTGGCGGGTGCGTCCACGTCGCCGTTGAGACGCATGGTGACCAGCGCGTGCCAGCCTTGTCGCTCGATCTTGGTGACTGTGCCGACCGTCACGTCGGAAACGCGGACCCGCGAATTCTCCTGCAGGTTGGTGACATCCGGCATCTGCGCCTGGATTTCGAACGCGCCGGGTCCCCCGCCCTCGGTGCCGGGCAGCGGCAGGCTGTTGGCGCCGCGCCAGTCCGAGCAGCCCGCCGAGGCCAGCAGCGTCAGGGTGGCCACGACGTATCCCGCGGCCGAACGCAACCGGGTCATGACCCACCTCCGGCCGGTGGCGTCATCATTCCGGCCAGGCCGGCGTTGGCGTCGGTGGTCACGGTCTGCGCGGCCGCTTGCTGTGCCGCCGGAGCTGCCGGCCGCGACGGCGGCACGTAGTCTGGCCGCATCCAATCCTCGCTGTAGGTAACCTCATTGGGTCGCGCCTGGGTCCCGACGAACAGGTTCTCGCCCAGCGGCGGGAAGTTGTACTGCCGGTTCTTGACGATGGGCGCCAGATACTGCGCGCACAACTTCGACGACTGGTCCGCGCCGAGACGCGACGCGGCCTGGATGGCGCCGCAGATGAAGCTGACGGGGTTGGCGAAGTTGTTGGCCGCCAGGATGCCGGTCAACGAGCCGACCGCCGGCTCGTAGATGTTGTTCAGGTCGGCCAATGCCGTTGGCGCCACATGCAATACCTGCTTGATGTCGTCGAGGCTGCCCACGATCGCGGTGCTGACCGAGGCCAGCTTGTCCGATGCCGTCCCGACGGCTTCCCGGTTGTCCGCGACGAAGGAGCGCACGTCATCGGCAACAGCGCTCATGTCGTGCAGCGCCTGCCCGACCTTGCCCGGATCGTCGGCGACCAGTCCGGTCACCTCGGCCAGGTTGGTGTTGAGCCGTTCCAGCAAGCCGGTGCTGTCCTGCAGCGCCGACACCAGGATCGAGAGGTTCTTGAACGTCGAGAACAGATCGTTGCTGTGGTCGCCGAGGATCGAGACCGCCTGCGACAGCCGGATCACCGATTCCCTGATGCTGGCGCCCTGCCCCCGCAGGTTGTCGGCGGCGGTGTTGATGAAGCCGCCGAGCGTGCTCACCCCGCCCGGCTGATCGGGCTTGAGCAGATCGGCGACCCGCTGCAGCTGGGTGCGGACCTGATCCCATTCCACCGGCACCGCGGTCCGATCGAGCGGGATCACGGCGCCGCCCCGCAGCGTCGGCCCACCGCGGTACGGCGGGATCAGCTGAATTGCCCTGCCCGTCACCAACTGTGGCGACAGGATCACGGCCTTGGCCTCGGCGGGCACCTTGTACTTGTCGTCGATCCAGAAGGTGACCTTGACCTTTTCCGGCCCAGGTTCGATCTTCTCGACCTTGCCGACCGGCACCCCTTGGATCAGGACGTCGTCACCCTTGAACAACTGATTGGTGTTCTGGAAGTAACCCACCACTTCGTTGCGCGACGCGCGCTGGAACGCCGTCACGGCGAAGTAGCCGCCACCCACGACGAGAGCCACCGCGGCCCCGACGACGAGCAGGCGGGCGGACAGCTTGCTCATGACGGTCCTCCTGGCTGCTCAACGGGATCCGACACGTGCACTGGCGGGGTCTTCGGCGGTTCCGGCATGGCGGTCTGCCCGGGTGCGAGCGCCGGCGGTCCAGGTGGCGGTCCACCCGGCGGCGGGGCCGGTTGCGTTTCGCGGAGGGGGTAGCAGCCAGGCCCGGGCAACGGGATTCCCGGTGGGCCACAAGCGGTATCGCCGGGCTTGCCGGTGATCGCGTCCGGAATCGTCAGACGCGGGTCGCCGGCCTGGCCGGTGCGCGGGAACGGCACGGGCAACGGCGGGGTGCCGGGCTGTCCGGTCTGCGGATCCTGAAGCTGGGACGGCAGTTTGGTGTTCGGGTCCACTCCGAGGTCGGAGAACGCGGCATCGACGAACGGCTGCACGAACTGGCCCGGCAACAGGTTGACGATGTACGCCTTGAAGAACGGGCCCGACCCGAGCGCGTCACCCAGTGCCATGGCGTACTGGCTGAGTCGCTTGACGGCCTCCTGCAACCGCTCCTTGCGGTTGTCGAGCATCGTCACGACACCGTTGAGCTTGTCCAGCGCCGGCCGCAGCTGCGTCTTGTTCTCCGCGATCAATCCCTTCAACTGCTGGGAGACCGCAGACAGGCTGTTCCACAGCCGGCTCACCGCGGCACTCTGCGAACGCAGTTGCACCAGAAGCGCATTGGTGTTCTTGACCAGGCTGACCACCTGGTCGCTGCGCTTGGCCAGCACCGTCGTCGCCTTCGAGGCGTTTTCCAGCAGGCCGCGCAGTTGTGCGTCCCGGTCGTTCAGCGTCTTGGAGAACCGCGCGATGCCGTTGACCGCGTCCCGCAGGTCCGGAGCGGTGTTCGCGAACGCCTCCGAGACCGTGGCCAGCGAGTCCGACAGCTGATGGGTGTCCAGGCCGCTGATCGCATTGGTCACGTCACCCAGTGCGTCCGGCAGCTGGTACGCCGACACGGTCCGCTCGAGCGGGATGGTGCCCTTGAGGTCGCCGTCGCCCTTGGGAACGACTTCGAGCATCTTGCTGCCCAGCAGCCCCTTGGTCTTGATCGCGACCTCGGTGCGCTCCCCGAGGTGCACGTCGTCGTCGACGGTGAACTTGATCAGCACGCGCGGGCCGTCGAGGTCGATGCTCGCGACCCGGCCCGCCGGAAAACCTGAGATGTCCACGGGCGCACCGGTATGCAGGCCGCTGGCGTCTTCGAAGTACCCGGAGTACGTGGTCGTGCCGCTGACGAACGGAATCTTCTGGAACAGCAGCGCGACGGTGGCGACCATTACGACGGCGCTGATGCCTATCGCGCCCAGGGCGAAATGACTTCGCTCGGCAAAAGGTTTCATCTGGGTGTGCACCGTCCCGTGCTCTGTCCGGCCACCTTCACGTAAACCGGTTGTCCGCCTTTGCCGTTGAGTTTGAGCACCGCGTCGCAGAGGTAGAAGCTGAAGAAGTCGCCGTAGATGCCCTGCCGGGTCAGCGCCTTGTACTTGTCCGGCAGGGTGTTGATGAAGTTGTCGAAGTAGTCGTGGTCGGCGAGCACGAGTCCGGCGGTCCGGTCCACTTCATGGACGGTCTTGACCAGCGGCGGCCTGGCCTCGGTCAGCAGGCCGGCAATCGAGTTGGCCGCTGCATCGGTGTAGGCCACGGCATTCGAGACGTCGGTCTTGCGTTGTGCCAGGCGGTCGACCAACTGCGACAGTGACACCACGGCTTTGTCGAGCTTGTCGCTCTTGCCGCCGAAGGAACTGAGCACGGTGTTCAGGTTGGTGACGACCTGCCCGATCAACTGGTCGCGGTCGGCCAGGGTGTTGGTGACCACCGCGGCCTGCGCCAGGAACGACCCTATCGACGGCCCCTGCCCCTGCAGCGCCTGGATCAGCTGCCCACTGAGATCGTTGATCTTGTCGGGGCTCAGGGCCGAGAACAACGGACGGAAACCACCGATGACGGCATCGAGGTCCAGCGCCGGCTGGGTCCGGTCGACGGGGATGGTGTCCCCCGCGTTGAGCTTCTTGGTGCCGCCGGCACCTTCCTCGAGCGCCAGGAACCGGTCACCGACGACGTTGTCATACCGGATCACGGCACGGCTGCCCTCGGTCAGTACGACGGAACTGTCCGCGGTGAACTCGACCGTCACCGTGGAATCGCGGTTGATCGACACGTTCTTGACCTGGCCGACCTCCACGCCCGCGATGCGAACGTGACTGTCCTTCTTCATGTTCGAGACGTTGATGAAGCGGGCGAAGTAGGTGTGACCCTCGTCGAACCGCAGGTCGGCGAAGACCGCCCAGAGGGCGACGGTGCCGAGCAGACATACCGACAGGAAGACGGACAGGCGCAGGAGCGTGCCCCTAAGGTTCTCCACGACTTCCCTCCTGTCTCGGTCGTTGATTGGTCATCACGGTCAGTTCCCGCCCGCCTCGGCAGGCAACGCGGGGGCTTCGGCCGGCAGTGGCGGCGCCTCGGCGGGCGCCGGTGCCGACTGCGGTTGCGCGTCAGCGGGATTCGGCGGCGCGGGCGGCACACCGGGCCACAGCGGCACCCCGCCGGGGCCGTACAGCGGTGCGCCGTAGGGCGGCGCGCCGGGGTACGGGATCGGGCCGGGAGCGGGCCCGGGCAGGCACTGCCGGATGCTCGGCGCCTGAGGCACTGCGCGGGTGCTCTGGAACCACTGGCCCCAGCAGGGGCTGCCGATGCCCGGGTTCGGCCGGATGTCGAGCCCGGTGCCCCAGCCCGTGTTGGTGATCAGTTGCCGCACTGGAAAGTTCTTGGCGACGTCGGGCAGCGAGCCACAGCCGGGCTTCCCGCCGGGACCACCCTTGGCCGCGTTGATCGGCAGGTTGTCGGGGAACACGTACGGGTTCTTGCCGGGCAGCAGCGTCGCATCGAGGATCAGCGAGCGGCCATCGGCCCCGCCGAACACGCCCCACGCGCCGGTGTCGAGGAACTTCTTGGTGCCCTCCAGCCAGCAGGTGTATCCGGGGCTGTACTTGAGCAGCAGACTCGTCGTGGGTTCCAGCCCATTGATGGCGTCGACGAGGTTGTCCCGGTTCGGACCCAGCAGGTCCGTGCCGGCCTCGGAGAATCCGATGACGTTCATCAGCAGGCTGTCGAGTGCCGTGGCCTTACCCGTCACCGTGCTGCTGGTGGTACTGGCGGCGTTGAGGATTTTCACGATGTTGTCGGCCGCCGCACCGTAGGTGTCACTGAACTGCTTGAACGACCGCCAGTCGTCACGAATCTTGTCCGAGCGTGAGTTGAGCGCCGTCAGTACCTCGTTGAGATCGGTTGTGGCCTGGCCCATTCGCTCACCCTGGCCACGGACGCCTTCGGCGACGGCGCTGAGCACCGAGTTCAGTTTCGCCGGATCCACCATGTCGAGCAGGTTGACGATGTTCTCGAAGACGGTGTCGACCTCGGTCGTCGTGTGTTCGGAGTGCAGCACCGCGCCGGCGGCCAACCGGGTGCTGCTGGGCGACGACGGATAAACCAGATCGACGAACTTGGCGCCGAACGCCGTTGTGACACTCACCTGCGCACCGACATTGGCGGGGATGTACTTCACCTGGTCCGGGTCGAGCTTGAGTTGCAGGGTCGCCCCCGACTGGCCCACGTCGATCTGGCTGACACGGCCCACCAGCACGCCGCGCATCTTGACCTTGGCGTTGGTCTCCAGCACCAGACCCGCCCGGTCCGCCATGACCGTCACGGGCACATAGGGTTTCGCGGCACCGGTGAAGATGACCGTGGTCACCACCATGAACAGCACCACGGCCGTGATCAGGATCAGGGCCCACCATGAGTTCGAGATCCGGCGATCTCCCTTGCGCGCTTCCACCGGCTAACCCGCCATGTTGAAGTTGCCGGACTGGCCGTAGATGGCCAGTGAGATGAACACGATCTCGACGGCCGCGATCACCATCGACAGACGCACCGCACGGCCGACCGCCTCACCCACGCCGGCGGGACCGCCGGAAGCGGCAAAGCCGAAGTACGTGTGCACCAACATGATCACGACAGTGATGGCGACGCACTGGACGAACGACCAGATGAGGTCGGTCGGGTTGAGGAACGTGTTGAAGTAGTGGTCGTACACACCGGCGCCCTGCCCGTAGACCGTCGTGGTGCCCATGCGCGCGGCGAAGAACGCCATCATGACCGCGACGCAGTACAGCGGGATCACCACGACCACCGCGGCCAGGACCCGGGTCGACGCGAGGTAGGTGATGCTGCGGATGCCGATCACCTCGAGGGCGTCGATCTCTTCGTTGATCCGCATGGCACCGATCTGCGCGGTGGCGCCGGCGCCGATGGTGGCCGACAGCGCCACGGCCGTGGTCGCCGGCACGATCATCCGCACGTTGAGGAACGCCGAAGCAAAACCCGTGAGCGCCTCGAAGCCCACGGACGAGAACTGGTTGTAGCCCTGGATCGCCACGAGGGCACCCGTCGTCATCGTCAGGAAGCCGACGATCGCGACCGTGCCACCGACGACGACGAGCGCGCCGGTGCCCAAACCTGTTGCGGCGATGAGCCGTAACAGCTCCGCACGATAGTTGACGACGGCATCGGGAATCGACCCGATGGTGTGCGAATAGAAGGCACCCTGCTCACCGATGCGATTCCAGCGCGCCACCGAGGTCTTGGCCAGTTTGTCGAGCCGCGGGAATCTGCGGCTGGGGACGTCGACAGTCATCTCTCCCTCACGACACCGTGTACTGGATCGCGACCGCGGTCACGATGACGTTGATGGCGAACAGCACCATGAAGGTGAAGACCACGGTCTCGTTGACGGCGTTCCCCACACCCGCGGGGCCGCCGCGCACGGAAGTGCCCTTGTAGCAAGCGATCAGGCCGGCCGCCATGCCGAACAGCGTCGCCTTGATGAGCGCGACGATGATGTCCCCGGGACCGGTGAGCAGGTTCAGGCCGCCGACGAACGCACCCGGAGACACGTGCTGCACGGTGGTACAGAACAGGAACGCACCGGTCAGGCCGACGAGGATCACCGTCGCCGACAGCGCCAGCGCCACCGTGGTGGCGGCCAGCACGCGGGGCACCACGAGCGAACGGATGGGGTTGATGCCCATCACGCGCAGCGCGTCGAGTTCTTCGCGGATGGTCCGCGCCCCGAGGTCGGCGCACATCGCCGTCGCGCCGGCCCCCGACACCACCAGCACCGTGACGATGGGGCCGATCTGGTTGACGGTGCCGATCGCGGCGCCGGTGCCGGAGAAGTCGGCTGCGCCGAATTCGGTCAGGAGAATGTTGAAGGTGAATGTCAGCAACACCGCGAACGGCATCGTGAGCAGCAGCGCGGGCAGGACGGACACGCGCGCGACGAACCACGTTTGCATGACGTATTCATGCCATGCGAACGGCGGTTGAAACATTTGCACAAAAGTGTCGAACGTCATCGCGAAGAAGCCGCCCAGTGAAGTAACCGGCTTCGCCGCTGTGCGAGCAATCGTCACCATTTGCCGCCCGCACTTTCCAACCATTGCGCCGAATCCACTACGTATGGTCGATAAGCGATCGCTGCGGCCAACATGGGTGGAGACGCTATCAATGTAGGTCAGCCGTCAGCCACCTCCAGATGGAGGGATTCAGGCCTGTGAGTTGTCCCCCATCGGGGTGACTATTGTGCTCTACATCACACGGTGCTGGCGGTACCGGAATTCCACAGCAATAGCACAGTCAAGCCATATCAGATAATTGCTGAATTCGCACCAGAACAGAAATGCAGGCCAGTTTTTTAATTCACCACAGCGGCAATATCGAAAGCGCCCCGAAAACCCGACGGAGGCCGAAAGCACGCACGGCTATCGCGCCTGTTCACCGAATCTGGACTGCGCGTCCATGTAGAGCGTGATCGCCTCCAACCGATTGGCCGCGCCGATCTTGCGCAGGATGCGTTTCACGTGCGTCTTGACGGTTTCCACCGACACGACCAACCCCTCGGCGATCTCCGCATTGGAGTCGCCCCGCACCATCCTGGCGAACACCTCACGCTCGCGGCTGGACAACGCCGCCGTGACCGCATCGACCGCCGCGGCCGGCGCGAACACGTCGTCGTCACCGCCGGGGTCCAGGCTGACGGCGGTGCCGGCGATGCGGTCGGCTTCCTCCGCCAACCGGGCGGCGGCCCCGATGATCGATACCCGAAGCTGTTCCATCCGTTCGGAATTCAACAGCCGCTCGTAGACGAACGAATACACCGCCAACAGCAGTCCCAACGTCTCGACGTCACCGTCGGCGATGGCACCCCGCGCGCGGAACATGTGGACCAGTGCCACCACTTTCGACTCGACGACAATGGGGGCGACCAGATAGTCCGCAGCGCCCAGTATGTCGCAGAAGCCCTCGCTGGCCGGCGCCTCATCGCCGCCGGCGTGGATGACCCGCCGGAATCTGACGCAGTCCTGTTCGGCGGCAGCGACATTGCGCGGCACCGGTTTTCCGGTACCGCGCGTGCCGTGCGATGTCACGGGGATGAACTTGTCGGGAGCGATGGACGACAGCACCGCACTGCTGAACCCGATGGTGTGGCAGAGCTCGGCGCACACCTGGCGCTCGAGTGCCTGCAGCGACGGCGCCGCTTTCAACCGCCGGATGCTGTCGATCACCGAGCGCGCCGTGGCACCGGAGTCGTCACCGCTGATCAGGCGCGCCTCGACCTGCGCCTGCAACGACGCCATCAGCAGCCGCTGCGCCACGGCGGGCATCAGTGCGATGCCCTCGCCGTCGTCGCCGAACAGCACTTCCTCCGTGGTCGCCGCCGAGTTGGCAATGGCCTCCTCGAGAGTGGTCGCCTTGTCCGCTCGCGGCAGGTTGAGCACGCTGCGCAGGTGTCCGTCGATCTGATTGAGCCTGGTCACCATCGCACGGCGCGTCATCGCGACGGTCCGCTCCCCACGCCGGCGTCCATCGCCAGATACATCGCGAGGGCGGCCGCGCGGTTGGTGGTGCCGAACTTCTCGGCGATGCGCTTGAGATGGGACTTGACGGTGCCCTCGGAGATCTCCAGACAGCGCGCGATGTCGCGATTGGTGGCTCCGGTCGCCACGTAGGACATGACCTCCCGCTCACGCGGGGTCAGCTCGGCCGCGACGACGGGCGCGCTCGTCGGCTGGACATCCGGCTCGCACTCGCCTGCATCCGACACGACAGCGCCACCCGGTGCGGGCCGCGTCATGAGGTGATCCATTGTGGCGCAGAGTTTGTCGACCTCGACGCGCTGCTGCGTAACCTTCTCTGCCAGAACGGCCCGCTCGTACACCACGGCCAGGCATTCGGCGAATGCCTCGAGCAGATCGAACTGATCCATGACCGTGGTGCCGGGGGCTTCGGGGAAATCGGCGTGCAGCATCCCGATCACCGCGCCGCCGACGGTGATCGGTGCCGCGAGGTAGTCCAGCCGGGCCGACGCGGTCGGGCGGGACACGACGACGCCGTGTCGCCCGCGGATCAGGGCGGCCTCTGCCTCGGCGTCCTCGAACCGGACGGGCACGCCCACCGAGAACCCATGGAAGGACAGCGATGTCGCACCGCGGCCATGCAGATGCCGCGGCAGCCAATCGTGCTCGCGGACCGTGGAGACCATGACGCGGCTGAATCCGAAGTCCCGGCACAGCAGTGTCATGGCGGCCTTGATGGTCTCCCGCGACGAGGTGCCGCGCAACGAATCGACGGCGTGGCGAATGGCAGTCACGCGCCCGGCACCATGGGCCACCGCGCGACGGCTCAGCTCACGGCGGAGCCGCTGGACGCCGGCCAACACGTCTTCGGTCGCGGTGCCGGCACTGCGCTGGCGTTCGAGGCGGCGGCGGAAGCGGTCGAGTTGCCGGTCCAGCTCGCGGTAGGCGCCGGGATCGCGAAGATTGCGGCCCAGCGAGTGCAGTCGGTCCGCTCCCGTCGTCGTCGCAGCGTGCCCGGCGATGAGCGTGGCCATTCACTCCCCTGCCTCGAGGTCGAAAACGGGACTGGTGCCAACATGTTCCGCGGTGCGCGCAGACGGGTCGGACCCGCGGCAGCTCTGCCCAGCTGCGACCGATGCGCGTTCAACAACCGTTTGAAATGTTGCTACGCAGATTCTGCGTGGACGACAGCTTTCGACCTATGTCCGCAACCGACGAAAAAACCAGCGTCGCCCGCTCTGCTCTGTCCTGACACGACAAATCTGTGAGTCAGCAAACCGCCGGAGCTACAGACCGGCCTACAGATAAGCGGTCTGATTGACCAACCGGACCGCGGAACCGCCGTCGCCGAAGAACTCCGCGATGCTCAGCGACGCCAGATCCAGGTGCAGGCGGTACAGGATGCCGGGCCCCGCATCGAGCGCCTGCCGCAGGATCGTCTTGATCGGCGTGACATGCGAGACCACGAGTACCGTCGTCGCACCGTGCTCGGCGATGATCCGGTTGCGGGCGCGGCGAATCCGGTGCGTCACCGTATCGAAGCTCTCCCCATCCGGCGGCGCTACGCTGGTGTCCCCCAGCCAGCTGCGGTGCAATTCCGGATCCCGTTCGGCCGCTTCGCGGAAGGTCAGGCCTTCCCAGGCACCGAAGTCGGTCTCGATCAGGTCGTCGTCGACGGTGACATCGAGGCCCAGCGCACTCGCCGCCGCCTTCGCGGTGTCCAGCGCCCGTTGCAGCGGCGAGCTGATCACCGCCGAGATGCCGTCGATGCCAGCGATATACGCCGCGGCCGCCGCGGCCTGCTCGCGTCCCAGTTCGGTCAGCGGCGGGTTACCCCGGCCCGAGTAGCGCCGGTGCACCGACAATTCGGTCTGCCCGTGCCGCAGCAGCAGGAACCGGGTCGGCGCGCCGACGGCACCGGTCCAACCGGGCGCGGATGGTTGTGCCGCAGCAGCTTTCGGCTCCGGCTGGGCAGCCGGCACCGACGGCGCCGACACCGACGCCGCCGCAGCATCCATGGCCTCGTTGGCCAACCGGTCGGCGTGGGAGTTCTGGGCCCGCGGAATCCACGTGTAGCTCACCCGGCCGAACCGCCGGGCGAGCGCCACCGCCTCGCGGTTCAACGGGATCAGGTCCGGATGCTTGACCTGCCAGCGGCCCGACATCTGCTCGACCACCAGCTTCGAATCCATCGACACCGCAACGTCATCGGCGTCCAGGGCGGCCGCGGCCTCCAGACCGGCGATCAGGCCCCGGTATTCGGCGACGTTGTTGGTCGCCACCCCGATCGAGGCACTGCTCTCCGCGAGCACCTCGGCCCGGTCGGCCGAAAACACCACGGCGCCATAGCCTGCGGGTCCCGGGTTGCCGCGCGACCCACCGTCGGCCTCGACCAGAACTCTCACAGACCGGTTTCTCCCGCACGGAAGTCCTTGACCCGCACCAGGATCGCCCCGCACTCGGGGCAGCGCAGCACGTCGTCGGGGGCGGCCGCCGAAACCCGGGACAGCTCACCACGATCCAGGTCGATGCGGCAGGCGCCGCAGCGGCTGCCCTGGAGCAGCCCCGCGCCGGGGCCGCCCAGCTTGCGCTGTTTCTCGTACATCTCGGCAAGTTCCGGGGACACCGAGTCCAGCAGCGCTTTGCGCCGGTCGGCCGCCACCTTGCGGGACTCGTCGATGGACACCAGCGCCTGGTCGCGCTCGACCTGCGCTGAGGTCAGATCCCCCTGCAGCGCGTCGATCAGGGCCAGTTCCTCGTTCCGCTCACCCTGCAGCTCTTCCCGACGCTCCATGATCTCCAGCTGCTGCTCCTCGAGAGCGGCCTGCCGGCGCTGCAGCGTCTCGAGCTCGTGCTGCAGTTCGGCCACCTGCTTGGCGCCGACCGAACCACTGTCCATCAGCTTCTGGTCACGGGCCTCACGCTGACGCACGGCGTCGATCTCGGACTCGAACTTGGCGATCTGCGCGTCCAAATCCTCGACGGCGATGCTCAGCGCCGCCAACCGATCGTTGGCCTCGCGGTGCTCTGCCTGCACGGCGTCGAAGCGCTGCTGCTCGACCAGGTGCGTCGACCGGTGCGTCAGGCGGGTCAGCGCGGCGTCCACTTCGGCCACCTCGAGCAACAAACGTTGTTGCGACACTTCAGCTTTCATCTTCACGTCTCTCAGCAGGTTATCTCGACGTTCCAGGGGTCGGTACGGATCTGGCTGACCCGCACCGGCAACGCATCACCGAATTGTGCACGCACGACCCCGGCGGCCTGCTCGCACCACGGAAATTCACTCGCCCAATGCGCTACATCGACCAGCGCCACGTCCGATGCGCGGCGGTGCTCGTCGGCGGGATGATGGCGCAGATCGGACGTCACGTAGACATCGACGCCCGACCGCGTCACCGCCCCCAGCAGCGAGTCGCCGGCGCCCCCGCAGACCGCGACGCGTGACACCAGGGCGTCCGGATCGCCCGCTGCCCGTACCCCCCACGATGTGGTGGGCAGACCGCGCGCGACGCGGGACGCGAAGGCCGACAACGGTTCCGGCTCCGGCAATGAGCAGATGCGCCCGATTCCGACGTCCGACGGCAGCGGCGCCAGCGTGAGCACGTCGAACGCCGGTTCCTCATAGGGGTGCGCCGCGCGCATCGCCGTCAGCACCGCCCGCCGCAGCCGGGACGGCGCGATCACCTCGACGCGGTCCTCGGCGACCTGCTCGATGGCGCCGACCATGCCGATGGTCGGTGTCGCGCCCTCGTGCGGCAGGAACTGGCCTACGCCCATGGTCGCCCAGCTGCAGTGCGAGTAGTCGCCGATCTGGCCGCCACCGGCGGCGAACATCGCGTCCCGCACCGCGTCGGCGTTCACGTGCGGCACGAACACGACCCATTTGTCCAGGTCAGCGCGCGCCTCGGCGGGGTCGAGCACACCCTCGACCTGCAGGCCCAGTGCCTCGGCGAGGGCGTCCGACACCCCGGGCGCGGCCGCGTCGGCATTGGTGTGCGCGCTGAACAGCGCCGCGCCGCGGCGGATCAGCGAGTGGATCAGGGCGCCCTTGCCGGTGTCGGCGGCCACGGTGTCGACGCCGCGCAGCAGCAGCGGATGGTGCGCCAGCAGCAGTCCGCCCTCGGGCACCGACGCGGCGACGGCCGCGGTGGCGTCGACCGCGACGGTCACCGACTCCACGGCCTCGGACGGGTCACCGCACACCAGGCCCACCGAGTCCCAGCTGTGCGCGAGCGCCGGCGGGTAGGCGCGGTCCAGCGCGGCGATGACGTCACGCAACGGCACACTCACCAGGGGACCTCCTGTAGGGCTTCGGCGAGGACCGGCCATTCCGGGCGGACCGCGGCGCGCAGGTAGCCGCCGGGCAGCCCGACGAACGTGTCGCAGCGGCGCACCGCAATCCCCTTCTCCGCCAGGTGCTTCCGGGCCAGCTCGGCGTCCGGCACCGAGAACAGTACGAAGGGTGCCGCGCCGTCGGCCACCGCGAAACCCGCCGCCGTCAGACCCGCCGCCATCTCGGCCCGCAGGTCGGCCAACCGGCGCGCCCCGGCCCCGGCCTCGGCGACCGCGGCCGGCGTGCTGCACGCCGTCAACGCCTCCAACTGCAGCGTGCCCAGCGGCCAGTGCGGCCGCTGCGCCGTCAGCCGCGCCAGCACCTCGGGCGCGCCCAGCGCGTAGCCGACCCGCAGCCCGGCCAGCGACCACGTCTTGGTCAGGCTGCGCAGCACCACGACGTCGGGCAGCGACCGCCCGGCCAGCGACTCCGGTTCACCGGGCACCGCGTCGGCGAAGGCCTCGTCGACGACGACGATGCGACCCGGTGCCCGCAGCGCCAGGATCTCGTCGCGGCGGTGCAGGACGCCGGTCGGATTGGTGGGATTGCCCACAACCACGAGGTCCGCGTCCGCCGGCACCGCCGCGCCGGACAGCCGGAACGGCGCGGCCAGCACCACGTGCGTGACGGGCACCCCGGCGGCGTCGAAGACGGCTTGCGGCTCGGTGAACGACGGCGCGATGAGCGCCGCCAGGCTGGGCTGCAGCAACGGGAGCAGCGCAAAACCCTCGGCGCCGCCCGCCAGCAGCGCCACTTCGTCGAGGTCACGGCCGTGCCGGGCCGCCACGGCTGCGCGGGCCGCGGCCACGTCGGACGAGGCCGGATAACTGCCCAGGTCGGCCAGCCGGGCCGCGAGCCGGTCGGCCAGCCACTGCGGCGGACCGGCGCCGCGGACGTTCACCGCGAAGTCGAGCATGCCGGGCGCCACCGCCTGATCGCCGTGATAGCGCGCCCCGAGTTCCACAGGTAGACCCTAATGCGCGGCGCAGGCGGCCAGACACATCAGGGACAATGACACCGTGACCCCGCAGTTGGTGCTATTCGACCTCGACGGGACGCTGACCGACTCCGCCGAGGGCATCGTCGCCAGCTTCCGTCATGCGCTCGGCGCTGTCGGCGCCGACATCCCCGACGGTGACCTCGTGGAACGGATCGTCGGCCCGCCGATGCACGTGACGCTGGGCTCGCTGGGCCTCGGCGAGAAGGCCGCCGACGCCATCGCCGCCTACCGCGCCGACTACACCACCCGCGGCTGGTCCATGAACCGCATGTTCGACGGCATCGAGGATCTCCTGGCGGACCTGCGGGCCGCGGGAGTGCGCCTGGCCGTCGCGACGTCGAAGGCCGAACCGACCGCCCGGCGCATCGTCGAGCACTTCGGTATCCACGAGCACTTCGAGGTCGTCGCCGGCGCGAGTGTGGACGGCACCCGGTCGGCCAAGGCCGACGTCGTCGCCCATGCCCTCGCCCAGCTGGCCCCGGTACCCGAACAGGTGCTGATGGTCGGCGACCGGTCGCACGACGTGCATGGGGCCGCGCACCACGGCATCGACACCGTCGTCGTCGACTGGGGTTACGGCGCAACCGATTTCGCCGACGATTCGACGGTCCGGCGGGTCGCCACCGTCGCCGAGCTACGGGAGGTGCTGGGTGTCTGACCCCGTGCACGTGACGTTCATCTGTTCGGGCAACATCTGCCGGTCGCCGATGGCCGAGAAGATGTTCGCCCACCAGATCAACGAGCGCGGACTGGCCGACCTGGTCCGGGTGACCAGCGCCGGCACCGGCGGCTGGCACGCGGGTGACCCGGCCGACAGCCGCGCCGAGCGGGTGCTGCGCGCGCACGGCTACCCCACCGCGCACGCCGCCGCGGCGATCGACGACGACCATCTCGCCGCCGACATGATCGTTCCCATGGGCCGCAACCACACCCGCATCCTGAGCGACCTGGGCGCCGACCCGGACCGGGTCCGGATGATGCGCTCGTTCGACCCGCGGTCGGGCGCCCACGCCCTCGACGTCGAAGACCCGTACTACGGCGGCATCGACGATTTCGAGGAGACCTTCGCGGTCATCGAGGCCGCGCTGCCGGGCCTGCACGACTGGGTCGACAAGCAACTCGCGGAGCGAGGCGACTGATGCGCCGGCTCGGGTTCCTGCTCCGGCCGCAGTGGCTGGCGCTGTTCGTCGTGGTGATCGCGTTCGCCTACCTGTGCTTCACGGTGCTCGCGCCGTGGCAGCTGGGCAAGAACACCCGCACCTCGCGGGAGAACAACCAGATCGCGTCGTCGCTGAACACCGAACCCGCGCCCCTCATCTCGGTCCTGCCGCACCAGGATTCGTCGGCCCCGGACGCGCAGTGGCGGCGGCTGACGGCGACGGGCCACTACCGCCCCGAGGCGCAGGTGCTGGTCCGGCTACGGACCGACGACGGCGACCCGTCCTATGAGGTGCTCACCCCGTTCGCGGTCGACGGTGGCCCGACCGTGCTGGTGAACCGCGGCTACGTCAAGCAGGGCGACGGGCCGGGCGTGCCGCCGTTCGCCACGCCGCCGACGGGCACGGTCACGATCACCGGGCGCCTCCGCGACGCCGAGCCGGTCATGTCGGGCAAGGAACCGTTCAAGCAGGACGGCATCCAGCAGGTCTATTCGATCGCCCCGACGCAGATCTCGCAGCTGACCGGGGTGCCGCTGACGGCGGAGTACCTGCAGCTCGTCGACGGCCAGCCGGGCGGTCTCGGGGTCATCGCGCTCCCCCATCTGGATGCCGGCCCGTTCCTGTCGTACGGCATCCAGTGGATCGCGTTCGGCATCGTCGCACCCATCGGGCTGGGCTACTTCGTGATGGCCGAAATCCGGCAGCGCCGCCTGGAGAAGGCCCAATCCGGTTCGAGCACCGAGACTTCCGGCGGCCCCGACCCCGGCCCGAACGCTGAGGAACCGGCCGCCCCGCTCACCGCCGAGCAGAAGACCGAGCAGAAACTCGCCGACCGCTACGGCCGGCGCCGCTGATCCCGACGGCCAGCACGGCCGCCAGCGCCTGCACCCGGCGGGTCAGTCGCACCGCCCGGCGCAGATCGGCGGGCACGGGCGCGGGCCCGACGCCCAGGGTCGGCCGCATCTCGAGCCGGTGCGCGTACTGCGTTGCGCCCCCGAGCCGCACACCCAGGGCACCGGCGAATGACGCTTCCGCGACACCGGCATTGGGGCTCGGATGTTTGTGCGCGTCGGCACGCCAGGCGCGCCACGCCGCGGCGGGCCGACCGGAGGCCGCCATGACGCACAGCCCTGTCACGCGCGCCGGCACGTAGTTGAGGACGTCGTCGAATCGTGCTGCCGCCCAACCGAACCGGGTGTAGCGCGGGTTGCGGTGACCGATCATCGCGTCGAGGGTGTTGGCGCCGCGGTACACCAGCAGCCCCGGCACCCCGGCGACCGCGCCCCACAGGATCGGCGCGACCTGCGCGTCGGACGTGTTCTCCGCAACCGATTCCAGCGCGGCGCGGGCCAGCCCGTCCGCATCGAGCGCCGACGGATCCCGGCCGCACAGGGACGGCAGTAGCTCACGGGCCGAGGCCACGTCGCCGCGGTCCAGTCGCGCCGCCATGTCGGCGCCGGTGCGGGCCAGCGACGTGCCCCCCAGCACCGTGTAGGTCGCCGCGGCAGTGACCAATGTCTTCGCCACCGGGCCGCGCGCGACGCGTTCCAGCCCGAAACCCAGCGCCCCCAGACCGACCAGCAGCGCGGCCGTGTGACCGGCCCCGGCCGGCCGGTTGTCGCGGTACGTGCGGCGTTCCAGGGCGGCCGCGGCGGTACCGAAGAGCGCTACCGGATGACCGCGCTGCGGATCGCCCCAGCACACATCCGCCAGGTAGCCGAGCGCCAGACCAGCCGCCCTCGGGGCGCTTCTGTCAAACACGCCGGGCAGCGTCTCACAGGGTGTTTACTCGGCAGCATGCGGCTCGGTCCACCTCGGCACCCGAAGCGGGTTGTCGACCTCATCAACCCCGCGGCGGCGCTCGCACCGGCGGCCAACGTGATCATGCAACTGGCCCTGCCCGGCGTGGGCTACGGCGTGCTGGAGAGCCCCGTGGACAGCGGCAACGTCTACAAGCACCCGTTCAAGCGCGCCCGCACCACGGGCACCTATCTGGCGGCCGCGGTGTACGGCACCGACGACGACCGCGAGTTGATCCGCCGCGAGGTGGACCGGGTGCATGCGCTGGTGCGGTCGACGGCGTCCAGCCCGGTGAAATACCACGCGTTCGACCCGAAGCTGCAGCTGTGGGTGGCGTCGTGCCTCTACCGCTACTACGTCGACCAGCACGAGTTCCTCTACGGACCGCTCAGCCCCGAGGCCGCCGACGCCGTCTATCAGGACGCCCGCACGCTGGGCACCACGCTGCAGGTCCGCGACGGCATGTGGCCGCCCGACCGCGTCGCCTTCGACGAGTACTGGAAACGCACGCTCGACGAGCTGCAGATCGACGAGCCCGTCCGCGCGCACCTGCACGGCGTGGCGTCGCTGGCGTTCCTGCCCACCCCGCTGCGGCAACTGGCCGGGCCGATCAACCTGTTCGCGACGACGGGTTTCCTGCCCGCCGAATTCCGCACCCACATGAAGCTGGCGTGGACACCGAGCCAGGAGCGCTGGTTCGGCCGGCTGCTGACGACGCTGCGCCTGGCCGACCGGGTGATTCCGCGCGACGTGTGGCTGTTCGGCTACCAGCTGTACCTGTGGGACATGCGGTCCCGCGCCCGGCGCGGAAAACCGGTGGTATGACGCAACATTCACGATCAGGAGGCATCTCATGGCGTTCGCAGCTCTGAACCATGTCGCGGTCACCGTCAGCGACATGGCGGTCAGCGGTCCCTGGTACCGCGCCCTGATCGGCGATGATCCGGTGCTCGACGAACACACCGACGCCGGCTACCGACATCTGGTGTGGGCACTGCCCGGCGGCACGTTGTTCGGCATCCACGAGCACGACCGCGCCATCGAGCCGGGCCCGTTCAGCGAGTTCCGGGCCGGCCTCGACCACGTCGGTTTCGGCTGCGCCTCGCGGGACGAGCTCGTCGACTGGGCCGCCAAGCTCGAAGCGCTGGGCATCACCCACGGCGGCGTGGTCGACGCACCCTATGGCTCGGGTCTGAGCTTCCGCGACCCCGACGGCATCGCACTGGAGTTCTTCGCGCCGCCGGGGTGATCGCGGCTTGACTCAGTGGTGCTCGTGCCCGCCGCCCCCGCCACACGCGCCGTTGACGGCCGGCCGCACCATCGCGAACGTCGCCTGCAGGGCGCCGTTGCCGTCCTTGGTGCCGCGCGCACCCAGACACATCCCGGCGGCGATCGCCTTCGCGTCCGCGCCGGCGGTCTTGGTGTAGCGGGTATCGGGTGTCACCGTCACCGTGATCTGGGCGTTGTCGGCGTCGGTGACCTGGATGGTGTTGCCGTTCACCGCGGCGACCGTGCCGTTGATGCCGTGCTCGCGCTTTCCGCCCTTCTCGCCGCACTGGGCGTTGCCCGGCCGGCCGACGAGGATGTTGGCGGCCGTCACCGCGGAACCGCTGTCGTTGCCCTTGACCGGGCGGACCGCGACGCACTCGCCCGCCGTGACGTCCGTCAGCTGACCGGGACTGAGCTGCGTGATGCGGGTCGAGGACGTGATGTCCACCGTGCCCGGCCCGTCCTTCCCGGTGATCGACACGGTGCCGCCGGACACCGAGTTGACCAGGCCGGACAGGCGGTCTTTGCCGCCCGCGCCTGCGGGTGCGGGGGCGGCGGACGACGGCGACGAACTGGCGGTGGTGGAGCCGGCCGACGGTGTGCTCGAGGATCCGCAGGCCGCCAGGGACAGCGCGGCAAATCCGGCGAGGGTGACGACGCCGTAGCGCCGGGTGCGAGACGTAGTGGACATGAGCCCACAGTGACCGGCCCAGCAATGAACCAGCTCAGAGCTTGTTATGAAGATGCTGGGCGCGCGGTCAGCTCAGGAATGCGTCCAATGCGGCGAAGGTGTCGCCGGGGTTCTCTTCCGCGAGGTAGTGGCCGGCGTCGATGCCGTGTCCGCGAACGTCACTGGCGTACTGCCGCCACACTTCGACCGGTTCGTACAGCTGGCCGACGACGCCGCGTGCGCCCCACAGGATCAGCAACGGGCACTCGACCTTTCGTCCTTCGTCGGCGGCGTCGTGCACCAGATCGATGCTCGCCGCGGCACGGTAGTCCTCGCACATGGCGTGGATGGCGTCCGGGGTGGCGAAGCAGCGCTCGTACTCGGCCATGGCCGCGGGGTCGTAGAACTCGCCGCCGCCGAAAGCCCCGAGGAAGGCCTTGAGCAGCACCGCGGCGGTCGGCTCGATCATCAGCTCGGGAAGTGGCGCGGGCTGGATGAAGAAGAACCAGTGGAAGTACGCGGTGGCCAGGGCCCGGTCGGCATGGTCATAGACGTACTTGGTGGGGATGATGTCGAGCAGCGCGGCGCGGGTGACGGCTTCGGGGTGGTCGAGCAGCATCCGGTGCGTCACGCGCGCACCGCGATCGTGGGCGACCACGTCGAAGGTGTTGTGCCCCAACAGGTTCATGACCGCGACCTGGTCGGCCGCCATCGTCCGGAAGCTGTAGTCGGCGTGGTCGCCGTCGCCGGGTGGTTTCGAGCTGTCGCCGTACCCGCGCAGGTCCGTCGCGACGACGGTGAAGCGCTCGGCCAATCGGGGCGCGAGGTGGTGCCACATCACGTGGGACTGCGGCGCGCCGTGGAGCAGCAACAGCGGCGGGCCCGAGCCGCCGATGACGGCCTGGATTTCGACGCCGTTGATGGCCAGCCGCTCGTTGGTGAATCCCGGGAAGAATCCCATCAGTCGAAGACGTCCGGCTGGCTCGCGACGATCTGCTCCCACAGCGGCCGGAACTGGAACCAGGCGACCATGTCGCTGCCGATCTGGCTGTGTACCAGTTTGGCGGTGTCGTGGTCGATGACGGTCGGCGTCCCGGCTGCCATCGCGAGCAGTTGCGCCTGACACGACCGCTCCATCGTGACGAACCACCAGGCGGCCGCGCAGACCGAGGTGCCGACGGTGATCAATCCGTGGTTGCGCAGGATGGCTGCCTTGTTGCTGCCGATTGCCGCGGCGATGTTCTTGCCCTCTTCTTCGGCAAGGACCACCCCGCGGTAATCGAGATACAGGCCGTGGTCTTCGTAGAAGGGGCAGGCGTCCTGAGTGAGGGGCTCGAGCGGGATGCCGAGGGCCGAGAACGACTTGCCGTACAGCGAGTGCGTGTGGGCGGCGGCGACCGCGTCGGGCCGGGCGTTGTGCACCTGCGCGTGGATCGTGAACGCGGCTGCGTTGACCGGCCGCGTGCCGTGCACGACGTGGCCCTGATGGTCGACGCAGATGAGGTCGCTGACGCGAATGTGGTTGAAGCTCATGCCAAACGGGTTGACCCAGAACAGATCCGGGTCTTCCGGGTCGCGGGCGGTCATGTGCCCGGCGACGCCCTCGGAGAATCCCAACTTGCCGAACACCCGGAACGCGATGGCGAGGTCGCGCTTACGCTGCTCGCGTTCCTCCTCGACCGACAGGCCCATGGGCGGCAGGGGTAGATCGCACGGATCGGGCAGAGGGCCCAGCGCGCGTTCCAACAGTTCCCGCATCTCGTCGCTGATCGTGCTGACGTCCATCTCCCGGCCTTCCTCTGCGACTGCCGAGCACAGCATCACACGTCAGGCCGGTTGGGGAAAGAGATGATTTGCTGGCATTCATCTCGGTGAACTCGTCCGGCCGGTGCTGGCCGGCGCCGGGCACACCGGCCGACGAACCGGTCGTCGCCACCACCGCCTGCACACGCCCGCGAAGGTGCGTGAATCGGTTTATGCGGCAATGCGTTTGGCGAATGCGCGCAAACCGGCACGCAACTGCCGAAGCGGGGATATGGTCGAAACGTAGTCATGTGAGCCAGGACGCGGGGGTGCGTTCGTTCCTCAGTACGTGTTGGATGCCGGACCGGCCCTCGCGTCAGTTTGTGGCGTCTGCACAACCTGAGGAGCTGCCATGAGCACAGCGGCCGAGCGCGCAGCCCAACTGGGCTTGGTGTCCCGACTGAAATCGTCCTATCCGGAGCTTCCCGACGCCCCGTACCCCGACATGCTGGACGCCGCCCGCATCCAGGCGTACCTCAAGCCTGTCCACGACGTCGGTGGTGAACCCGATGCGCCCATGGAGTACGTCAACAAGCAGTACGAGCTGTGGGAACACATGACGTACGTCATCTGCGAGGTGCTGGCGTGGCGCGGCATCTGGCTGTCGGAGGAACGGCGCCGCATCGGCAACGTCGACGTCGGCCGCGCGGAATACCTCGGTCTCCCCTATTACGGACGCTGGCTGCTGTCGGTTGCCCGGGTCCTCATCGAGAAGCACCACATCGGCCTCGGCGAGCTCATGGAGCGGATGGCCGAGGTGAAGGCGCGCTACGAGGGCGGGCTCGACGGCAAGACCCTCGAAGCCAAGCCCAGGTCTGAGGGCGACGGCGCGAACGTCAAGCGCAACAAGCACCACATCGAGGCCGTCGGCATCGGGGATCCGCAGATCTATGCCGGCAAAGCCGGGACACCGAAGTTCAAAGTCGGTGACGCCGTGCGGGTGCGCGAGCTGCCGGTGATCTTCTACACCCGCACCCCCGAGTACGTGCGCGGCGCGACCGGCAAGATCGCCGTGCTGGCCTACGAGAGCCCGGCGCCGGAGGACGAGACCTGGGACATCCCCGACGCGCCGCCCGAGTGGTTCTACGTCGTCGAGTTCAACCAATCCGAGCTGTGGCACGACTACACCGGGACCAAGCAGGACACCTTGCGCACCGAAATCCCCGAACGCTGGCTGGAAGCAGCCAACTAGCTCGAATCACCGTTGCCAGAAAGGATTTGCATGTCTGATCACGGCTCCGATCACCACCATGATCATGACCACGATCACGCGCGCACCGTGAAACCCATGGTCGACGAGATCACCGACTTCGAGGTCCTCGAGATCGCACTGCGCGAGTTGTGTATCGAGAAAGGCATTTTCACCGCCGAGGAGCATCGGCGGTTCACCGAGTTCGCCGAGCAGATCGGCCCCACCCCCGCGGCCCGGCTCGTCGCCCGCGCCTGGCTCGATCCCGAGTTCGCCGAACTCGCCGTCAACGACTCACTGGCCGCCAGCAAAGCCGTCGGCGTCGACTGGCTGGAGCCCACCGGCTTCGGCACGCCAAGCGATTTCGTGGCGTTCCAGATCCTTGCCGATACCCCGACGGTGCATCACGTCATCGTCTGCGCGCTGTGCTCGTGCTACCCCCGGCCGATCCTGGGCAACTCGCCGGAGTGGTACCGCACGCCCAATTACCGGCGGCGCCTGGTGCGTTGGCCGCGTCAGGTGCTGGCCGAGTTCGGGCTGTATCTCCCCGACGACATCGAGGTCCGTGTCGAAGACTCCAACCAGAAGCACCGGTTCATGGTGATGCCGATGCGCCCGGAGGGCACCGATGGGTGGACCGAAGATCAACTGGCCGAGATCATCACGCGTGACTGCCTGATCGGCGTGGCGCTGCCCAAGCCGGGCGTCACCACCAACGCGATCGTGACGACGCGGCCGGCCATGCACCCGGGGACGGCCGGATGAGCGACATCGCCCCGCTGCGGGACATTGTGGAGCGCGACCAGGTCTGGTCACGCATGGCCGCCAAGTGGGGCGTCGAAAACCCCGTTCCCCCATGGAAAACCAGCCTCGACGGTCTGTGCGACGCACTCGACCATTCGGCGTGCGATACCGAGGTGCTCAGCTTCAAAGAACGTCGCGACGAGGAGGACGCCCTCTCCGCCACGGTGTATGCGGGCCTGCCGTACCCCGAGAGCCAGTTGGTCTCGCTCGCCCACTCGCTCGTCGCCCGCGGCGTCATCAGTGAAGCCGAGTTGCAGGAGCGGCTCGAGACCGTCCGCGCGCGGCTGGAGGCCTGACGGCGCTTTCGGCCCACAGCCGGCGCATAGGTGCCACACTGGCGACGTGACGACGAACGATGTCTACGAGCGGCTCGGCGCGTTGGAGCAATTGGTCCGACATCTCTACGCGCAGACCGGCATCCCGCTGCCCGATGTGCGTTCGATGGCGCAGCCACAGGTGTCGAACCGCGTGCTCGAATTACTGGCGTCCGGCAACAAGATCGCGGCCGTCAAGGCGTACCGCGACGAGGCCGGCGTCGACCTGCCCACCGCGACCCGGGTTATCGAATCCCTGTGATGCCATGCTTGCGGTAATTACCACGATCCCGGCGGGCGGTGGTCCCACCGCGCCGGCGTCGAGTCCGAGCGGCGACCGCATCTACGTTGGCAGCACCGCCAACCCGACGATCTCGGTGGTTGCCACGGTCACCAATACGGTGATCGACTCCATCGGGCCCGCACCCCTCGGACTGCAGGGCGCCCAGCAGTTGACGGTGCACCCGGACGGTACTCGGCTGTACTGCAACACCTTCGGCGCGGTGGCGGTGGTCGATGTCAACACGAAATCCATTGCCGCACTGATCCCTTCGGGTTGGGCGGGAATGGTGGCCGTCCATCCCGACGGGTCCACCGTCTACCTCGCGTCGGGCGGCGACGACAGTGGCACTCCCGACCCGAAGGTCATACTGATCGACGCCGCCACCAATACGGTGACGGGAAGCATCAAGGTCGACGAGGCGTACTACCTGGCCGTCAGCCCCAACGGCGCCCGGCTCTACGTTGCGGGCTACAGCGGAGACCTGATCTGGGTCATCGACACCGTCGGCCACAGCATCGTGCAAACCATCGACCTCGGCAAGCCGATCAGCGGGCTCGTCGTCAGCCCCGACAACAGCCGCGTCTACGTGCTGGGTGCGGTCAAGTTCGGTGTGACAACCAGCAATGTGACCGTCATCGACGCGGCCACCGGTACCGTCACCACCGCCATCACCTTCCCGCTGGGCGAAGAGCTGACCGACATGGCTGTCGCGCCCGATGGTGCAGCGGTATACGTCACGCAGCTGACCGGCGACGTGAGCCGGATCGACGCCAGCACCATGACCGTGACAGATGCGGTCAGCATCGGGAGTTACGCAGGGGCCGTTGCTGTTTCGCCCGACGGATCACGGATCTACGTCACCAACCGACATGCCAACACGGTGTCGGTGATCGCCCAGTTGCACGTCACACCCGCGGACCTCCACCTGCCAGATCTGGTCGGCAAGCTGATTGGTGGCGCCGCCTCCGGCGGCAACGGCTGGCTGGTCATCGGCGACCACTTCTATCCCATCCCGCCGCGCGAGCCCGCACTACAGGCCATTGCCCGCGCGCTCGTTCCGCACGTCGGCAAGCCCGTGCAGAACCACGAACTGGGCCAGCGCCTGCGCCGCACTCTGTCGGCCGAACCCGAGGCCCCGAAAATGGCACCCGGCAGCTTCCACCCCGACGAGCACCGCCCGCAGCACTGAGCGCGGCCGGATCCCGGCACGAACATTGCGATTGCCCAGCACCGAGACAATTTTGTCGATACCGTCAATATTGCTTGGGTTCCACTCTCGGTCAGGAGCTTTCACATGCATACACTCACCGCCCGTCTGAGCCTGCCCACCGCCGCCGCTGTCATGGCCGCGGGCGTCATCGTCTCCGCTCCCCCGCCACCAGCATTGAGTGCCCTGCCGGCACCGATCGTCCACAGCGTCCAGGTGCCGCACATCCAGGTACCCGACATCCAGCTGACCGCCACCATCGCCGACATCCTGGAATTCCCCGCGTTCAAGCAGTGGGTCGCCAACCAGATCACCGACTTCGTGACAATCAGTGCGGGCCTGGTCAAAGCAGGCCAGGGCGTCGGGCAGACCATCGCCGCCATCCCGGGACTCGTGACCACCGTCGCGCAGCAGGTTCTGGCCCGCGACTTCGTCGGGGCGCTTGGCACCGTCGAAGCCGGAGTGATCGGCGCGGTGACCGTCATCGGCGGACCGATTCTGGTGTCCATGATCGCGCGCGACCAACGCGTGCTGGCCGTGGACCAGGCGCTGGTGCAAGCAGTCCCGGTAGCGCTGATTGGTCTCGGCACCGGTCTGCTCGGCGGATTCAACGCTTTTGCGACCTCGGCCATCATCGCCACCCAGAACGTCGTGGCGGCGCTACTGCCCATCAACATCGGCAATCTCGTCACAGCCGTCGTCGACGGCGTGAAGCTCGTCGTCCAGGGCCTCAAGACCGGCGCCGCCAACGTCATCGACGGAATCGCCTTCGCGCAGAACACCATTGCCAACGCGCTCGCGACCAAGCCCGCGGCAATCGCGGCGGTCGACACGACCACGCCCACGGCGGCAGCCGGCGTCGAGGCCACCGCAATACCGAAGATCACCACCACCAAGGTCAAGCCCACGATCAAGCTTGCGCCGACAGCGGCCAAGCCAACGGTGACCGACCCCAAGGACACCAAAGACCCGACGGATCCCAAGGATTCAACGACACCCGACACCGTCTCGACGACGAAGCACGACACCGACTCCGGTACCAAACCCGACACCAAACCCGACACCACCGGAGCGGCAACCGACACGAACGCCGGCGCTGGAACGTCGGACACCGGCAGTAAGGCCGAGAAGCAGACCGCCCCGAAGAAGCCGAAGTCCAAGTTCGGCAAGAAGACCCAGGGCAAGAAGGCCGCGGCGACGTCGCAGGCCGCCGCCTGACGCCCAGCACATCGGGAGGTAACTCACAGCGGACCTCAGCAACGCGAAATCCGCACTGGTTCAACGATATCCGCGCCTCAAGGTGAACGGCGGGTCGGCCGCCGTTCACCTTGAGTTCGCACACCGTCCCTATCATCCGCCCCTACTGCCGTCGCAGCCGTGGACGCGCCGAGAGCGCGCCCCGGCGCACGAAAGCAACAGGAGCACAAGGTGATCGACACACTGGATATCGCGCTGCGGATCGGCGCCGGCCTGGGCCTCGGCGCAGCGATCGGGCTGGAACGCCAGTGGCGGTCCCGCAACGCCGGGTTGCGCACCACCGCGCTGGTGAGCCTCGGCTCCGCGCTGTTCGTGATCATGGGCGGCTACACCTTCGCAGGCGAACACGCCGACCCAACCCGTGTTGCCGCCCAGGTGGCGTCCGGCATCGGCTTCCTCGGTGCCGGCGTGATCATGCAGCAGGGCGCCACGATCTCGGGGCTCAACACCGCGGCCACCCTGTGGGCCTCCGCCGCCATCGGCGCCCTGGCCGGCGGTGGACTGATGCTGCCCGCGGTGATCGGCAGCTGCGCGGTCATCGCCGCCAACATCTTCCTGCGGCCGGTCGGGCGCACGCTGGACCGTCACCGCCGCCCGGGCGCCGAAGAGTCCTCCGCCGAATACCGGTTCGAGGTGCGGTGCGCGACGAGCGCCGAACTCCACATCCGGAGCCTCATCTTCGACGCCATCTCGCACCCCAACCTGACGGTGCGCTCCATCTCTGCCGTCGACTTACCCGATGACGAAGGAGTCCGCATCACGGCCACCGTCATCGCCGACGAGCGAGACGACCACCGCATCGAAGCGGCCCTCGCCGATGTCATCAAGGCACCTGCCGTCACCGCGGTGCGGTGGAGTGCCGACGACATGAGCCCGGTCGACTAGTAAGCCGCTACCTGGGGAAAGTTGGTGGGCGCGGACGGTATCGAACCGCCGACCGCTGGTGTGTAAAACCAGAGCTCTACCACTGAGCTACGCGCCCCGCCCCGGGCACGCTACACGCCGATGGCGGGTCAGGGAAAATCAGTCCAAGGCCGCCAGGGCGTCGACCCAGACCTGCTGGTCCCGCGCCTCGCCGGGCGATGTGCACTCCGCGAACCGCACGATGCCCTCCCGGTCGACCAGGAATGTGCCCCGGTCCGGGTAGCCCGAAACCTCGTTGAAAACCCCGTACAGCTGGGACACCGCGCCGTGCGGCCAGAAGTCGCACAGGATCGGGAACTCGAAGCCCGATTCCCGCGCCCACACCTTGTGAGTGGCCGGCGGCCCGACCGAGATGGTCAGCGTTTCCACCGAATCATTGCGGTACCGGGCCAGGTTTTCCTGAATCTCGCCGAGCTCCCCCGCACACACCGGGGTGAACGCCAGTGGGAAGAACACCAGCAGCACATTCCGGCCGCGCAGCGCCGACAGCGTCACGGCGCGACCGTGCTGGTCTTTGAGAGTGAAGTCCGGCGCGACGGACCCGACCTCGATCATGACTCAACCCGCGAATGCAACGTGGTGGCGGAAATCAGGCCGCTTTTCCGCCGTGTGGTTGCACTCGCGGCGACAGTGGCCCACAAACAGACAGCGGCCCACGAACACCGCACAGAGCCGGGCACGTCAGACCTACGAGACCGCGGCGCCAGGGCACCGACCACCACTAGTGCCGGCCCGCGGCCTTCGACTTGGGCTGCACCAGGCGGCTGGCGATCCAGTCCCCGAGGTTGGCCGACGAGGTGACGACGAGCCCTGCGGTCGGCGCCGACTCGGCGATCTCGGCAGGCTGGACGTGGCCGTTCTTGCCGGTCTTCGGGGTGGCCACCCAGATCACGCCGTCGTCGGCCAGCGGGGTGATGGCGTCCATCAGACGGTCCACCAGGTCGCCGTCGTCATCGCGCCACCACAGCAGCACGACGTCCACGACTTCGTCGGAATCCTCGTCGAGAAGCTCTCCGCCGCACGCATCTTCGATGTCAGCGCGGATGTCGTCGTCGGTGTCCTCGTCCCAACCCAGCTCCTGGACGATCTGATCTTTGTGAATGCCCAGTCTCTGGGCGTAGTTCGGCGCGTCCGCCGCGGCCACCGGTGTCCTCCTCTAACCTGCTTGTTTGCAGCCCGTGTGTGTGGAACCCAATAGTCGCACGCGACGACGATTCATTCGACGCAAGACACATCTTTGATCGACAAGATCAGCGCACGTGTTACCCGCACGCGGTCTCGGTGGCCGACTTGGCGTTGTTGAACGAGTCGACCGCCGCATTGAAATCAGAGGTCGACGCGTTGGTGCTGATCGCCGTCGCCAGCGCCTGGGCCGCCGCCGACCAGCCGGCGAGCGCCGCCTTGAGGGTGTCGGACTGCACCGTCGTGGCGCTCTTGGTCACCGCGTCCGCGGCATGGTGCAGTGCGTCGACCGCAGCCTGCAGCTTGGCGGCGTCGGTGCCACCGGCGTTCTCGGCGTCGACGTAGGCGTTGACCGCCTGCATCGCCGGTTTGCCGGTGTCGACGAACGTCTGGCACGCAGCCTCTGTCGCCGCCGCGGAGGCGCTCGACGAACTGGAACTGGCCGACGCTGCCGCGGACAGCGACACCGAGGTGCGGTACGCCGCCGCGCCGGGCTGGTCGACCGTGGAGCTGCCTTCGACGGACTTACTGCAGCCGACGATCATCATCCCGACCATCGCCAGGGCCCCGGATACCAAAGCGGCTGCGCGAAGCCGCGACACACTAGCCGCGCTGGTCATCATCAGCTGACCGTACAGGGTCGATGCGGCAATCACAGGCATCCGAACGCGTACTCGCCGGTAGCCCACCCCAACGCCTAATCTGCGGAACGATGGGGGGACCATGGGCAGTGCCAAAAGCATCCCCAAAATCGCATACCAAGGAGTGGCAGTTGACCACTGAGTTCGTGCGCCAAGACCTGGCTCAAAACTCCAGTACCTCAGCCGAACCGGACCGGGTTCGGGTGATCCGTGATGGCGTCGCGTCGTATCTTCCCGACATCGACCCGGACGAGACCGCCGAATGGCTGGAATCGTTCGACGACCTGTTGGCCCGGTCCGGGCCCGCACGTGCGCGGTATCTGATGCTTCGGCTGTTGGAGCGCTCGCGGGAGATGCGCGTGTCCATCCCCGCGCTGACGTCCACCGACTACGTCAACACCATCCCCACCGATCTGGAGCCGTGGTTCCCCGGTGACGAAGAGGTCGAGCGCCGCTTCCGCCGCTGGATCCGCTGGAACGCCGCCATCATGGTGCACCGCGCACAGCGGCCGGGAGTCGGTGTGGGCGGCCACATTTCGACATATGCGTCGTCGGCTTCGCTGTACGAGGTCGGCTTCAACCACTTCTTCCGCGGCAAGAACCACCCGGGCGGCGGCGACCAGATCTTCATCCAGGGCCACGCCTCCCCCGGCATCTACGCCCGCGCCTTCCTCGAGGGCCGCATCGACGAACACCGGCTGGACGGCTTCCGCCAGGAACACTCGCATGCCGGCCTCGGCGGCGGCCTGCCGTCGTACCCACACCCCCGCCTGATGCCCGACTTCTGGGAATTCCCCACGGTGTCAATGGGTTTGGGCCCGATGAACGCCATCTACCAGGCCCGCTTCAACCACTACCTGCACGACCGCGGGCTCAAGGACACCAGCGATCAGCACGTGTGGGCCTTCCTCGGCGACGGTGAGATGGACGAGCCGGAGAGCCGCGGCCTGATCCAGGTCGCCGCCAACGAGGCACTCGACAACCTGACGTTCGTCGTCAACTGCAACCTGCAGCGCCTCGACGGCCCGGTCCGCGGCAACGGCAAGATCATCCAGGAGCTGGAGTCGTTCTTCCGCGGCGCCGGCTGGAACGTCATCAAGGTGGTGTGGGGCCGCGAGTGGGACGCCCTGCTGCACGCCGACAAGGACGGCGCGCTGGTGAACCTGATGAACGTCACGCCCGACGGTGACTACCAGACCTACAAGGCCAACGACGGCGCGTACGTCCGCGACCACTTCTTCGGCCGTGACCCCCGCACCAAGGCGCTGGTCGACCCGATGACCGACCAGGAGATCTGGAACCTCAAGCGCGGCGGCCACGACTACCGCAAGCTGTACGCCGCCTACCGCGCGGCCATGGAGCACAAGGGCCAGCCGACCGTCATCCTCGCCAAGACCATCAAGGGCTACACGCTGGGCAGCCACTTCGAGGGCCGCAACGCGACGCACCAGATGAAGAAGCTGGCGCTCGACGACCTCAAGAAGTTCCGCGACGCGACGCGGGTGCCGATCACCGACGCCCAGCTCGAGGAGAACCCGTACCTGCCGCCGTACTACCACCCGGGCTCCGAGTCGCCGGAAATCCGGTACATGCTCGACCGGCGCCGGGCGCTCGGCGGCTTCCTGCCGGAGCGGCGCACCAAGTCCAAGCCGCTGCAGCTGCCGGGCCGCGACGTCTACAAGTCGCTCAAGAAGGGCTCGGGCAACCAGGCCGTCGCGACCACGATGGCGACGGTGCGAACCTTCAAAGAACTGTTGCGGGACAAGAACATCGGGCCGCGCATCGTCCCGATCATCCCCGACGAGGCCCGCACGTTCGGTATGGACTCGTGGTTCCCGAGCCTGAAGATCTACAACCGCAACGGCCAGCTCTACACCGCCGTGGATGCGGATCTGATGTTGGCGTACAAGGAATCCGAAGTCGGCCAGATTCTGCACGAGGGCATCAACGAGGCCGGGTCGACGGCGTCGTTCACCGCGGTGTCGACGTCGTACGCCACGCACGACCTGCCGATGATCCCGATCTACATCTTCTATTCGATGTTCGGGTTCCAACGCACCGGCGACGGCTTCTGGGCGGCCGCCGACCAGATGGGCCGCGGCTTCGTCCTGGGCGCCACAGCCGGGCGCACCACGCTCACCGGTGAGGGCCTGCAGCACGCGGACGGTCACTCGCTGCTGCTGGCCTCGACCAACCCCGCGGTGGTGGCCTACGACCCGGCGTTCGCCTACGAGATCGCGTACATCATCGAGAGCGGCCTCGAGCGCATGTACGGCGAGAACCCCGAGAACGTCTACTTCTACATCACCATCTACAACGAGCCGTACGTCCAGCCGGCCGAGCCCGAGAACTTCGACCCCGAGGGCGTGCTGCGCGGCATGTACCGGTTCCGCGCCGCGACGGAGAAGCGCTCCAGCACGGCGCAGATCCTGGCGTCGGGCGTCTCGATGCCCGACGCGCTGCGGGCGGCCGACATCCTGGCCGCCGACTGGGATGTGGCGGCCGACGTGTGGTCGGTGACCAGCTGGGGTGAGCTGAACCGCGACGGCGTGGCCATCGACCGGCAGGCGCTGCGCCACCCCGAACAGCAGGCCGGCGTCCCGTACGTGACCGCCCAGCTCGCGAAGACCGCGGGCCCCGTGGTCGCGGTGTCCGACTGGATGCGCGCGGTGCCCGAGCAGATCCGGCCGTGGGTGCCGAACACCTACGTCACGCTCGGCACCGACGGGTTCGGCTTCTCCGACACCCGCCCGGCGGCCCGGCGTTACTTCAACACCGACGCCGAGTCGGTGGTGGTGGCGGTGCTGGAGGCCCTGGCCCGCGACGGCGAGATCGACCCGTCGGTGGCCGTCGCGGCGGCCAAGCAGTACCGGATCGACGACGTCTCGGCCGCCGAGGTGTCGTACGCCGACACCGGCAGCGCGTAGTCCGCAGGCGCTGAGATGACGGTTTCCGACAGGAACCGTCATCTCGGCGCGACCGGATTGGCAGAAGTCTCCAGAAATCAGGCGTAGCTTTTAGTCATGCCTGACAACACGAACGGCGGTAAGCGGTTCGTTCCGCCCAAGTCGACGCTCGAAGTCCTCGAGAACGTCCCGGACACCGTGCTGCGTCGCCTCAAGCAGTACTCCGGCACCTTGGCGACGCAGGCCGTGCACGCCCTCGAAGAGCGCCTGCCGTTCTTCGCCGAGTTGGAGGCCTCGCAGCGAGCCAGCGTTCACCTGGTGGTGCAGACCGCCGTCGTCAACTTCGTCGAGTGGATGCGCGACCCGAACAGCGACGTCAGCTACACCGCGGAGGCCTTCGAGGTCGTGCCCCAGGATCTGCGGCGCCGCATCGCGCTGCGGCAGTCGGTGGAGATGGTGCGGACCACCATGGAGTTCTTCGAGGAAGTGGTGCCGCTCCTGGCCCGCACCGAGGAACAGCTGACGGCGCTGACCGCCGGCATCCTGCGGTACAGCCGCGACCTGGCGTTCGCTGCCGCCAGCGCGTACGCCGATCAGGCCGAGGCCCGCGGCGCCTGGGACACCCGGATGGAGGCCAATGTCGTCGACGCCGTGGTGCGTGGCGACGTCGGCACCAGCCTGCAGTCGCAGGCGGCGGCACTGAACTGGGACGCCACCGCGCCCGCCACCGTCGTGGTGGGCTACCCGCAGCCCGACCGCGCCGATCTGGCCAGCGAGGACGTCCACGACGTCGCCAGCCGCAACGGTCGCGTCGCCCTGTCCGACGTCCACGGCACCTGGCTGGTGGCCATCATCTCCGGACAGATCTCCCCCACCGATCGGTTCCTGGGTGACCTGATGGGCGTGTTCGCCGACGCCCCGGTGGTCATCGGTCCGACCGCTGCCACGCTGGCCGCCGCCCATTACAGCGCCACCGAAGCCATCTCCGGCATGAATGCGGTGAGCGGCTGGACGGGTGCACCGCGCCCCGTCGCCGCGCGCGAACTGCTGCCCGAACGCGCCCTGCTCGGGGACCGCACGGCCATCGCGGCCCTGGAACTCGAGGTCGTCCGGCCGCTGGCAGACGCGGGTCCGGCGCTGACAGAGACGCTCGACGCCTACCTCGACGCCGGCGGCGCCATAGAAGCGTGCGCCCGTAAATTGTTCGTTCATCCAAACACCGTCCGGTACCGGCTGCGCCGGATCGCGGACTTCACCGGCCGCGATCCGATGGTGCCCAGGGACGCCTATGTGCTCCGAGTGGCCTCGACAGTGGGTCGATTGAGCCGTACCCCCGCTCAAGCCAACCAGCAAACGGCCTGATCAGCACAGTTACAGCAAACCTACCCGCCGGTAGCTATCGACCCCCTACTGTGATCCACATCGCAGCCAGGTCTCGCCAACGTTGCATAACGTGCGTTTTTGTAGACATTCCACAAAACTTTAAGACCAGGTTCATAATCTCTTACACGGCATAAATCCCGCTTCACAGTGTTTTCTTAATCCGTGCCTCAAACACCTGTGCTTGCGCTGCTTGCCCCCGGGCAGGGATCTCAGACGCCCGGCATGCTCACCCCATGGTTAGAGCTGGCCGGTGCGGCGGACCGTCTGGCCACCTGGTCGGAGATCAGCGGTCTCGATCTCGCCCAGCTGGGCACCACGGCGACCGCCGAGGAGATCACCGACACCGCGGTGACCCAGCCGCTGGTCGTCGCGGCCACGCTGCTCGCACACGAAGAGCTGACCAAGCGCGGCCTCCTGGCCGGCGCCACCACGATCGTGGCCGGCCACTCGGTCGGTGAGATCGCCGCCTACGCCATCGCGGGCGTCATCTCCGCCGACGAGGCCATCAAGCTCGCCGCCACCCGCGGCGCCGAGATGGCCAAGGCCTGCGCCCTGGAGCCCACCGGCATGGCCGCGGTGCTCGGCGGCGACGAGGCCGAGGTGCTGGCACGTCTCGAAGCCCTGGAACTGGTCCCGGCCAACCGCAACGCGGCGGGACAGATCGTCGCGGCCGGTGCCGTCTCGGCGCTGGAGAAGCTGGCCGAGGATCCGCCGGCCAAGGCCCGCGTCCGTGTCCTGGCCACCGCCGGCGCCTTCCACACGCACTTCATGGGCTCGGCGCAGGAGCCGTACGCGGCTGCCGCGGCGACCGTCACCCCCAGCGAGCCGACCACCACGCTGCTGTCCAACGCCGACGGCCAGCCGGTCGCCGACGCCGCGGACGCCATGGCCAAGCTGGTCGCCCAGATGACCCGCCCGGTCCGCTGGGACCTGTGCTCGGAAACGATGCGGAAGCGCTTCAGTGCCGCACAGGAAGGCCAGGAAGTGACCGGCATCATCGAGTTCCCCCCGGCGGGCACCCTCACCGGTATCGCCAAGCGCGAAGTCAAGGGCGTGCCCACCTTCGCCATCAAGACCCCCGCAGATTTGGACGGACTCACCGAGTTCTGACAGGGCTGTAGGCCTGAAAAGCAACCAACCCGAATCAACCGACCCGGCACACCAAATCCGGTGTGCCGACACAACAAAAAGAAGGAGCCATCGTGGCTGCCAGTCAAGAAGAAATCATCGCCGGCCTCGCCGAGATCATCGAAGAGGTCACCGGCATCGAGCCGTCTGAGGTGACCCCCGAGAAGTCCTTCGTCGACGACCTGGACATCGACTCGCTGTCGATGGTCGAGATCGCCGTCCAGACCGAGGACAAGTACGGCGTGAAGATCCCGGACGAGGACCTGGCCGGCCTGCGCACTGTTGGTGACGTCGTCGCCTACATCCAGAAGCTCGAGGAAGAGAACCCCGAGGCTGCTGCCGCGCTGCGCGATAAGTTCAGCAAGTGACCAGGCCTTCCACGGCTAACGGAGGCTTCCCGAACGTCGTGGTGACCGCCGTGGAGGCAACCACGGCGCTCGCTGCTGACATCGAGAGCACGTGGAAGGGCCTCCTGGCAGGCGAAAGCGGCATCCGTGAGTTGACCGACGATTTCGTCACCAAGTGGGACCTTCCGGTGCGTATCGGTGGCCACCTGGTCGACGATCTCGAGGCCGAGCTCACCCGCGTCGAACTGCGCCGTAACTCGTACGTGCAGCGCATGTCGCTCGTGCTGGCGCGACGGTTGTGGAAGAACGCGGGTGCGCCCGAGGTCGATCCCGACCGTTTCGCCGTCGTGATCGGCACGGGTCTCGGTGGCGGCGAGAAGATCGTCGAAACCTACGACGCCATGAACGAGGGCGGCATCCGCAAGGTCAGCCCGCTCGCCGTTCAGATGATCATGCCCAACGGCGCGGCTGCGGTCGCCGGCTTGGAGCTGGGCGCCCGCGCCGGGGTCATCACCCCGGTGTCGGCGTGCTCGTCGGGTTCTGAGGCCATCGCCCACGGCTGGCGTCAGATCGTCATGGGCGACGCGGACTTCGCCGTCGTCGGTGGCGTGGAAGGCGGCATCGAGGCACTGCCCATCGCGGCGTTCTCGATGATGCGCGCCATGTCGACCCGCAACGACGATCCCGCGGGTGCGTCGCGGCCGTTCGACAAGGATCGTGACGGCTTCGTGTTCGGTGAAGCCGGCGCGATGATGATCATCGAGACCGAAGAGCACGCGCTGGCGCGTGGCGCCAAGCCGATCGCCCGCCTGCTGGGTGCCGGTATCACCTCGGACGCGTTCCACATGGTGGCCCCGGCAGACGGCGGCGTGCGCGCCGGTGCCGCGATGAAGCGTGCACTGGAGACCGCGGGGCTGGACGCCAAGGACATCGACCACGTCAATGCCCACGGCACTGCCACCCCGATCGGTGACACCGCCGAGGCCAATGCCATCCGCGTCGCCGGATGTCAGAACGCCGCGGTGTACGCGCCGAAGTCGGCGCTCGGCCACTCCATCGGTGCGGTCGGTGCGCTGGAGTCCGTGTTGACGGTGCTCGCGTTGCGCGACGGGGTCATCCCCCCGACGCTCAACTACGAGACGCCGGATCCCGCCATCGATCTCGATGTTGTTGCGGGCGAGCCTCGTTATGGCGACTACAAGTACGCCATCAACAACTCGTTCGGGTTCGGTGGACACAATGTCGCCCTGGCCTTTGGGCGTTATTAAGTCGAAGGGACATTGAGCAGTAATGGCAGGGGTAACCGCACAGAGGTTGTCAACGGGGAATGGTCTCCCCAATGTGGTCGTCACTGGCGTAGCCATGACGACTGCCCTGGCGACCGATGCCGAAACCACGTGGCAGAAGCTCCTTGACGGGCAGAGCGGGATCCGTCTTCTCGAAGATGACTTCATCGAGAAGTACGACCTTCCCGTCCGTATCGGTGGGCATCTGCACGAGGATTTCGACAGTGAACTGACGCGCGTCGAACTGCGTCGGCTGTCATATCTGCAGAAAATGTCGACGGTCATCGGCCGGCGAGTCTGGGAAAACGCAGGCTCGCCGGACGTTGACCCCCGACGACTGATGGTGTCGATCGGCACCGGCCTCGGCTCGACCGAGGAACTGGTCTTCGCCTACGACGGCATGCGCGAGCGCGGCCTGCGAGCGGTTTCGCCGCTGGTCGTGCAGATGTACATGCCCAACGGGGCGGCGGCCGCTGTCGGACTGGAGCGCAAGGCCAAGGCCGGGGTGTCCACCCTGATCTCGGCCTGCGCGTCCGGGTCCGAAGCCATCGCCAACGCCTGGCGCCAGCTGGTGCTGGGCGAGGCCGACGTCGCCATCACCGGCGGTGTCGAAACCAAGATCGAGGCAGTGCCGATCGCCGGGTTCGCCCAGATGCGCATCGTGCTGTCCAACACCAACGACAACCCGGCCGGTGCCTGCCGCCCGTTCGACCGCGACCGCAACGGCTTCGTGTTCGGCGAGGGTGGCGCCATGCTGGTGCTCGAGACCGAGGAACACGCCAAGGCCCGCGGCGCCAACATTCTGGCCCGCCTGATGGGCGCGAGCGTCACCTCGGACGGCTACCACATCGTGGCGCCGGACCCCAACGGTGAGCAGGCCGGCTACGCCATGACCCGGGCCATCGAACTGGCCGGGCTCGTGCCGTCCGACATCGACCACGTCAACGCGCACGCGACCGGCACCAGCGTCGGTGACGTCGCCGAGGGCGTGGCCATCAACAACGCCATGAAGGGCCACCGGCCGGCGGTGTACGCCCCCAAGTCGGCGCTGGGCCACTCGGTGGGTGCAGTTGGCGCGGTGGAGTCCATCCTCACCGTGCTCGCGCTGCGCGACGGCGTAATTCCGCCCACACTGAACCTGGACAACCTGGATCCGGAGATCGATCTGGATGTGGTCTCCAAGGCTCCGCGGCAGGGCGACTACAAGTACGCGATCAACAACTCGTTCGGGTTCGGCGGACACAACGTCGCACTCGCATTCGGCCGGTACTGAGCGACGAAGCGCATACCGCGAGATCAAGGAGATTAGAGAATGACGACCCTGGCACCTGAGGCGACGGCCGCCGAATCACTTGATCCTCGCGACCCGCTGCTGCGGCTCTCGACCTTCTTCGACCCGGGCAGCGTCAAGCCGCTGCACGAGCGCGACAAGTCGGGCGTCCTGGCCGCCTCCGGCACCGTCAACGGCGTGCACACCATCGCGTTCGCCACCGACGGCACCGTCATGGGTGGTGCCATGGGCGTCGACGGCTGCGCGCACATCGTCCGCGCCTACGACACCGCCATCGACGAGCAGGCCCCCATCGTGGGCATCTGGCACTCCGGTGGTGCCCGCCTCGCCGAGGGTGTGCGCGCGCTGCACGCCGTCGGCCAGGTCTTCGAGGCCATGATCCGGGCCTCGGGCTACATCCCCCAGATCTCGCTGGTCGTCGGCTTCGCCGCCGGTGGTGCCGCCTACGGCCCCGCCCTGACCGACGTCATCGTCATGGCCCCCGAGGGCCGCGTCTTCGTCACCGGCCCGGACGTCGTCCGCAGCGTCACCGGTGAGGACGTCGACATGGTCTCGCTCGGTGGCCCCGACACCCACCACAAGAAGTCCGGCGTGTGCCACATCGTCGCCGACGACGAACTCGACTGCTACGAGCGCGGCCGTCGCCTGGTCGGCCTGTTCAGCCAGCAGGGCCACTTCGACCGCACCAAGGCCGAGGCCGGCGACACCGACATCAAGGCCCTCATGCCCGAGTCGGCGCGTCGCGCGTACGACGTGCACCCGATCGTCGAGGCCCTGCTCGACGAGGGCGTGCCGTTCGAAGAGTTCCAGTCCAAGTGGGCGCCGTCCATCGTGGTCGGCCTGGGCCGCCTCGCCGGTCGCTCCGTCGGCGTCATCGCCAACAACCCGCTGCGTCTGGGCGGCTGCCTGAACTCCGAAAGCGCCGAGAAGGCAGCACGTTTCGTGCGGCTGTGCGACGCCTTCGGCATCCCGCTGATCGTTCTGGTCGACGTCCCCGGCTACCTGCCCGGTGTCGACCAGGAGTGGGGCGGCGTCGTGCGCCGTGGCGCCAAGCTGCTGCACGCGTTCGGTGAGGCCGTCGTCCCCCGCGTCACGCTGGTGACCCGCAAGATCTACGGCGGCGCGTACATCGCCATGAACTCGCGGTCGCTGGGCGCGACGAAGGTCTTCGCCTGGCCGGACGCCGAGGTCGCCGTCATGGGCGCCAAGGCCGCCGTCGGCATCCTGCACAAGCGCAAGCTGGCCGCGGTCGAGGACGCCGCCGAGCGTGAGGCCCTGCACGAGGAACTGGCCCTCGAGCACGAGAAGATCGCCGGTGGCGTCGACTCGGCCATCGAGATCGGCGTCGTCGACGAGAAGATCGACCCGGCCCACACCCGGTCCAAGATCACCCAGGCCCTCGCCGAGGCCCCGGCCCGCCGCGGTCGCCACAAGAACATCGCGCTGTAATCACACGACGAACCACAAAACCGCCCCTCTCCTTAGGACGAGGGGCAGTTTTGTTTGTCCGCGATGAATTTCGCCAACCCCGGAGGTCAACACGCACATGACGCAACTGGTGAAAGTGCAGAACTTCAACGTCTCGGCGGACGGCTTCGGTGCCGGTGTCGGGCAGAGTTTCGAGCGACCCTTCGGCCACGCCGACCCGGGCACCATGTTCGCCTGGGCCGGCGCCACCGCCAGCTGGCCCAACCGCACCGATCCGGGCGGCACCCGCGGCCTCGACGACCACCTCGTGCGCGACTTCCACCACAACATCGGCGCCGAGATCATGGGCGCGGGCAAGTTCAGCCCCTACCGCGGGCCGGCGCGGCTCGACTGGCAGGGCTGGTGGGGCGACGAACCGCCGTTCCACACCCCGGTTTTCGTGATGACGCACCACCTGCGGCCGTCGTTCACGCTGTCGGACACCACATTCCACTTCGTCGACGCAACCCCCGCCGAGGTGCTGGAACTGGCCCGAGAGGCCGCGCAGGGCAAGGACATTCGCATCGGCGGCGGGGCCACGACGGTCCGGGAGTTCCTCGACGCCGACCTGATCGACACCCTGCACATCGTGGTGTCCCCCACCGTGACGCTCGGCGAGGGCTCACGACTCTGGGAATCCCCCGACGAGCTGCTCGACCGGTACCACTGCGACGTGGTGCCCAGCTCCAGCGGCGTCATCCACCACTTGTTCTGGCGCCGCTGAGCTTTCGGCCACTACCGCGTGGTGTAGCCGCCGTTGGCGAAGATGGTCTGGCCGGTGATCCAGTGGCCCTCGTCGGTGAGGAACACGACCAGCGGGGCGATGTCCTCGATGAGGGTCAGCCGGCCGCCCATCGCCTGCGACTTGTGGAACGCCACGCGCTCCGGGGTCTCCTGGCCGTAGAAGAACGGCGTGTCCATGGGCCCCGGACCCACGTTGTTGACGTTGATCCCGCGCGCCGCGAACTCTTTCGCGGCGGCGCGGGTGAAGTGCTCGACGGGGCTCTTGGCGCCGGCGTAGGTGCTGTAGCCGTCGGTGAACGCCGCAAGCAGCGCCGTCACGATGGTGATCACCGATCCGCCGTCGTTGAGCCGGCGGCCCGCCTGCTGCAGGAAGAAGTACGCGGCCTTGGCGTTGATGTCGAACATCGAATCGTATTCGGCCTCAGTGGTTTCCACGATCGGCTTACGCAGCACCTTGCCGACGGTGTTGATCGCGATGTCGACGCCGCCGAACGCCTCGACCGCCGCGTCGAACAGCTTCTCCACGTTGCCGGGAACGGTCAGGTCGCCCTGAACCTTGATGGCCTTCGCGCCGGCGGACTCGATGGCGGCAACGGTCTGATCGGCGTCGGCCTCGGTGGCCGCGCTGTTGTAGTGCACCGCGACGTTGACGCCGCGGGCGCCGAGGGTGGTGCTGATCAGGCCGCCCAGGTTCTTGGCTCCAGCGGCGACGACTGCTGTTTTACCTTCGAGATTGCTCATGTGGCCCACGCTAGCCACGGCGGACCACAATTAGAAACGAAACTTTTCTACCTATCCACAAGCAATGGTTGTAGCTAGGGTGGTCGGCATGACCAGGCCGTACCCCGATCTGCGCCGGCTGCAGCATTTTCTCGCGGTCGCCGACGCGGGCGGCTTCACCCGTGCCGCCGACCAGCTGCACCTGAGCCAGCAGGCGCTCAGCAGCTCGATCCGCCAGCTCGAAAAAGAGCTGGGCGCAACGCTTTTCGACCGGGACGGCCGCCGGGTCACCTTGACGCCGGCAGGCCGGCAACTGCACAGCGATGCGCGCACCCTCCTGGCCGCCGCCCACACCGTCACCGACCACGTGCAGCGCGCGGCCAGCGCCGCGCGGGAGAACTACGTCGTCGGGCACACTCCGGCGCTCGAGAGCGTCGAGGTGTACGCACTGCTGGAGCCGGTGATCGATGCCTACCACGACGTGTCCTTCACGTTCCGCCAGATGTTTCCGGATCAGCTGTCCCCCGCGCTGCTCGACGGCTCGATCCAGCTCGCCCTGCGCCGTGGCGTGGTGCCGGACCGCGACCTCGCCACCGCGGTGCTGGGCTATCACGCGGTGCGCGTGGCGGTGCTGAGTTCGCACCCCCTGGCGGGGCGCGACGCCGTCGACCTCACCGACCTGACCGACGAACGCATCGCACTCTGGGCACCGCCCGGCGCGTCGTACTACAGCGACCTGCTGCTCGGCGCCTGCCGCCGCGCCGGATTCGAGCCGGACTATGTTGTCAGCCGCGTACAGGGCGCGGCCACCGTGGCCGCGCCGTTGACGACGGGCGCGGTGGCGTTCGTCACGCATCCGGTGGGGCCGGTGCTGGACGGCCGGGTGACGGTCGTCGACCTCCAGCCGCCGCTGCTGGTGCCGGTGCAGGCCATGTGGCAGCGACACACGCGCTCGCCGATCCGGGACCTGCTGCTCGCCCAGCAGGCGTAGTCAGGCGCGCGCCAGCAGCGCCTCGTCGGCGAGGTCGTCCAGCTCCTTGCCCTTGGTCTCGGGCCCGAACAGGTAACCGATCACGGTCAGCAGCCAGATGGCGGACAGCGCCAGATAGGGCGTCTGCACGCCGTAATGCCCGATGGCCCAGCCGACGACGGTCGGCGCGGCGATCGACACGATGCGGCCGCCACCCACCGCGACACCGAATCCCGTGCCGCGCAGCACGGTTGGGAACAACTCGGAGATGTACGCGTCCCCGACACCCCACAGCCAGCCCAGGGTGGCGATGGAGATGGCGCCGTAAACCTGGTATTCGGCCAGCGAATCCGACGTCGCCGCCAGGATCGCCGAACCGGCCTCGATGACGGCGCCGAGAATCGCCGAGGGCCGGCGGCCGAACCGGTCGGCCAGCGCGGTGCCGATGAAGACGAAGACGACCTGCAGCAGGAAGAACACCAGGGCGTAGCGAATCGCATCGGTGGTGGAGGCATGGAAGCGCTTGACGATGTAGGTGGTCAGGAACAGCGTCGAGCCCCAGTAGCCGACCGCATTGGCCGTGTAGATCAGCCAGCCCACGACCAGCCGCCGCCGTACGCCGGGTAGCTGCCACAGCTTCGCTCGCGGGATGCCGTCGCGCTTCCGTGTCTCGTTGACCTCGGTGTAGCGCGGTGATTCCGTAATGCCCTGGCGGACAAGGAACAAGATGATGGCCGGGACGATCGCCACGATGAACGACGCCTGCCAGCCGAACCGCGGCACCAGCACCAGCGCGACGGCGGCCGCGAGGACGTAACCGAGCGAGAACAACGAGAAGATCACCCCGCCCACCCCGATCGCCCGGGTCTTGGTCGGCCACACCTCGGCGGTATAGGGCGCACCCACCGCCAGCTCGCCGGCGCCGCCCACACCGGTGAGGAAGCGCAGGCCGGTGAACGCGGCCAGATTGGTGGTGATGCCCGCCAGTGCCGTGGTGATGCCGTACAGCAGGATCGACGCACCGAGCGTGGTCTTGCGGCCCCACCGGTCGGCGGCGATACCGAAACCGATGGTGCCGATGGTGTAGCCGACCAGGAAGATCGACCCGATGTACCCGGCCTGGGCCTCGGTGATCTGCAGGGTCTTCTTGATCTCGGGCAGGACCAGGCCGTAGATGTTCACGGCGTAGGAGTCGAAGCCGTACCCCAGCCCCGCCGTCACCGCCACGAACAACGCCGGTTTGAACGGCTGCGACTTCCGCGGGGGCGAATCGACCTGTGTCTCTTCCAGATTCGCGGACATCTGTCGACGGTATCGGGCACCGGGCGGCGTCCGAAGATTCAGAATCGCCCGGATCGCAAGTGGTTCAGATCTGCCCGTGATTGGGCGGCGCGACACCGGAGAGCTCCCACGCGCCGATGTGGTGGTACTTCCAGTCGACGGGGTCGTGCACGCTGTGGGTCCGCGCATTGCGCCAGTGCCGGTCGAGGTCATGGCGGCGGTCGGTGCCGCTCGCGCCGGTCAACGCGAACAGCTGACTGGCGACGTCGACGGCCACGTCACTGGCGAAGGCCTTGGCCTGCGCGACCGCTATCGAGCCGTGCGCAGCGGCGTCGGGATCGGCGACGTCGAGCCCGATGTCGTCGAGTTCGCCTGCGGCCCAACGCAACAGCTGGGTCGAGGCCCGCGTCCGGGTGGCGAGCTGACCGAACCGCAGCAGGATGTGCGGATCGTCGCTCGCGGCCTTGGCGCCGCCGTAGCGCACCGCCTCGAAGAACGGGCGGCTGCGGGTGCGGACGAACTCGGCGGCATCGGCCAGGGCACCCTCGGCGATGCCGGCTTCGATGGCGGTGTGCACCAGCTGCGCGCGGGCACCGAGCAGTTGCGGCTTCTCGAATGCCGACCAGTAGGGCACCACCAGGTCGCCGTCGACGGCGACGCCGTCGAGCGCGGTGGTGCCACTCACGGTCGAGCGCTGCCCCATGGCGGCCCAGTCCTCGTCGATCGACACCCCGGGGGCGTCACGTTCGACGAAGGCCAGCACGAGACGGTCGGCGGGATCGAGCGCGCTGACCGCCAGCCACCGCGACGTGATGGCACCGGTGCAGTAGTACTTGGTGCCGTCGAGTCGCCACCGCGCACCGTCCTTGACCAGGCGCGTCTTGAGGTCCTGGGCATGGTGACCGCCGCGCTCGGCGAGCACTGGGGCGATGCGCGCACCGTCGACGACAGCCGGCAGGATTCGGGCCCGCTGCAGTGGTGTGCCGAGCAGGCGCAGGATGTCCACGGCCAGGTAGTGACCTTGCGGAGTCTGTGCCAACGCCGGATCCGCGGCCGCGACGATCCTGATGACCTCGGCCAGCGTCCGCGGGCCGAGGCCGTCTCCGCCGTCGTCGATCGGCACCGTGACGGCCGGCAGGCCCAGCTTGTCGAACTCGGCCACTTCCGCGCGGGGTACCGCACCGGCCCGATCACGTTCTGCCGCACCGGGCTTCACCGATGCCGCGAACTCTTCCGCGACGGCGACGACGTCGGCGTGGCTCCGGGGAGCCCGGGTGCGGGCCATGTCTCAGGCGTGCCGATCAGTGAGCAGGCCGCGCTCCGCCAGGATCGGGATGACGCCCTCGCCGAAGCTGAAGGCCTCTTCCAGATGCGGATACCCGGACAGGATGAACTCATCGAGGCCCAGCTCGTGGTACTCGGCGATGCGGTCGGCGACCTGCTCATGACTGCCGACCAGTGCCGTGCCGGCGCCGCCACGGACCAGACCGATACCGGCCCACAGGTTGGGCGAGACCTCCAGGTTGTCGGTCCGACCGCCGTGGAGGGCCGACATCCGGCGCTGCCCCTCGGACTGCGAGCTGCGCTGCACCTGCTGGGCGCGCTTGATGCTCTCGGGATCGAGGCCCGCGAGCAGTTTGTCGGCCTGCGCCCACGCCTCTTCTTCGGTGGGCCGGCTGATGACGTGCAGCCGAATCCCGAACCGCAGTTCCCCGGCCGCGCGCCGCGCTCGGCCCAGGTTCTTGACCTGGTGGCGCACGGCGTCGAGCTTCTCGGCGACCTGAGCGGGTGGCTCACCCCACGTCAGGTACACGTCGGCGTGTTCGGCGGCCACTTCCAGCGCTTCGGCCGACGAGCCGCCGAGGTAGATGTCCGGCCAGGTCTCGGCCGGGATGATCGTCGCGTTCTCCACGGACAGGTGCTTGCCGGTGAAGGTGACCGGCTCGCCGGACCACAGCTGCCGGAAGATCGTGAGGAACTCGGCGGCCCGCTCGTAGCGCTCGGACTTGCCGAGGTAGTCGCCGAAACGGCGCTGCTCGATGTCATCACCACCCGTGACGACGTTGAGCAGCAATCGGTTTCGCGAGATGCGCTGGTAGGTGGCGGCGGCCTGGGCGACCAGGGTCGGGGCCTGTAGCCCCGGCCGGAAGGCCACGAGGTACTTGAAGTGTTCGGTCCGCTGCGTCAGCGCTGCCGTGAACACCCAGGCGTCCTCACACCAGCTACTCGTCGGGGTCAGCGCCCCGGTGAACCCGAGCTTCTCCGCGGCGCCGGCCACCAGGCTCAGGTAGTCGAGGTCGGGAGCCCGATCCGCGCCGAAGGCGTCGGCCCGGCTGCCTGCGCCACCGACCGCGTTGCCGAGGCTCAGGTCGGTGCGCGAGTCACCGTTGGTCGGCAGGAACCAGTGCAGGGTGATTGCCATCGGTCTACCGCGAGAACTCGACGCGACTGTCGCTGCGAGTGGTCGTGGTCAGAACAGGCATTTCTCAACTCCCGGGAACGTGATGCCACCACAAGAGAAGAGCAGTGGCGAATGCAGACTTCTCTCCGGAATCTAGAGCCAAGCGCCGTCACCGGGAACTGCCGTTGACTCGGCTCCCGGTGCCGCGACAGGCGTGACCACCGGACGTGGCTGCGATTCCGTCAGAATCATGCTGATTCCAACGCCCCGACCCGGCAGCTAGATGAACTCCTGCGCCACGGCAGCGACGCGGTCGCGGTCGGCGTCGACGAGCCCGATCCGGGTCCGGCGGTCGATGATGTCGTCGGCGCTCAGCGCGCCTTCGTGCGTGACGGCGTATTCGAACTCGGCGCGGGTGACGTCGATGCCATCGGCCACCGGCTCGGCGGGACGGTCACACGTGGCGGCGGCGAACACGTTCGGCGCCTCGGCGCCGTAGCGCGCCACGAGCGACTCCGGCAGCGCCGCAACACGATCCACCGGCACCGGGTTCTCCGGAGCGCCGACCAGCGGCAGATTCCGGGTGCGGCACTCCCCTGCGCCGAGCCCACGCAGCGACACCGCCCGATTCAGCACATCCTCGGCCATGTACCGGTATTCGGTGAGCTTGCCACCGATGACGCTGAGCACACCGCTGCCGGACTCGACGACGGCGTGATCGCGCGACACGTCGGCGGTGTTGCCCTCACCGGTATCGATCAATGGCCGCAGCCCCGCGTAGGCACCCAGGACGTCGTCCGGCCCCAGGCTCGTCGCCAGCGCGGTGTTGACGGTGTCGAGCAGGAACGTGATCTCGGCCGGAGTCGGTTGCGGCACATCGGGAATGGGGCCGGGCGCGTCCTCGTCGGTGAGGCCGAGGTAGACGCGGCCGAGCTGTTCGGGCATGGCGAAGATGAACCGGTTGAGCTCGCCCGGGATCGGAACCGTCAGCGCCGCAGTCGGATTGCCGAACGCCGCGGCGTCGAACACCAGGTGGGTGCCGCGGCTGGGCCGCAGCTTGATCGCGCCGTCGAGCTCACCGGCCCACACGCCGGCGGCGTTGATCACCGCGCGCGCCGTCAGATCGAAAGTTTCCCCGGTGAGTTGGTCGGTCAGCCGCACCGAGGTGCCGGTGGCGTCGGACGCCGCCACCCGGGTCAGGATGCGGGCGCCATGCTGGGCGGCGGTGCGCGCCACCGCGGTGACCAGACGGGCGTCGTCGATGAGTTGGCCATCGTAGGCGAGCAACGCGCCGTCGAGTCCGTCGCGGCGCACCGCGGGCACCAACTCCGCCGCGCGGGCCGCGTCGACCCGTCCCGACCGCGGCAGGATCGACGCCGATGTACCGGCCAGCCGGCGCAGGCCGTCGCCGGCGATGAATCCGGCACGCACCAAAGCCCTTGAGGCCCGGTTCATCTCGGGCAGCAGCGGCACGAGTTGCGGCATGGCGTGCACGAGGTGCGGGGCGTTGCGGCTCATCAGGATGCCGCGCTCGATGGCGCTGCGCCGGGCGATGCCCACGTTGCCGGTCGCCAGGTAGCGCAGGCCGCCGTGCACGAGTTTGGAACTCCACCGGCTGGTGCCGAACGCCAGGTCGTGCTTCTCGACGAGCACCGTCGACAGTCCCCGGGTTGCGGCGTCCAGCGCGATGCCCGCGCCGGTGATGCCGCCGCCGATGACAACGACGTCGACGGTCTCGCCGTCGGCCAGCGCCGTCAGCTCGGCGCTGCGGCGGGCGGCATTGAGGGCACTGCTGGTCATGGCTTCAGGTATCCGTTCAGGGAGTGAGCAAGTTCGATGTCCAGCGCGGCAACGTCGAGGACAGGCGCGACCATCTGCGCCGACTGGATGGCGGACTGGACGATCAGCAGACACATGGCGGCGAGTTGCCTGGGGTCTCCGGGGCGGACGCTGCCGTCGGCCTGCGCCGTGACGAGCGCGCCGGCCAGCACTTCCAGCAGGATCTGCTGGCTGGTACCCATGCGCTGCGAGATGTAGACCATCGCCAGCGCGGGTGCGCTGCTCAGGACGGACATGATGACTTCGTCGGCGCGCAGCCGCTCGGCCATGCCGACCATGCGTTTGACGATCGCCTCGCGGTCAGCGCCATCGACGGCAACCTTGTTGAGCGCGTTGGTGATTCTTGCCGTCAGCAGTGCCGCGAGGATCGCCTGCGTGTCCGGCCAGCGGCGGTACACCGTGGGCCGGCTGACACCGGCGCGACGTGCGATCTCGGCCAGCGTCACGCGATCCACCCCGAAGGCGATCACGCAGTCAGCCGCAGCGTCGATGATTCGGGCATCCAGGGAATCCCGAGCTTCATCGTTACTGATTGACATCATGTGTAATACTGTAACGCATGACCGCGACACGTGACCACCTCGAACCGCCGATGAAGTGGAACGCCTGGGGTGACCCCGCTGCAGCCAAGCCCCTGTCCGACGGCATCCGCGGCCTACTGACGGCGGCCCTGGGCATCGACGCGACGCCGGCCGACGAGCTCGAAGCCGACCAGGTCACGTTGCGCCCGTCCGCCCTGGCGGACAGCGACCGCGTTGCACTCGCGGCGATCGTCGGCGACGAGTTCTGCCGCACCGACGATCACGACCGCCTGCTGCGGGCCGGCGGCAAGTCGACGCTGGACCTGTTGCGCCGCAAGGACACCGGCGAGCAGGATGCACCGGACGCGATCCTGCTGCCCGGCTCCGAGGACGAGATCGCCCGGGTGCTTCAGCACTGCACCGAACACCGCATCGCGGTCGTCCCGTTCGGCGGTGGCACCAGTGTCGTCGGCGGACTCGACCCGATCCGGAACGGCTTCAGCGCCGTCGTATCGCTGGACCTGCGCCGCCTGGACCGCCTGGTCGCACTCGACAAGGAATCCGGCGAGGCCGAGCTCGAGGCCGGCGTCACCGGCCCGCAGGCCGAGGAACTCCTTGGCGCCGAGGGCTTCTCGCTCGGCCACTTCCCGCAGAGCTTCGAATTCGCGACCATCGGCGGGTTCGCCGCGACGCGGTCGTCGGGGCAGAACTCGGCCGGCTACAACCGGTTCGACGACATGGTGCGCGGACTCACCGTCGTCACCCCGGCCGGCGTCCTGGACCTGGGCCGCGCCCCCGCGTCGGCGGCCGGGCCCGACCTGCGACAGCTCATCGTCGGCTCGGAGGGCACCTTCGGCGTCATCACCCGGGTGCGGGTGCGCGTGCACCCCGTGCCCGAGACCACCCGCTATGAGGCGTGGTCCTTCCCCGACTTCGCCACCGGCGCAGCGGCTTTGCGCGCCGTCGTGCAGACCGGGACCGGCCCGACGGTCATCCGCCTGTCCGATGAGGTGGAGACCGGCATCAACCTGGCCACCACCGACAGCATCGGCGAGCAGACCATCACCGGTGGCTGCCTGGCCATCACGCTGTTCGAAGGCACGGCCGCGCACACCGAGAGCCGTCACGACGAGACGCGTGCGCTGCTGGCCGCTCAGGGTGGCACGTCGCTCGGCGAGGCCCCGGCCCGCGCCTGGCAGCACGGCCGGTTCGGCGCCCCGTACCTACGCGACTCACTGCTCACGGCCGGCGCCCTGTGCGAGACCTTGGAGACCGCGACGACGTGGTCCAACGTGCCGGCGCTGAAGGCGGCCGTCACCGAGGCCCTCACCAGCTCGCTACAGGAAAGCGGCACACCGGCTTTGGTGATGTGCCACATCTCGCACGTCTACCCCACCGGCGCCTCGCTGTACTTCACGGTCGTGGCCGGCCAGCGCGGCAACCCCATCGAGCAGTGGCGCGCGGCGAAAACCGCGGCGTCCGAGGCCATGGTGCGCTGCGGCGCCACCATCACCCACCACCACGCCGTCGGCGCCGACCACAAGCCGTGGATGACGGCCGAGGTCGGCGACCTGGGCGTCGAGGTACTGCGCGCCGTCAAGAACGTGCTCGACCCCGGCGGAATCCTCAACCCGGGCAAGCTGATCCCGTGAGAGTCACCCTGCTGACCAACCCCGCCTCGGGCCAGGGACGCGGCTCGGCGGCGGCGCAGCGCGCCGTCGTGCGGCTGCAACGCCGCGGAGTCGACGTGGTCGAGCTGATCGGGTCCGACGCCGCCCATGCCCGCCAACTGCTCGACGAGGCACTCGACCACGGCACCGACGCGGTCGTGGTGGCCGGCGGTGACGGCATCATCTCCCTTGCGCTGCAGGCACTTGCGCAGGGCGACGTGCCGCTCGGCATCATCCCCGCCGGCACCGGCAATGACCATGCCCGCGAGTTCGGGATTCCGCGGGACGACCCGGAAGCCGCCGCCGACATCATCGCGACGGGCCGCACCCGCACCATCGACCTCGGCCGGATCGAAGGCGCCGACGGCACCGTCCGCTGGTTCGGCACAGTGATGTCGGCGGGCTTCGACTCGCTGGTCACCGATCGCGCCAACCGGATGACGTGGCCGCGGGGCCGGATGCGCTACAACGCGGCCATGCTCGTCGAGCTGTCGCAGTTGCGGCTGCACACGGCACGGGTCAGTTTCGACGGCGGTCCCGAGCAGGAAATCCCCGTCACGCTGGCGACTTTCGGCAATGGCAAGAGCTATGGCGGCGGCATGCTGATCTGCCCGGGCGCCGACCTGGGCGACGGCCTGCTCGATGTCACGATGGCGGCCTCGGCGTCGCGCACCAAACTGATCCGGCTGTTCCCCACCGTGTTCAAGGGCACGCATGTCCACCTCGACGAGGTGACCACGCGGCGGGCCCGAACCGTCACCATCGACGTGCCGGGCATCAACGCCTATGCCGACGGCGAATACGTGTGCCCGCTGCCGGTGACGGTGTCCGCGGTGCCGAACGCGCTGCGGGTCCTGGTTCCGTAGTCCGGCGGTCGTCAGTCCTGCGTAGCGGCAAGCAGCGCAAGCAGATTCATCAACCGGGTGAGAGATCCGGTGACAGGACGGGCCGGCAGCGATGGATCGATTGCACGCTGAATTCCGAGCCCGATGCCGGCGCTGAGGAAAAAGTTGCCGATGTCGTCGAAACTATCGATCACCCCGGCGGCTACGAGTTGCTCCTCGGTCAATCCCAAGTCGGCCGCGAGCGACCGCAGTACCTCGACGACCTTCTCAGCCATGTCATTGCGCAGCGTCGCGATTATCTCGCTCAACTCAACATCGTTTCGCGACAGCACCACGAATTCGAGTTCCAGCATCGTCCAGCCCACGTCGCCGGCGGTCCGTTCCAGCCAGCCGTTCACCGCTTCGACGCGACTCGGGATATCGGCATCGGTCATCGCCAACTCGGACATCTCGGCGAACTTCTCGCGGTGGATGGCCTCGAGCACCTCCCGGCACAGCATGGGCTTGCTGCCGAAGTTCGAATACACCGCGCCCTTGCTGTAACCGGCGTCGTCGGCGATGTCCTCCAGGCTCGTCGAGGCGTAGCCGTGCTTGAGGAACCGGGCCTTGGCCGCGTCGAGCAGCTCGGCACGCGTCTGCTCCTGACGCTGAGCCCTGGTCAATCGCGGCATAGGTCGATATTAGTGGGTTGCAATACCGGGAGTACTAGATTTACTCGAAGAATTCGGATACCGTGGGTATTCGAACGAGTCAGAAAGGCTCCTACCAGCAGATACGAGGCTATCAATGCAGCTAGCACGACGTTCCATGTCACTCGACGGCGCGACCGTCATCGTCACCGGGGGCGCCAGGGGCATCGGCGCCAAGACCGCCGAACTGTTCTCGCAGCATGGCGCCAACGTGTGGATCGGCGACGTCGACGCAGACGTCGCCGAGCAGACGGCCCGCGAGATCCCCCGCTGTCGCAGCGCGCGCCTCGACGTCACCCAGCGCGAATCCTGGGTCAAATTCGTCGGACAGGTACTCAAAGAGTCCGGTCGCATCGACGTCCTCATCAACAACGCCGGTGTGATGCCGCTGGGCGCCTTCGAGACCGAGGCCGAGGCCACGACCGACCTGATCCTCGACGTCAACGTCCGGGGCGTCCTGAACGGCATGCGAGCCGTGATCCCGCTGATGATCACGCGCGGCAGCGGCCACGTCGTGAACGTGGCATCGATGGCCGGCATGATTCCCGTCCCGGGCATGGTCACCTACAACGCCAGCAAGTTCGCCGCGGTCGGCGCGTCACTGGCGGCGCGCACCGAATACGCCGGAACCGGCGTCACCGTATGTGCCGTGCTGCCCTCGGCGGTACGCACCGAACTCACATCCGGCGTCCAACTCGGCGGCGGCATGCCGACGGTCGACCCCGAAGATGTCGCGCAGGCCATCCTGAAGACATTGCGCACCAAGGCCGCCCGCACCTCGGTACCTGGGTGGGTGGCATCCGGCTGGGCCCTGATCGACGCACTGGTCCCCGAGTTCATCCAGCGCGCGGGCCGCTCGCTCATCGACGACCGCCGCGCCCTGACCGCCCTGGACCCGGTCGGCCGCTCGGCCTACTTGGACCGGATCGAACGGCAGTCGAAAGACCATGACGCCGAGTCGCACTCGGAAGCAGGACGATGAAGCGGGCGCTCGTCATCGGCTGCGGCGGGACCATCGGCGGCGCGTGGATCGTCGCGGCCCTGCACGCACTGCAGGAGCAGACGGGCTGGGACCCGCGAGAAGCCTCGGTACTGCAGGGCACCTCGGCGGGCGCCGAGATCGTCACGATGCTCGGCGGCGGCGCGTCCGTCGACGACCTGGTGGCGATGCACCGCGGCACGAGCACCGACGAGCGCCTGCGCCGGCACGTCGACGCGACGCCACCGAGCCTGCCGCCCCTGCCGTCGCCGCGACTGCTGAACCCGGCTCTGGTGCGCAGCCAGAAAGGCCTGGCCGCGGCGACCGGTATCGCGCCGACCGGGCGCGCCGACGCAACGTGGCTGCAGCGCTTGGCATCTGGATTCGCGAACCAGTCCGGGTGGCTGGATCACCCGGGCGTGCGCATGGTGGCATTCGACTACCAGCGCGGCGAGCGGGTGGCCTTCGGGGCGCCCGGCGCGCCGAAAGCCACGGCAGGCGAAGCACTCCGGGCGTCATGGGGCGTCCCCGGCTGGATGCCCCCGGTCCGCATCGGCGACCGCACGTTCGTCGACGGCGGCGCCGCATCCACCGCGTCGGTCGACCTCATCAGCCCTGACGATGCCGACCTCATCTACGTCATCACGCCGATGGCCTCCGAAAGCGGCGTTCGCGCACCAGGGTTGGGCGGCATCCTCGAACACCGATTGCTCCGCCGCCCGATGTCCACCGTGCTGGACGCCGAGGTCGCCACGGCGCGGGCCCGCGGCATCGAGGTCGTCGTGCTCCAACCGGACGCCGCCGATCTGGCCGGCCTGGGTGCCAACTTCATGCTGCGCAGCAAGCGGCGCGCGGCGTTCGAATCCGCCATGACCACCGCACCGAACACGGTGCGTCGAGCTTGGGAGTCCTGATGAACACACGTGATCCGCGCATCGTCATCATCGGCGCCGGCGTCGCCGGGATCGCCTCCGCGTACACCTTCCAGCAGGCCGGTTTCACCAACTTCACCATCCTGGAGAAGGGTTCGGACGTCGGCGGGGTGTGGCACTGGAACCGCTACCCCGGGCTGACGTGTGATGTGCCGTCGCACATCTACCAGTTCGCCTTCGCCCCCAAGCCCGACTGGAGCCATATCTGGGCCGGTGGCCAGGAGATTCAGGAGTATCACCGCGACGTCGTCGAGCGCTTCGGGCTCGACAAGCACCTGCGCCTCAACACCGAGGTCACGGCGCTGCACTACAACCAGGACGAACACACCTGGACCGTCACGACCGAGGACGAGACGTTGACAGCCGATTTCGTCATCTGTGCCACGGGCGTGCTGCACCACCCCTTCACACCCGACATCCCCGGCATGGACTCCTTCGAGGGCACCGTCGTGCATACCGCCCGGTGGAACCCCGAACTCGAGACCGCGGGCAAGCGCATCGCCGTGATCGGCACCGGATCGACCGGCGTGCAGGTGGTGTCGGCGCTGCAGCCCGAGGCCAGCAGGCTGCTGCACTTCGCCCGGTCGCCGCAGTGGATGCTGTGGGCACCGATGAAGCTGCCGCAGCTGGGTGCCGTCACGGCGCTGCTGCGCGCCATGCCGCAGCTGTATCAGGCTGTCGCCGAACGCATTCCACTATGGGGTTCGAGCGTTCTCGTCGACATCGTGACCAAGCCGACGTGGCGTCGCAAGCTGGTGCAGCAGTACGCGCGACTGAGCCTGCGGGCCCAGGTCCGCGACCCGAAGTTGCGTGCCGAACTGACGCCCGACTACCAGCCGCTGTGCAAACGGCAGGTGTTGTCGGGGACGTACTACCAGGCGATCAAGGCTCCCAATGCCCAACTGATCACCGATCGCATCGCCGAGTTCACGCCCACCGGCATCCGCACCACGGAGGGCGAGCACCACCGGATCGATATCGCCGTGCTGGCCACCGGTTTTCAGGCGCACAACTACATGCGTCCGATGCAGGTGGTGGGGCGCGACGGCGTCACCCTGGACGACGCCTGGGTCAAAGGCCCGCGCGCCTACCGGATGACCGCGATCCCCGGCTTCCCGAATCTGTTCACCGTGCTGGGCCCGAACTCTCCGACCGGGTCCATCTCACTGCAGTACACCGCGGAACTCACCGCGCGGTACATCGTGAAGTGGCTCAAGCGTTTCGAGCGTGGCGAGATCAACGAGGTCGAGGTGACCGAGGCGGCCACCGACGAATTCAACGCCGCGGCAGTCGAGGCCATGGAGCCGACGGTGTGGAACACCGGCTGCAATTCCTGGTACTTCAGCGAAGGCGGCACCATCGACCTGTGGCCGTTCGACGTCGCCACGATCACCAGCATGCTGAGCGAGCCGGAATTGGAGCACTACCGGGTCAGCTAGCCGCGAATGGTTCCGGCGCGTAGAACTCAATCGACCGCGAAGGTGCACGTGGATCGCGAATCTCGCCGGTTCGGTGAGCTGTGTGCACGCTCGCGTCGATGCGACAGCCGCGTGGACCGGTCGAACTAGCCGACGCCCCGGTTCAGCCAGCTGACCTCGCCGACCTCGGCGCCGCCGCCGCGATACGGCTCGAGAGCCTCGTCCCAGGCGGTGCCGAGCACGGTGTCGAGTTCAGCGGCGAGCATGTCGGCGCCGCCCTCCATCAGCGCGCGTAGGCGCTGCTCGCCGACCATGGTGTCGCCGTTGGCGCTCATCGATCCGCTCCACAGGCCCAGCGTCGGGGTGTGGCACCAGCGGTGGCCGTCGACGCCGGTGCTCGGATCCTCGGTCACCTCGAAGCGCAGCACCGACCACGAGCGCAATGCGCTGGCGAGTTGAGCTCCGGTGCCGACGGGTCCCATCCAATTGGTGATGGCGCGCAGCTGACCGGGCATGGCGGGTTGGGGCGTCCACTTGAGGTTCGCCCGCGCCGACAGAGTCGACGAAAGTGCCCACTCCACATGCGGGCATACCGCCGCGGGAGAGGCATGGATATACACCACGCCCGTCGTCGCGTCGGCGAGTTGGTTCGACGCACGCATCATCTGCTCCTTCAGCTACACGAGGGACGTCTTCCCCAACGACCTGGTGTTGCTGAAATGTTGCAGTTGTTTAGTGCGTGTCTATTGTGCCGCCTGAGACCCCTGTTGCGCTAGTCTGTCGCGCAATCTCTCAGGACGGCCACAGAATCGCACCGCGATCAGGGGCGTTGCCGACTCGGTGTCGACGATCCCGGCAATTGCCGAACAGACGCCAACACCCGCGCAGCGCACCAGCGCGCCATCTATCTTCTAAGCCGTGACTGCCCTGGACCGGTTCTTCGAGATCTCCGCACGCGGCTCGACCGTCGCTGCTGAACTGCGCGGCGGCGCGGTGACCTTCATCGCGATGGCGTACATCATCGTGCTGAACCCCATCATCCTGTCGAACACGGCAGACATCGCCGGGCACAAGCTCCCGTTCGGCCAGGTCTCGGCGGTGACATCACTGGCGGCCGGCGCCATGACGATCCTGTTCGGCGTCGTCGCCCGCCTCCCCTTCGCGTTCGCCGCCGGCCTCGGCATCAACTCGTTCCTGGCCAGCTCCGTGGTGGGCGTCCTGACCTGGCCGGAAGCCATGGGGCTGGTGGTCATCGAAGGCCTCATCATCGTCGCGATGGCCGTCACCGGCTTGCGGCGCATGATCTTCGATGCCGTGCCCATGCCGCTGAAACTGGCCATCACCGCAGGCATCGGGCTGTTCATCATGTTCATCGGCCTGGTCAACGCCGGCTTCGTCGCGTCGACCGGGCATCCGTCGCCGCCGCTGGGCCTGGGCGCCGGCGGCACCGGCTCGGTCCGCGCCATCCCGACGCTGGTCTTCGTGTTCACCCTGCTGACCTCAGGTGTGCTGGTGGCCCGCAAGGTGCGCGGCGGCATCCTCATCGGCCTCATCTCGGGAACCGTGCTGGCCGCCATCATCGAGGCGATCTGGCACCTCGGCTCGGCGACGGAAAAGCCCGGCGGCTGGAGCCTGTCCGTCCCGACGCTGTCCGGTTCGCCGTTCGCGGTGCCCAACCTGTCCCTGATCGGTCACGTGGACTTCGGCAGCCTCGGCCGGATCGGCGCCATCGCCGCGCTCATGCTGGTGTTCACGCTGCTGTTCACCAACTTCTTCGACGCCATGGGCACCATGACGGGCCTGTCCCGGCAGGCCGGTCTGTCCGACGAACACGGCAACTTCCCGCGCCTGCAGTCCGCGCTGGTGATCGAGGGCACCGGCGCCGTGGTCGGCGGCGCGGTGTCGGCATCGTCCAACACGGTGTTCGTCGAATCGGGCACCGGCATCGGCGAAGGCGCCCGCACCGGTCTGGCCAGCCTCGTGACCGGTGGATTGTTCCTGGCCGCAATGTTCTTGACACCGCTGACGGAGATCGTGCCCACCGAGGTCGCGGCCGCCGCGCTGGTCATCGTCGGCACCCTGATGGTCTCGGTGCTCCGCGAGATCGACTTCTCCGACTTCTCGGTGGCCCTGCCGGTCGTGCTGACCGTGGCCGTCATGCCGCTGTCCTACTCGATCGCCAACGGCATCGGCGTCGGCTTCATCGCCTGGGCGGTGCTGCGCGCGGCGTCGGGCCGCATCAAGGAGATCAGCCCGCTGCTGTGGGTCGTCGCCGCCGGGTTCCTGCTGTTCTTCGCACGCGGCTGGATCGACAGCATGATCGGGGTCGTCCGCTAGGCGAACTCGCGCAGAACCGCGGCGGACACTTCCGGCCAGACGGCGTGCGTCCAGTCGCCGAAATCGCGGTCCGTCAGCACGACGAGCGCCAGGTCCGCTTCGGGATCCACCCAGAGGAACGTCCCCGACTGACCAAAGTGGCCGAACGTCCGGCCCGAGTTGCCCGCCGCCGTCCAGTGCGGATGCTTGCCGTCCCGAATCTCGAAACCCAGACCCCAGTCGTTCGGGCGCTGCGATCCGAATCCCGGCAGCACCCCGTCGAGACCCGGGAACTGCACCGAGATCGCGTCGGCATGCATGGGCGTCGACACCAGGGCGGGACGCAGCAGGTCACCGGCGAATGCCGCCAGGTCGGCCACCGTGGACCAGGCGCCGTAGCCGGCGGTTTCGGCCGCGCCCGGCAGGTCGGAATCGCTCATCCCCAGCGGCTCGAAAACCGCTTCCCGCAGGTACTGCGCGAATTCGATGCCGGACTCGTGCTGCAGCACCTGGGCCAGTACCGCGAACCCGACATTCGAGTAGATGCGGCGCGTGCCGGGCACGGCGATGGCGTCCGGCGTCTGCATCGCGAGACCGGAGGTGTGTGCCAGCAGGTGGCGCACCGTCGACCCGGGCGGGCCGGCCGGGGTGTCCAACTCGACGACGCCCTCTTCGATCGCGATCTGCGCGGCGCGGGCCACCAGAGGCTTGGTCACCGACGCGAGCCGGAACGCGCGGTCGACGGGTCCGTGCGTGGCGAGCACACCGGCGGGCGACACGACCGCCGCCGCGGCGTTCGGTACCGGCCAGGAATCCAGCAGCTCGAGAGCGGTCACGTCATCGACCCTGTCACACATCGCAGCGCCGATGGGCGGGGGCCGAGCCGCCGTTTACCAGACATTTGTATGGACACCATTCCAACACTTCCCGGAGGCATTAGGTTATAGCCATGAGTCAGACAGTGCGTGGTGTGATTTCCCGGGCCAAGAAGCAGCCCATCGAGCTCGTCGACATCGTCATCCCCGATCCCGGACCCGGTGAGGTCGTCGTGGACATCATCGCCTGCGGGGTGTGCCATACCGACCTCACCTACCGCGAGGGCGGCATCAACGACGAATATCCCTTCCTGCTCGGCCACGAAGCCGCCGGCACCGTCGAGTCGGTCGGCGAGGGCGTCACCCACGTCGCCCCCGGCGACTTCGTCATCCTCAACTGGCGCGCCGTGTGCGGCGAGTGCCGCGCCTGCAAGCGCGGCCGCCCGCACCTGTGCTTCGACACCTTCAACGCCACCCAGAAGATGACGCTGACCGACGGCACCGAGCTGACCCCCGCCCTGGGCATCGGGGCCTTCGCCGACAAGACCCTCGTGCACGAACGCCAGTGCACCAAGGTCGATTCCGAGGCCGACCCGGCCGTCGCCGGACTGCTGGGCTGCGGCGTGATGGCCGGCATCGGCGCCGCCATCAACACCGGCGGCGTCACGCGTGACGACACCGTCGCGGTCATCGGCTGCGGCGGCGTGGGCGACGCCGCCATCGCCGGCGCCGCCCTGGTCGGCGCCAAGCGCATCATCGCCGTCGACACCGACAACAAGAAGCTGCACTGGGCCCGCGAGTTCGGCGCCACCCACACCATCAACGCCCGCGACCTCGACGCCGTCGAGACCATCCAGGACCTGACCGACGGTTTCGGCGCCGACGTCGTGATCGACGCCGTCGGCCGGCCCGAGACCTGGAAGCAGGCGTTCTACGCCCGCGACCTCGCCGGAACCGTTGTCCTCGTGGGTGTTCCGACGCCCGACATGACCCTCGAGATGCCGCTGATCGACTTCTTCTCCCACGGCGGGTCACTGAAGTCGTCGTGGTACGGCGACTGCCTGCCCGAACGCGACTTCCCCACCCTCATCAGCCTGTACCTGCAGGGCCGGCTCCCGCTGGAGAAGTTCGTCACCGAGCGCATCGGGCTCGACCAGATCGAGGACGCCTTCCACAAGATGCACAGCGGCGAGGTGCTGCGCTCGGTGGTGGTCCTCAAGTGAGTGCCATCCAGCGCGTCGTCACCAGCGGCACCTTCAGCCTGGACGGCGGCACCTGGGACGTCGACAACAACATCTGGATCGTCGGCGACGACACGGACGTCATCGTGTTCGACGCCGCCCACACCGCGGCGCCCATCATCGCGGCGGTGAACGGCCGCAACGTCGTCGCCGTCGTCTGCACCCACGGCCACAACGACCACATCACCGTCGCCCCGGAACTGTCCGCGGCCCTCGACGCCCCGGTGCTGCTGCACCCGGCCGACGAGATGCTGTGGCGGGATGTCCACCCGGACAAGCCCTTTCACACCGTGAACGACGACCAGATGCTCACCGTGGGCGGCCTGGAGATCAAGGCCATCCACACCCCCGGGCATTCCCCCGGCTCGGTGTGCTGGCACATCCCCGACCTCGATGCGGTGATCTCGGGCGACACCCTGTTCCACGGCGGGCCCGGTGCGACCGGCCGCTCGTACTCGGACTTTCCGACCATCCTGGCGTCGATATCGGAGAAGCTCGGCAAGCTGCCCGGCGACACCGTCGTCTACACCGGCCACGGTGACACCACGACCATCGGCGGCGAGCTGGTCCACTACGACGAATGGGTGGCCCGCGGCAGCTGAGCTGCCGATCGAGCACCGGCCACTGATTCCACGCTGGTTCAGAGCGCGCCACACAGCTCGCGGCGCTACCGTGAGACATGCCCGAGTCCAGCGTGGTGGTGCAGCCCGACCCGATCGGGAGCGCGCGCCTGCAGACCGTCGGACTCCGCACGGCCACAAAGCTTTTCGAACAGGCCGCCGCCGAGGTGCCGCTCCCGGCGGCGCCGCGGCCGGTGGTGATCGCCGAGTACGGCTCGGGCAATGCGCACAACGGCCTGCTGCCCATCGGCGCGGGCATCGCCGCGCTCCGCAAGCGCATCCGGCCCGAGCACCCCATCGCGGTGACGCACACCGACATCCCCGACAACGATTTCAGCGCCCTGTTCCGCACCTTGCGCGACGACGCGTTCAGTTACCTGCGGACCGATCGGGCGACGTTCGCCTCGGCGGTGGGACGGTCGTATCTGAGCCAGATTCTGCCGTCGGAAGGTGTGCACCTGGGCTGGTCGGCGTGGGCCATCCAGTGGCTCAGCCGCATGCCGGCCGACATCCCCGATCACATTCAGCCGTCCTTCAGCGCCGATGCGCAGGTGCGCGCCGCGTACGCCCGGCAGGCGGCGCACGACTGGCATGAGTTCATCGCGTTCCGCGGCCGCGAGTTGAGTCCGGGCGGCCGTCTCGTGGTCATGACCATGGGCCAGCACGACGACGGGCGGCCCGGCCTCGAACCGCTTTTCGACGGACTGATGCACGCGCTGTCCGACCTGCAGGACCGACGGCTCGTCACCGCCGAGGAGGTGCGACGCATGCGGCTGCCGATCGTGGGCCGCAGTGAAGCCGACTTCCGCTCACCGTTCGCCCCTTCGGGTCGCTTCGAGCGCCTGCGGATCACCCACCTCGTGGTCGCCGACGAACCCGACCGCTTCTGGCAGCGATACCAGACCGACGGTGACGCAACGGCTTTCGCCAAGAGCTGGGTCGGTTTCACCAGGGCGGCGGTGTTCGACACCCTTCTGGAAGCGTTGGAGCCGGCCGACCCGGCGCGCCGATGTCAGCTCGCCGATGCCCTGGACGCCGCACTGGTCGAGCTGCTGTCCGCCGGGCCCCGCCCGATGCCGATTCCGGTGGCGCACATCGTCGTCGAGAAACAGCAGCGCGAAAGCTAGACGAACACATCCAGGATCAGGACCATGGCCAGACCGGACACCGAGAGCACGGTCTCCATGATCGACCAGGTCTTGATGGTCTGGCCGACGCTGAGCTTGAAGTACTCCTTGACCAACCAGAAGCCGGCGTCGTTCACGTGCGAGAAGAACAGCGAGCCGGCGCCCACGGCGAGCACCACCAGAGACAGTTCGCCGGTGCCCATCCCGTGCACCAGACCCAGCACCAGCGACGACGCCGTGATGGTGGCGACGGTGGCCGACCCGGTGGCCAGCCGGATCAGGACCGCGAGCACCCAGGCCAGCACGAGCACCGAGATGTGCACGCCTTCGGCCCAGCGCGCCAGCATGGTGCCGATGCCGGTGTCGACCAGCACCTGCTTGAAGCCACCGCCGGCGGCGACGATCAGGAAGATGCCCGCGACCGGGGGCAGGCTCGACTCGATGCACTTGGTGATCGCGGTGCGGTCCATGCCGGCGCCGCGACCGAGGGTGACGGTGCCGACCACGACGGCGATGAGCAGCGCGACCAGCGGAGTGCCCACGGCGTCGAAGATCCGGCGGAACCACTGCGTCTTGTCGTCGATGAAGATGTCGACGAGGGCCTTGCCCAGCATGAGCGCCACGGGCAGCAGCACCGAGAACAGCGTGACGCTGAAGCGGGGCCGTTTGCCATGTGCCCGAAGGGCTTCCGGATCGGTGGTGAAGGTGTCCGGTGCCGCGACGACGACCCATTTGCCGGCGAGGCGGCCGAACAGCGGGCCCGCGACGACGATCGTCGGGACCGCGACGAGCACGCCGAGACCGAGCGTGACCCCGAGGTCGGCATTGAGCAGTCCGACGGCGGTCAGCGGCCCGGGGTGCGGTGGCACGAAGCCGTGCATGGCCGACAGGCCGGCCAGCGCCGGGATGCCGATGGTGATGAGCGACTGCTGCGAGCGCCGGGCCACCAGATAGATCACGGGCATCAGCAGCACGAGCCCGATCTCGAAGAACATCGGCAACCCGATGATCGCGCCGACCAGCGCCATCGCCCAGGGCAGGGCGCGGGGCGAGGCGGCACCGACGATGGTGTCGACGATCTCGTCGGCGCCACCGGAGTCGGCGAGCAGCTTGGCGAACATCGCGCCGAGCGCGATCAGGATGCCCACGCCGGCCGCCGTCGCGCCGAACCCGTCGGAGAAGGATTTGAGGACCGCGGTGAGGTTCTCTCCGGCCGTCAGCCCCACCGTCAGCCCACCGAAGATCAGCGACAGGAACGGGTGCAGCTTGACCAGCGTGATGAGCACGACGATGACGCTGATGCCGGCCACGAAGGCCAGGATCAGCTGAGTGGCCGAGGAGACCGGTTCGATGAGTTTGGGTGCGTCGGCGAGGACGGTGACGGCGGTGCGCATCAGATGCCCTCCCCGGTACGTGAAATGTATTCGTCGACAATCGAATCGATGCTCTGCCCGACGTCGATCACGATGCCCGCCTCATCGGCTCGCAGGGGTTCCAGGGTCTCGAACTGTGAGGCGAGCAGCGACGCCGGCATGAAGTGGCCGGGCCGGCTGGCCTGCCGGGCACCGATGACCTCGGGGGTGCCGAACAGGTGCAGAAACCGCGTCTCCGGGCAATGGCTGCGCAGCTGCACGCGGTACTTGTATTTCAGCGCTGAACAGCTCATCACGCCGCCGGTGCCGCAGTGCTCCCCGAGCCATCGGCCGATGGTCTCGAGCCAGGGCCGGCGATCGTCGTCGTTCAGCGGGTGACCGGCCTTCATCTTGGCGATGTTGGCGGCGGGATGGAAGTCGTCCGCATCGGCGAACGGCACGCGGAGCCGCTGCGCGAGCGCCGCGCCGACGGTGGACTTACCGGATCCTGAAACGCCCATGACGACGATGGGTGATGGCATGTTCTGCACCCGCCCTTGTTGTGGTTTGACTCACACAGCGTGACTCAAAAGTCATACTTTTTCAAGAGGTCACAGAAAAACATCGGTTCTAAGTTAGATCTCCGTAGTTATGACAGGATGTTATGCGTGTCCACCCCGTCAAACGTCGGCGCTCTCCACGACAACGTGCTGAGCGCGCTGGGGGCCGCGGTGGTCTCCGGTAGGTACGCCCCCGGCGAGGTGATCACGCTCGAAGGAGTGAGCGCGGAACACGGGGTCTCTCGCAGCGTCGTCCGGGAAGCGATCCGGGTCCTCGAATCGATGGGCATGGTCGCCTCCCGCCGCCGGGTCGGCATCACGATTCAGCCGGCGGCCAACTGGAATGTGTTCGATCCCAGGCTGATTCGCTGGCGACTCGAGTCCGGCGACCGGGCCGCCCAACTGGTGTCGTTGTCGGAGTTGCGGCGCGGATTCGAACCCGTCGCGGCCGCGCTGGCTGCCGAGCGTGCCGACCCGCACCAGTGCCGGATCATGGCCGCCGCCGTGTCGGACATGGCGGTACACGGGCGCGACGGCAACCTCGAGGCATACCTGCTGGCGGACAAGATCTTCCACCAGACGTTGCTGGAGGCCAGCGGCAACGAGATGTTCCGCGCGCTCAACGCGGTGGTGTCGGAGGTCCTGGCGGGGCGCACCCACCACGGCATGATGCCCGACTCCCCCAACCCGGCGGCCATCGCGCTGCACGACGAGGTGGCCCGCGCCGTGCGGATGCGCGATCAGGCCGGCGCCGAACGCGCGATGCGCGCCATCATCGACGAGGCCGCCGCCGCGGTCGCCGAGGAGCAGGGCTCGGCCTGACCGGCCCGGCCGTCAGCGGCAGCGCTTGAGGCCGTCGTTGGGGTCACAGAACAGCGGGAACTGCTGCACCGGAATCGGCAGCGGCTTCTGGAATTCCAGCCGGAACGACTTCTTCGTCATGGCCGCCTGCACGCCGCACTGTTCGTTGTTGGTGGTGGTCCGGGTACCGGTCCAGTTGGTGTCCTCCCACTCGTAGGTCTCTACGAGCTTCGACTTGGTGCCGTCCGGGCACGTGAAACCCTGGAGGTCGGTCTGGGTGAACATCCAATGTCCCTCACCGCCGGTCTGGCGGGCATCGCCGCCCAGCGTGCCGCCGTACTGGTCGGAGCCGACGTGCACGAGGCAGCCCACCGGCAGTTCCAGGTTGTTGCGCAGATCGCCGACGGTCGGGGCGCAGACGGGCCAGATGGTCCACACGCTCATCGGCGTGCCCTCTTGGATGTAGGTGTAGATGCCTTCGGGCAGCCGGATGTTGTCGGCCTGCGCCGGCGCCGCCGTGCCGAAGAGTGCGCCCGCTGCGACGAAGCCAAAACTCGAAACCATAGCGAGAACACGTTTCATTTTCACCGCCCGAGTATCGCAAATGACTTGCCCACGGCGTGAGAAAGTCACCGTATGAGTTCACTCAGCGGGAAGGTCGCGTTGATCACCGGGGCCTCGGCCGGCCTGGGCGCGGCCACGGTCAAGGTTTTCGCCGAACGCGGCGCATCGGTCTTCGGTATCGCGCGGGACGCCGAGCGGATGGCGACGGTGTTCGCCGACGCCTACGGCGACGAGCCCGGCGGCGCGTTCGCCGCGGTGGACATCAGCACGGCCGACGCCTGCCGGCAGGCGGTCGAGGACTGCATCGCGAAATTCGGGCGGCTGGACGTGCTGGTGAACGTCGCGGGATTCCACGTCATGCGGCACACCCTGTCGATGACCGATGACGACTGGGACCGCGACCTCGCGGTGAACCTGAACGGCCCGTTCTACCTGACCCGGGCGGCACTGCCGCAGTTGCTGGAGAACGGCGGCAACATCGTCAACGTCTCGTCGATCGCCGGCGTCGAGGGCGAGATCTACTCGGCGGGCTACTGCGCCGCCAAGCACGGGCTGATCGGTCTGACGCGGGCACTGGCCGTCGAGTACACGAAAGAAAAGCTCCGGGTCAACGCGGTGTGCCCGGGCGGCATGCTCACAGCACAGGTCACCGAGTTCGCGGCGCCCGAGAACGCCGACTGGGATCTGATCATGCGGATCGCCGCGCCGCGTGGCTTCATGGAGCCGCGTGACGTCGCGAACGTCATCGCGTTCCTGGCAAGCGACGACGCCGCCGCGATCCACGGCTCGGTGTACCGCGTCGACAACGGGAAGGGCCCGGCCTGACCGAGCCCGGCGACTAGTGCGCGAGCGCGACCAGCAGGTCGTGCTTCTCGGGGCAGTACGTGTCGAAAGCCGCGTTGAGGAACTGGTACACCTGCTGCTCCGAGCTGCTGTTGCGGGGCAGGTTCTTCTTCAGGAACGCCGCCGAGTCGGTGGCGCTGTGGTCGACGTTGTTGTCGAGCCGCTGGCAGGTGATCTTGCCGATCCAGGCGTTGTAGTCCTTGGGGCCGTAGATCCCGTAGGTGTGCAGCTGGTTGGCGAAATCGGTGTCGGGGTCGGCCTGCGCGGGAGCCGCCATGGTGACGGCAGCCGCCACGGCACCCGCAACTGCGACCAGAGTGCGTGCCTTCATGTGACGGAGTCTATTCGTGCTGGTTGCCATGTGCCCCTGCTCCCTGAACAGTCGTCGCCGCCTGTTCAATCCCATTGAACTGCTGCGTATTTGGTTCGATCTGCTGCGCGTTACCGGCTACGGTGATACGAGCCACCCGCAGCGTAGGTTTCCCATGATTAACTTAACTGGTCTAATCTAACACTTAAATGACCTAATCTGTCGGGGTCAGGCTACGGGAAGCGGGGAACAGCGAGTGCAGTCGACCATGGTGTCCGCAGCGTGATCGGCAATGCGCTCAAGAAGGCGTGGATCCCGTTGCTCATCCTCGCCGTGGCCCTCGTCGCCGGCTTCACCGTGCAGCGCGTGCGCACCTACTTCGGCCAGAACCCCGTCATCGTCACCCCGCGCAACTTCGCCGACGATGCCAAACCGTTCAAACCCAAGGTCGTCACCTACGAGATCACCGGCACCGGCAGCTACGCCGACATCAACTACCTCGACCTGGACGCCAAGCCCCAGCGCATCGACCACGCGCCCCTGCCCTGGAAGCTCACCCTGTCCACCACCGCACCGGCAGCGTCGCCGAACATCGTCGCCCAGGGCGACGGTGACTCCATCACCTGCACCGTCCACGTCGACGACGAACTCAAAGACACCCGCACCTCCACGGGCGTCCACGCCCAGACCTTCTGCCTGGTGAAATCCGCATGACACAGCCAACAGACGAAGACACCGTCATCTTCCCGAAGGCCGAGCAGCCGCCGCACCGGCCGCTGATCGCCCGCCTGATCCGCACCTTCGCGATCCCGGTCATCCTCTTCTGGATCGGCGTCATCGTCTTCCTCGGCAGCGCCGTTCCGTCGCTCGACGAGGTCGGCAAGATGCGCTCGGTCTCGATGTCGCCGGACCAGGCCGCGTCGGTCATCGCGACGAAGCGCGTCGGCGAGGTGTTCCAGGAGTTCAAGTCGAACAGCTCGGTCATGGTCGTGCTGGAAGGCGATCAGCCGCTCGGCGCAGAGGCACATGCCTACTACGACGAGATGATCAAGAAGCTCCAGGCCGACACCACGCATGTCGAGCACATCCAGGACTTCTGGAGCGACCCGCTCACCGCCGCCGGCTCCCAGAGCAATGACGGCAAGGCCTCATACGTCCAAGTCTACCTGCGCGGTAACCAGGGCGAGGCGCTGGCCAACGAGTCCGTTCAGGCCGCGCAGGACATCATCAAGAGCATCAAGACGCCGCCCGGCCTGAAGGTCTACGTGACCGGCCCCGCGGCACTGGCGGCGGACCAGCACATCGCCGGTGACCGCAGCGTCAAGATGATCGAGGGCGTCACGTTCCTCGTCATCATCGTCACCCTGCTGCTGGTGTACCGGTCGTTCATCACCGTGCTGCTGACGTTGCTGATGGTGGTCCTCGAGCTTTCCGCGGCGCAGGGCGTCGTCGCGGCGCTGGGCTTCTACGACATCATCGGTCTGTCGACCTTCGCCACCAACCTGCTGGTCACGTTGGCCATCGCGGCGGCCACCGACTACGCCATCTTCCTGATCGGCCGGTATCAGGAGGCCCGCGGCGCGGGCGAATCCCGCGAAGACGCCTACTACACGATGTTCGAGGGCACCGCCCACGTCGTGCTCGGCTCCGGCCTGACCGTTGCCGGCGCCACGTTCTGCCTGCACTTCACCCGCATGCCGTACTTCGTGTCGCTCGGCGTCCCGCTGGCCATCGGCATGGTCACCGTGGTGTTCGCCGCCCTGACCCTCGGCCCGGCCGTGATCTCGCTCGCCAGCCGGTTCCGCAAGACTCTCGAGCCCAAGCGCGCCATGCGCGTGCGCGGCTGGCGCAAGATCGGCGCCGTCGTGGTCCGGTGGCCGGCTCCCATCCTGGTCGGCACCATCGCGCTGTCCCTGGTCGGCCTTCTGACGCTGCCGGGTTACGAGCCCGCCTACAACGACCGCCTGTACCTGCCCGCCGACATCCCCGCCAACGAGGGCTATGCGGCAGCGGACCGGCACTTCTCGCCGGCCCGGATGAACCCCGAGTTGATGCTCATCGAGAGCGACCACGATCTGCGCAACTCCGCCGACTTCCTGGTGATCGACAAGATCGCCAAGGCCATCTTCAAGGTCCCCGGCGTCTCGCGGTCGCAGACGATCACGCGCCCCGAGGGCAAGCCGATCGAGCACACCTCGATCCCGTTCCTGATGAGCATGAGCGGCACCTCTCAGAAGATGAACGAGAAGTACGCGCAGGACTCGATGGCCAACATGCTCAAGCAGGCCAACGACATGCAGATCAACATCGACACGATGAAGAAGATGCAGGGCATCACCACCCAGATGGCGGCCACCACGCACAGCATGGTCGCCAAGATGGTGAACATGACCCTGGACGTGGCCGACCTGCGCGACCACATCTCGGACTTCGACGACTTCTTCCGGCCGATCCGCAACTACCTGTACTGGGAACCGCACTGCTACGACATCCCGGTCTGCTGGACCATGCGCTCGGTCTTCGACACCCTCGACGGCATCGACACCATGACCGACGACATCCAGAACCTGATGCCGGACATGCTGAAGCTCGACAAGCTGATGCCTCAGATGGTCGCGTTGATGCCCGAGATGATCTCGACGATGACCAACATGAAGCAGTACATGCTGACCATGTACCAGACCCAGAAGGGTCTGCAGGATCAGATGCAGGCGCAGCAGGACAACGCGAGCGCCATGGGCGAGGCGTTCGACAACTCCCGCAACGACGACTCGTTCTACCTGCCGCCCGAGGTCTTCGACAACGCCGAATTCAAGCGCGGCATGAAGAACTTCATCTCGCCCGACGGCAAAGCCGTGCGGCTGATCATCTCGCATGAGGGCGAACCGATGAGTGCCGAAGGCATCTCGCACATCGACGCGATCAAGAACGCCGCCAAGGAGGCCATCAAGGGCACTCCCCTGGAGGGCTCCAGGATCTATCTCGGCGGCACCGCGGCGACCTTCAAGGATCTACAGGAGGGCGCCGACTACGACCTGCTGATCGCCGGAATCTCCGCGCTCGCACTGATTTTCGTCATCATGCTGATCATCACGCGATCCGTGGTGGCCGCGGCGGTCATCGTGGGCACCGTGGTGCTCTCACTCGGCGCATCATTCGGTCTGTCGGTTCTGCTGTGGCAGCACCTGATCGGGCTCAACCTGCACTGGATGGTCATCGCGATGGCGGTCATCATCCTGCTGGCCGTCGGCGCGGACTACAACCTGCTGCTCGTCGCCCGGTTCAAGGAAGAGATCCACGCCGGCCTCAACACCGGCATCATCCGGTCGATGGGCGGCACCGGTTCCGTGGTCACCTCGGCCGGCCTGGTCTTCGCCTTCACCATGATGTCCATGGCGGTCAGTGAGCTGCACGTGGTCGGTCAGGTGGGAACAACCATCGGTCTGGGTCTGTTGTTCGACACGTTGATCATCCGATCTCTGATGACACCGGCCATCGCCGCCCTGATGGGCAAGTGGTTCTGGTGGCCGCAGCGGGTGCGTCAGCGTCCGGTGCCCGAGCCGTGGCCCCAGCCCAAGCCGACCGGCGAACTGCAATCAGCCTCCAGCAGCACAGGTATCTAGGAAACAGGAGTAATGACTATGGTCCAGATCAAGCGTGGCCTGAAGCGCGCCGGTACCGCGGTCGCAGCCCTGGGCGCGGTCGCGACGACGCTCGCCGGACCGGCAGCCGCCGATGCCACCGACGACTACCCGATCCCCCACCGCATCATCATCACCACCTGTGATGCCGAGCAGTACCTGGCCGCCGCCCGCGACACCAGCCCGGTCTACTACTCGCGGTACATGATCGACATGCACAACCGCCCGGCCGACATCCAGCAGATGGCCCAGGACCGCATCCACTGGTTCTTCTCGCTCGACCCGGTCGGCCGCCGCCAGTACTCCGAGGACACCGCCACCAACGTCTACTACGAGCAGGTGGCCACCCACTGGGGCAACTGGGCCAAGATCTTCTTCAACAACAAGGGCGTCGTCGCCAAGGCCACCGATGTCTGCCAGAACTACCCCAAGGGCGACCTGAGCGTCTGGAACTGGGTCCAGGCACCGTAGTCTCCTAGCGATTTGTGCACGATTTTCCGCGCGGACCGCGGATTTTCGTGCACAAATCACTGGGTGTGCAGGGCCGTGACCAGGTCCCGTACGTCCTCGGGCCGCTGTTCGTAACCCGGGAAATAGCAACAGATTTCGTCGACGTGCCCGCCGAAGCGGCGGCCGATCTCGGCAGCGCATTCTTCCGGGGTGCCGACGATGCCGATGGTGCGCACCATGTCGTCGCTGATCAAGGCGCGCATACCCGCGAAGTCACCGACCTTGGACATCGCGTTGAGTTCGGGCTGCAGGTACGCCCAACCCTCGGTCTCGAGCACCGGCAGGTACGCGGGCGTGGAACCGTAGAACGCGATCAGCATGGCGACGCCGTTGATCGCCGCGGTCAGATCTGCCTCGGTCCGTGCCACCGCCACCATGGCCTGCGCGATGATCTGCAGATCGCCGGGCGCCCGCCCGGCCCGCTGCAATCCCTCCCCCACTGCCGGCAGGGTCCGGTCGGCGAAATGCCGCGCGCTGTGGAACGGCATCACCAGCAGCCCGTCGGCGACCTGCGCGGCGGTGCGGGTCATGATCGGCCCCAGCGCCCCCATGAGCACCGCCGGCGGTCCGAAGGGGTTGGGGCCGGGGTTGAAGTTCGGCGGCATCAAGGTGTGGGTGAAGTGCTTGCCGCGAAAATTCAACGGCGCCTTGCCTTCCCAGCAGTCGAAGATCGCCTTGATCGCGGTCACGGTCTCGGCCATCTTCTCGGCGGGTTTGGCCCACTGTGCGCCGTAACGCTTTTCGATGTGCACCTTGATCTGTGAGCCCAGGCCCAGCCGGAACCTGCCACCGCTGTACACCTGCAGGTCGTAGGCGGCGTGCGCGAGATGCAGCGGGCTGCGCGGGCCGGCGATCGCGACGTTGGTCATCAGGTCCACGTTCGCCGCGCCGGCCGCCGCGACGAGCGGCAGGAAGACGTCGTGCGGGCCTTCGAAGGTGAACACGCCGTCGGCACCGAGACCCGCCAGCTCGCGGGCGTGGTCGGCCGCCCGCTGCGGTGCTCCGTCGATCTGCAGTTGTACCCGCATGACTACCGCGGTCCGTATAACGCTGCCATCCAAATGTTGTACAGCACCTCGACGACGACATCGGGATCCGGGTGCGGCTCTACCGAAAACGACTGTGTCAGATAGCGTTCGTCCATCCACACCAAGGCCCGCGCGGTTTCCACCGCATCGAGGCCGGCCTTGATCTTCCCGTCCGCCTGGTCGTCGGCGATGCGCTTGGCGGTGGCGTCGATGAACTGCTGAATCAGTTGTGCGTATGCGGCCTCGACCTTCTCGTCGGAGCCCGCCGCATCCGACAGCGCACGCAAGACGCGCCCGTGCTGCGCGTAGACCTCGGTCAGGCCCCGGAAAGCCGACCGCGCGTCATTGACCAGATCGGTTCCCACGAGCCACCGGTCGACCATCTCTCCGATCTCCATCCCCAGATGCTCGACGACGCGCAGGGCCAGGTCGTGGCGGTCGCGGAAGTGCACGTAGAACGCCGGCCGCTTGAGCCCGGTCCGGCTCATCACGGCGTCGACCGTCATCTCGCGAAAGGGCCGCTCCCGCAAGAACTCCTCCGCGGCGACGAGGATCTCGCGTTCAGACTCTTTGGGGTCGTGCTTCGGACGTCTGCTCATCGTGTCCCTAGTTCATCACAACCGCTCGATTGTGTTTGTCCAGTGCGCGGTAGGCGTAGTAGTAGACGATCAACTGCAGCCCCCACGTCGTCAACGCCGCGGTGTAGAAGATCGTCCGGTTCGGATCATCACCGGGGACGTCATAGAAGTCGTACGTCGCCGCGATGACGGCTCCCATCGCCGTGACGGCGCCGACGAGCAGCGCATGTTTGCGCTCCCCCGCCCGCCACAGCCGGGCCGCGAAATAGACGAGGAAGAGGCTCGTGAGGACGTTGACCGCGACCAGGAACACCGCGCCGGCCAACCCGATGTGGTGAGTGACGGGCGACGCCGTCCGCAGCGCGTAGAACGTCAGGCCGAGACCGACCGCACCGGCGAGCGCGAAGACACCGATGTCGACGGCGCGCGACGGCTGGTACCCGTGGGTCACCGCCATCAACCCCAACACGAGGATCAAGGTGATGCCGACCGACCGGGAGAACGCGTCGAAGAAGATCGCGACGTGGAAACTCGGGCTGTCCTGGCTCAGCCGCAGCACCGCGTAGAGCAGGAAGTTGACCCCGGAGGTCGCGACGATGATCCATTCGAGGCCGAGCAGGTAGTTCCCATGGCCCCGGATGAACTTCCACCCGTACGTGAACCCGGCGAAGATCATGAGCAGGTCCGCGAGGACGAACAGCGCGCCGATGACGTCCATGGCTACACCCGGGCCAGACGGTCGAGAACCCGGTCGCCGAACCAGCCGAGGGTCAGCGCCGGCTGGCTGACGAAGCTGGGCCAGAATCGGCCCTCGTGCCAGATGGTCGCGAGGTCGTCCGGCACGGGTGCGCCGGACAGCCTGTCGGCGAGCATGCTGCCGACATACTGTGCCTGGGCGAAGCCATGTCCGTTGCACGCCAACGCATACAGGACATTGGGCGCCGCTTCTCCGGCGACCGGCAGCCACGTGGAGCTCATGCCGATCCAGCCGCCCCACGCCCGTCGCGGCGCAACATCGCTCAGTCCGGGGAAGCGTTCCCGGAAGCCGCGCACGAGGTCGTCGACGACGGGCGCCGACGGCGTCCGCGCGCGCAGCGGGCCGTTGGTGGTCTCCAGCCGGCGGGTGCCGAAAACGATGGTGTTCCTGGGGGTCACGCGGTAGCTCTCCAGGATCATGTGGGCGGTCACCAGCGGTGCACGACTCGTCCAGCCGATGGCATCGAGCCGTTCCGGTGCGACCGGCTCGGTCTCCACCAGCGAGGTCCACACCGGCGACACCAGCCGCCGCGGCGTGACGGCGAGGTCTTTGCCGTAGGCGTTGGTGGTGAGCAGCGCCTGCTTGGCGCGGACCCGACCGCCTGCGGTCTGGACCGTCACCCCGGCCGGGTTCGCATCGACGTCCTGCACGGCCGTATGCTCGAAAACCCTTGCCCCCGAGCGCAAGACGGCGGCACGGAGACCGAGCACGTACTTGCCCGGGTTCAGGGTGCCGCCGATGCCCTCGCGCATGCCGCCGAGGAACCCGTCCGGCAAGCCCGCCGCGGGCCCTTCGACGAATTCGGCCGACGATCCGGCCTCCGCCATGATCTTCGCGTTGCGGCGAGCCTTGCGCAATTGCCCCTTCGACACGGCGGCCTGCACGATGCCGACCTTCTCGAAGTCGCAGTCGATGCCCCGGCGCGCAATGGCTTCCTCGGTGAATTCGACTGCGGATTCGGCGAATTGGAACAGCGCGCGGACCTTTTCCCGCCGGAACAGCAGTGCCAGGAGCGCCGGGTCGGCGGCGATCGAGTTGGTGACATAGCCGGCGTTGCGCGAACTGGCGCCCCAGCCGCAGGTCTGTGCCTCGAGCAGCACGACGTCGGCACCGGACTCGGCGAGCCGCAGGGCTGCCGTCATCCCGCCGACGCCGCCCCCGACGACCGCGACATCACATGTCACCTCGCCGGCGAGCGCGGGTTCGCCGACCGGTACCTCGGCCCAACCGGTTTCCGTCAACAGGTTCATGCCGAGACCGCCTTGCGGGAGGTCACCGCGGTGCTCGGCGTGACGACTGCCTCGACCACCTGGTGCAGCGGCGCCCGGCCGGTCGCCGCCAGCGCGCGGTAGAACGTCTCCGGGTCCGCCCAGTCCTCTGGTGCCAGGACTCCCGACCGTTCACCCAACTGATCGAGTGCCAACAGCATGAATGCCGCGGTGGCCGATCCGGTGAGCGACGCCATGGTGGTCCACGGGGTGCCCGGCCCACTCACCGGCGCCCGCCGCACGGAAACCACCGGCTGCCCATCGCGGGTGCCGGTCACCCGCACGTAGTTGGTGCCCCGGAACGGCGGGTGCTTCTTGGCCGCCGATGTCGCCATGAACTTCAGCACCTCGACGGCCCCGATCTCGCCGCGACGGATGGTGCCCCAGAGCCCGGACAGCGCGTGCCGCCACACCTTGACCGAGCCGGTCTTGTCGGTCAGCAGGTCGTTGACGAAGTCGATGGCCTCGTCCATGGTGATCTTGTTGTCCTGTACGGCAACTGCGACGCCGCGCATGATGCCGTTCGTGGGTGGCGGGTCGAGCGCGCCCAGCACGCGAACCCGGTCGGCGCCCGGCCAGCGCCGCGGCAACGTCACCGCTTCCGGATGCGCGCACTCGTAGAACCGGTAGGCATCGCCGAGTGAGTTGCCGACGTCGAAGACGTCGTTCTCGATGAACGTCTGATGCTGCACGGCGCGGCCGCCTTCCCAGGTCCAGCACGGCCCGGCGAAGCCCCGGATCGCGTGGTCGAGCACCGCGCGGCCATACGGCACCGGTCCTTCGTCGCCGGTGACCCAGCAGATGTCAATGCGCTCAACAACATCCATGTCGCGAGCGGCGTCCGCCGTCATCACGTTGGTGTATCCGGGTGAGGCCCCGCAACAGATCAGGATCGGCACGCCCGCGGCCTTCGCCTTGGCGTCGAGTGCCAGCGCCGCGCGGGTGCTCGCCTCGTCGTCGTCGAGATCCAGGTAGGGCACCTTCTTCTCGATGCAGGCGGCCATCACCGGCTCGGCGGTGCGGTTGTACGGCCCCGCGCCGAGGACGACGAGGTCGGCACCCTCGATGGCCCGGCGCAACGCGCCGCCGTCGAAGAGGTCGAACGAGCCGACCGTCGCGGTGCCGGGCAGCTTCGCCGCGAAGTCGTGCAGGAGTTCGGGCCGGATGTCGTAGAGCTCGAGCGCCCAGCCGCCGTCGCCGGCCGCCGTGGCGAAACGTTCGATGGCGACGCGGCACATCTCGCCGGCTGCACCGATGAAGACAATTCGCTTTGTCGTGGTCATGGCACCAGCTTGCGCCCATAATTACGCGTTGTCAATGACACGATGTAATTGAAGGGGGCACATGCCGGCCGCCGGTTCCGCGGCCCTGACCAGGTGGCGGAACCGGCGTAGAAAATCACCCTGTTGTCAGGGTCGCGAGCACCGCGACGGCGCCGCCTAGCTGCGCCCGACGTAGCTCAAGATCGCCGCGGCCACGTCGGCCGGACGGTCGACCTGCAGGAAATGCCCTGCCCCGTCGATGGTTCGGACCACCGAACCGGCCGGCAGCGCCGTCAGCAGCTGCTCGGTGTAGCCCACCTGCATGGCGCCGTCGTCCGTACCGTGCAGGTACAGGATCGGCGCGCACGGCAGCTCCCGCAGATAGCGTTCGAACTCGGCGTACGGCCCACCGACACTGCCCGGGCGAACCAGCGCCCGGTAGTAGCCGACGGCGGCCGCACGGTGCTCGGGCGTCGGCAGCGCCGCGAGCGTCGTCGCGACATCCGCGGCGACGTCGGTGCCGGCCGGCGACCAGTCGCGCCAGAGTCGCGGGATGACCCGGTGCAGCGTGCGTTCCGGCAGGCTGGGGAGCTGAAAGTACATGATGTACCAACTCATTCGGAGTTGGATCAGGCCCATCCGGGCGGTGCGGGCCGGGCCGAACTTGGCCTGGCTCATTGCCGCCAGCGGCGGGACGGACATCGACACCACCGCAGCGAACGGCGAATCCTGATACGCGGCAACGGCATTGGCGGCGAAGGCGCCCCAGTCATGCCCCACCAGCACCGCGTCGGGCCCGCCGCCCAACGCGTCGTAGAGGTCGAGCACGTCGGACACCAGCGCGCCGACGTGGTAGTTGCCGTCGGCGGGCACACCGCTCGGCGCGTAGCCGCGCATGAAGGGTGCCACAACCCGGTAGCCCGCATCGGCGAGCAGCGGGGCGACCCGGCGCCAGCCATGTGCGCTGTCCGGAAAACCGTGCAGGCACAACATCAATCGTCCGTCGGCCGGCCCCCACGCCAGCGCCCGCATGCGCAGCCGCGGCAGCGCGAGGTCCAGGGTCTCCTGATTGGCCATCATCACTACGGGGTCAGCGTGACCTTGATGCAGTCCGCGGTCCGTGCCGCGACCGCGGCATAGGCCTTCGGCGCGTCATCGAGCGACATGGCGTGAGTGAAGATGCCGTCGACGTCGAGCCGGCCCGACTGCAGCAGCGGGATCAATGCCGGCCAGGTCTGCTGCACCGGCGCGGTGGTCATGCGCAGCGTGATGCTGCGGATGAGTGACAGGGTCGCGGGGAACGGGAACGGGTTGAGGTCGTGCACGCCGACGACGGACACCGTGCCGCCGGCGCGCACGGTGGCCAGCGCCGCGTTCATGGTGGTGTCGTTGCCGACAGCGTCGATGACGGCGGCCGCTCCCCTGCCGCCCGTCGCTTCGTGGACGGCGCCGATCTGCTCCGGCGTGATCGCGGTGGCGCCACTGCGCGCGGCCGTCTCGCGGCGCCCTTCGACCGGATCGACGGCGAACACCTGACCCGCACCCTGCGCGATGGCGCAGCGCACGGCACACAGGCCGACCGCACCCAAGCCGAAGACGACGACGGTGCCGCCGGGCGGGATGTCGGCGCGCTGCGCAGCCGCCCAGCCGGTGGCCAGGTTGTCGGTCAGCAGCAGCGCGGCCTCGGTGCTGAGATCGCTTGGCAGCCGGTGCAACTGGAAATCGGCGGACGGCACCGCGAGCAGTTCGGCCTGCGCGCCACCGAGCACCCCGGAGCCGAAGATCAGCGGGCCCGATACACAGGTGATCGGGTCTTTGGTGTCGCAGCCCACGCAGTGGCCGCAACCGGCCACCGACGAGATCAGCACCGGGTCACCGACTTTGACGGTGCGCACCTCCGGACCCACCTCGACGACCGTGCCGATGGCCTCGTGACCGAGCGCCAGCGGCGTGGCCAACGGGTAGTCGCCTTCGTAGAAATGCAGGTCCGATCCGCAGATGGCCGCCGTGGTGATCTGGACGACGGCGCCGTCGGGCCCAGGCAGCGCCGGGTCGGGCACGGTGTCGACGTAGACATTCCCGGGGGCGTCGATCAATACGGTTCTCAACTGTCCACCTCTGCTGATCCGGCGTTCCGTAACGCTGTTACAGAGTCACCTTACGGAGTCCGGATTCGGCTGTGTCGAGAACCCTCGGCAAGCCCGCGCCACGCCTACCATCGAGACATGGAAGCGAGCACGCTGCGGCTGAGTGCCGCCGTGTGGGACCTCGCAATTCCGGCGCATCGGCAGCCGGGGCTGGCCATGGCCGGCTTCCGCGGCCGGGCGCCGTCGCAGCTCGCGCTGCAGCTCGTGCCCTACCCCGCGGTGACGGTGTTCATCGAGTTCGGCGACGGTGTACTCGTCGACGCCACAGGCGCACGCCGGACCGGCGGCGGGGTCGTCGGCCTGACGCCCGGCACCGTGGTCGCTGTCGGCCACAACGTCGACTGCCTCCAGATCCGGCTGTCGCCGACACTCGCCCACACGGTGTTCGGTGAGTGCGACCCCACCGGTGTGCTGTCCCTCGACGCGGTCTGGGGCCGCCGCGCCGCCGAGCGGCTGTGCGACCGGCTGCACACGGCAGCGTCGTGGGACGAGCGGTTCGCCATCGCCACAACGGAATTGGCGCGGCGCCGCGAATCCGGGCCCGCCGTGGACCCCGAGGTCGCCGCGGCGTGGCACGCGATGGTGCGCAGCCGTGGACAGGTCCGCATCGAGCACATCGCCGACGAGATCGGGTGGAGCCGCAAGCGACTGTGGCATCGGTTCGGCGCGCAGATCGGCCTGCCACCCAAGCGGGCCGCGCAACTGATCCGGTTCGACGACGCCGCGCACCGCCTTGCGACCGGCGCCGCGCCCGCCGAGGTGGCCGGCGCCTGCGGCTATGCCGACCAGTCCCACCTGCACCGTGACGCCCGGTTGTTCGCGGGGTTGACGCCGGCGGGTGTGGCCGAGGCACCGTGGCTCGACGTCGACCCCGTGGCGTGGCAGTAGTCCGCGGGAACATTCCTCCAAGACACCGCCCCACCGGGCCGCCATCGTGATGGCATGGACCCCGAGCTGCAGCCCTTCCTGTCGCTGTTCCCGAAAGCCGAGTTGGACGACCCGGTGGCCGCCCGCCGGCGGCTCGCCGAACTGTCCGCCGCCGTGCCCGCTCCCGACACCGCCGGCCTGCAGATCAGCGACCGTAGTGTTCCCGGCCGCCCCGACGTTCCGGTACGGCTGTACCAACCCGCGGAACCGGGCGGCGCGATCCTGTGGCTGCGGGGCGGCGGATTCGTCATGGGCGATCTCGACACCGAGCACCCCTGGGCCGCGCGCATCGCCAAGGCCACCAACGCCGTCGTGGTGTCCGTCGGCTACCGCTGCGCACCCGAAAACCCTTATCCCGCAGCGCTGGACGACGTCTACGAGGCACTGACCTGGCTGGCTTCGAATGCGTCACTGCTCGGTGTCGAGCCGGGCCGCATCGCCGTCGGGGGTCATGCGGCGGGCGCCAACCTGGCTGCCGCGGCCGCGCTGCGGGCACGTGACGAGGGTGGTCCCCGGATCGCCTTTCAACTGCTGAACCAGCCACCGCTCGACGACCGTCAGCGCAGCTGGTCGGCCCGCACCTTCACCGACACCGTCTTCATGACACGCGCCAAGGTCGCCGCCAGTTGGCGGCACTATCTCGGCGGCCGACCGGCGACGGCCTACGCGGCACCAGCCAGGGCCGACGAGCTGTCCGGGCTACCGCCCACCTACCTCGCCACCGCGGAGTTCGACCCCAACCGCGACGAAGCGCTCGAATTCGGGATCCGGCTGCTGCAGGCCGGCGTGTCCGTCGAACTGCACCAGTGGCCCGGCACATTCCACGGATCTCAGGTGATCCTCGGTGCCGACGTCTCCGCGCGCCAGCTCGCCGAGATCAGCGGCGCGCTGCGCCGCGGCCTGACCACGGGCCTGCGGCCGGTGTCCGCATGACCACCGCCGTCGACCTGTTCGCCGCGTTCGTCCATCTCTACGACGACGGCCGCATCGAACCGGCCGAGCGCACGTTCGGCTCCGGGGAGCCGGGGTGGCACGTCATGACATTCCACGCGGAGACCGACGCCGAGGTGCATGCGGACTATTGGGAAATCCATACGGATGCAGACGAACTCGTCGTCTGCCTCGCCGGGGAGATTCGGCTGTTCCTACGTGCTGCCGAAGACGGCCCCGGCGTCACGCTGACGACGGGGCACGCCATGGTGGTGCCGAGTGGGACGTGGCACCGCATCGCATTGTCACGTCCCAGCGACATCATGTCGATCACGTTTCCCCGCGGCAGCCGGCTCGAGCAGCGCGACTGACCGCGGGGACAACGTCAGACCACCTCGCGGCGACGGCGCCCGATGTAGACGGCCAGGCCGACCGCACCGAGGCTCAGCACGCCGCAGGTCACCGCGGCGATGGTCAGCGCCTTGTTCGGGTTCTCCAGCCCCTTCTGGTCGTTGACCAGTTGCAGGTTGTAGTCACCGGGCAGGGGTGCCTCACGCGGCTCGTCGAGGCCCGGGAACTGCTGCGTCCGGTGCACCTCGAATTGCCGTTCGCCACTGGGGCTCTGGGTCCACTGACCCCAGGCCGGGGTGACACCGTCGAGCAGCACGCGGCGTTCGCCGTACTGCACGTCGTCACCGGCGTCGACGATGCGCTGCACCCGGAACGGCTGGTAGACCGCATCCGAATAGCGAACCTGCACAGGCACATTCGCGTAGCTCAGCACCGGCGGAGGCGGCGGGGGCAGCGGCACGCCGACACCCGGGTAGTAACCGCCACCGAAGAAGCTGCCGACTGCCACGTTGACGGCGGTGTTGACGGCGTTCACCACGACCGCGGTGAAGCTGTACGCCGCAAGGTCGGCGACCTCCATGACGATGCGCTGCAGCGGCGGGATGTACACGATGCGCGGCGCGTTCCGGTAGACGTACACCACCCGCACGGGGTCGCGGTACGGGTTGAACAGCACCGGACGGTAGTAATCGTCGTACTGCACCCAGTCCGGCCGCCACTGCCGCACGCGGTTGTCCCAGTCCCGGCCCATGGGCCGGTCGTCGCGACGGTCCCAGTCCCGCCGGTTGTCACGAAGGTTCCAGTCGGCGCGGCTGTCGAACTGGAAGTTGGCGACGTTGACGACCTTGGCGAGATCGGCCACGTCGTGCACCGGGGCCGGCGCAGGCAGTTTCACGTCGACCGCTGCGGCGGCCTTTGCGGTGGCGATGTCCTCGACCGGAGCGGTCAGCGTCTCGGGCTTGAGCAGCTCGATCGGCTTCACGTCGCGGACTTCGCGGGCCGCTGCGGTCGACGGCGACGCCGACTTCGACGAACCTGCCGTCACCGTGGCCGACGCGGAGGCCGAGGCTTCGACCCGTCCCGGCCCGGCCTCGACGCGCTCACCGAGCTGGCCCTCGACACCGGCGACCGGCTTGCCTTCTGCCACAGTGCGATCCGTGGGTGCCGTCGACTTATCCGGATCGACAGCACCGGCCGGCGCCGGACGCTCGGCGAGCGCGGTGGTCGGGCCCTGCGTCACCGAGGTGGCGGACGGCGCCGACTTGTCGGGCTCGGCGACGGCGGTCGACGGCCGCGCCGGCGTGGTCGGGTCGACAGGCGCTTCCTGCGCCTTGGTGACCTTGGTGGTCGGCGCGGGAGTTTCGGTGTGCGACGGCGGGGCCGCGACGACAGGCGTCTCGACCGGCGGCGTCGTGGTCGCCGGGGCCTGCGGCGTCTTCTCCGGTGCCTTGTTCTCCGGGGCCTTGTTCTCCGGAGCCTTGTTCTCCGGAGCGGCGATCACCGGCGCCACCGGGGTGACGGGCGCCGCGGGCGGATCGGCCGGCGGCTTGGCCTGAACGGCGGGAACGTCGGCGGGAACAGGCCGGCTCGGTGCCTCTGCCTCTACCGGCTGCTCGCGCTGCTTGCGTCCCCGCTGGCCGCCGTCCTGCCCGTAGCCGCCACCGGAACGGGAGCCGTCCTGCGCAGCGGACGAATCCTGCCGCGGCGGCTTCGGCACCAGCGTGGTGGTGCTCGAGCTGTCTGAATCACTGCTCGGTTTGGCAGACACCGGCGCCGCGCCCACGGTGAGCGCGGTCAACGTCGTCACCACACCAGTGGCGACGACTCCCACGAGCCGGCTCTGCCGGCGTGCCTGGCCAGAATTTTTGTTATCGGTTTTATCGGTTCGAGTACCCATCGCGCATCGACTCCCTGCTGTGTCGCAACGTCTCACCGAGTCCATCTACTTAGACGGGCTCGGCGTTACATTCGACGTCTACTTGCCCGGGTTTGTTCCGGCCGCGATGGTCGCGGCCGGGCCGGCGGGCGGTGCGGGGGTCGTCGATCCCGCCGGGAACCCGGTCACCGGCACACCGGGAGTGCCGACGCGTCCCGCCAGCCACGGCAGGCTGGTCTGGAACGCCGTCACGGCGAACGGCCAGTCGTGCTTGCCCGGCTGCGCCACGACGGCGCAGTCGATGCCCAGCTGACGCCCCTGGGCACACAGCGTCTTCCCGGCCTCGGTCTGGTCGCCCGGGTTGCCGGCGCCGTCGCGGCCGCCGAGGCCGATGGCATCGGGGTGCGCCTTGGCGCCCTTCCACTGCGTCGGGGCATCCGACGAGATGGCGAACCAGCCCGAAACACCTTGATAAGGACCGTGCTTGGCCATCACCGTGCGCGGATCGAACGCCGCCCACTGAGCTTCACTGCCGCCGTAGAGCCGGGCGATGGTCTGCTCCTTGGTACCCGCGTTGGGTCCCATGTCCCCGGCGATGTCCACGAACGTGCCGAACTGCTCGGGGTGCATCACCGAGAGGTCCACCGCGCAGGTGCCGCCCATGGACCAGCCCACGACGCCCCAGTTGGCGGGTTTGGCGCTGACGCCGAACGTGGATTCCAGATAGGGCGGGACGTCCTTGGTGAGGTGGTCGGCGACGTTGCCGCGCGGGCCGTTGACGCACTCGGTGTCGTTGTTGAACGAACCGCCCGCGTCCACGAAGACGAACACCGGCGCGTTGCCGCCGTGGGTCGCGGCGAAGTTGTCGAAGAGGCTGGCGACGTTGCCGATGCGCAGCCAGTCCGCCGGGGTGTTGAACTCGCCGGCGACCATCATCACAGCCGGCAGCGGCGGGGTGTTGCGCGCGAACCATGCCGGCGGCAGGTAGACGATCTCGGTGCGGTGTTTGAAGCCCGATGCGGTGTCCGGGATGTCCACCTCGACCACCGCGCCGTGCGACGGGACGACACCGGCGGCCTTCATCGAGGTGACGCTGGACATCTCGGTCTCGTCGGTCAACGGGCCGGCGGTGAGCTCGCCCCACGCGGTCTGCACCGTCGGGAAGTAGCCGACCCAGTCGTTGAGGGCAACGCCGGTACTGAGCACACACAGCGGCACGGCGAGGACCGCGACGCCGCGGCGCCACCACGGGGTGCCGCGCCAGCCGAGTATCAGCACGCCCAGCGCCAGGCCCGACAGGCCCACCCAGATCCACAGGGCCGGCGGCGCCGGGTTCCCCGCCAGGCCTTGCGATGTGGTGAACCAGTTCGCCCATGCGGCGGCCGCGATGCCGAGAATTGCGCAGACCGGCAGCCACAGGTAGCGCCACCGCCGGCCCCGCCAGCCGATGGCGACGAGCAACACGATCGCGGCGATCACCTGAATGGTGACCGGCAGCCAGCCGTAGAGCAGGGACAGTCCGTGGTGATTGGGGGCGACAACGGGCGGAAGAGTCGGAGCGGCGGGGCCGCCGGAGGCGTCGGCAAGGAGCGTCGTCGTCACAGAATTCGATGATGGTGGCGGTAGCTGTGCGCCGGCTGTGCTGACCGCATGAGGCTCGTGAGCTTCGGGCTAGCCGATCCCCACCCCGAAATACAGTTCCGGCACGACGCCCGGATAGAGGTCGCGCGGGTTGGCGCCGCCGGCCTGTCCCGGAATGCCGACGCAGACGTCCTCCTCGACGCCGTCGACGTGCCGGCTCTGGCAGGTGGCCGGCTGGTCGGCGGTCGCGGCCGGCGCCGTGAGGAATCCGGCGCAGAGAGCCGCCGACAGTCCGGCGGCCAGCCGCGCTGTCTTGTTCATCGCGTTCATTGCACTCGTCATTGCTCGGGCATTCGTTGCCATGCCGGATTCCGGCCTTGTGACCAGTTTGCGCCCGGCCGATTCGGGACGCCAGGACCATGCCGAACGAACGTTGGAGTCCAATTCACTCTAGTAACAGTAGTCACAGCTGTCACATAGGAAACTCTAATGTGGATTGGTAACTCAGATCACTTCAATAACAATTGCATCACTGAGCGCGATTGAATCACTAATAACAAAAGAATCACAGGCCCCAGCAGTGCCTATAACCACACGGTAAACACTACTCACGTAACAACTCACTGACCTGCAGCGACACGCCCAGTAACAACAGTCAGTGCCGTCGCTTCTGCATCAGAAATATGCAGAAACACTAAAATTACTCGAAGAATAACAATTACCCCATTAGCACAGCTGATTATCAGGTTTAACGTCTGTATAGACAGCACCATGCGTCAATTGCGAACCATTTTTGCGAGCGGAATCAGGCCGTTCGCACAACAGGATCGAGGTGGGTATGAGCGGGCACCTATTTGTTCGTGCGGTCGCCATCTCCGGCGTCCTCGCGATCTCCCAACTGTCGTTGGCGATCTCCGAGGCAAACGCCGAACCCAACTGGGACGCCATCGCCCAGTGCGAATCGGGGGGCAACTGGTCGGCCAATACCGGCAACGGCTACTACGGCGGGCTCCAATTCAGCCCCGGCACCTGGACCGCCAACGGCGGCACCGGCTCACCGGCGGCGGCCAGCCGCGGAGAACAGATCCGCGTGGCCCGAAATGTCATGAAGACACAGGGAATCGGCGCATGGCCGGTATGCGGTAGCGCGGCTGGACAGGCTCAAGCGCCCAACGTGTGCCGCACTCTCGTGCAGTTCATCCCGCTGTCGAACCTGCCGTTCCTGTGCCGGACGCTGCTCAGCGTCTTCCGCTGACGGCCAGGAGAACTACCTACTGGTCAGCAGCGCGAGTTCCTGCTCGGTGACCAGGCGCTCCATCTCGGCCCGGTAGGCCTGGTCGTCGGACGGACGACGGGTGACGGCGGCGGTGACCTGCGCGACGATGCGTTCCACCTTGCGAGCTGTAGACATCATTGGACGCTCCCAACCACGAACTGAATGGCCTGACTGCCCTCAGGCCACTCTGATCACACTGGTCTACACGCGTCACATTTTGGATACGGCTGCATCACATGTCGCGCACGTTGGCGCGCCGTGCGCGTGTCGCGCCCGATCGTCGTGAGACCGTGCTGCGCCCCGCGTCACGACGCCCGTCAGGCGGCGTCGGCGCGCAGTGCCGCCAACAGCGCCGGGGCCGCCTCATCGAAGAAGCTGTCCTGGGAATCTCCGCCGATCTGCACGAGTGCGATATCGGTGAAGCCGGCGTCCCGATAGGCGCTGACGGCCTCGACGACGGCGTCGATGTCCGGGCCACAGGGAATCTGCTCTGCCACGTCCTCCGGTCGCACGAACCGCGTCGCGGCATCAAAAGCCTTGGGGTTGGGCAGTTCCGCGTTCGTCGGCCAGCCACCGCCGAACCACCGGAACTGTTCGTGCGCACGCGCCACTGCCTTGTCGCGATCGCGGTCCCAGCAGATCGGCAACTGCGCCACCGCGCGTCCCGTCGTGTCCAGGCCCTGCACCCGACGCTCATGGATCCACTGGTCGACGATGGGTTTGTCGGGCGACACGTCGATCATGAAGTCGGCGAAGTCAGCCAACTGCCCGACGGCCTTCTCCCCCGTCATCGAGATGCCGATCGGGACGGGATCGGCCGGCAGATCCCACAGTCGCGCGGAGTCGACCTGGAAGTACTCGCCCTTGTGGTTGACGACCGCGCCGTCGAGGAGCTGGCGGATGATCTTGGTCGCCTCGCACAGCATGTCGAGCCGGCGCTCGTAGGCCGGCCAGCCCTGACCCGCCACGTGTTCGTTGAGGTTCTCGCCGGTGCCCAGCCCGAGGAGGAACCGGCCGTCCGCCAGAATCTGTGCCGTCGCCGCCTGTTGTGCGACGACGGTCGGGTGGTACCGCATCGTCGGACACGTGACGTAGGAACAGAGCTCCACCCGGCTGGTCGCATGCGCAACCGCACCGAGCACCACCCAGGCGTTCGGCGCATGCCCCTGCGAGACCAGCCACGGCGAGTAGTGGTCACTGCAGACTTCGAAGTCGAAGCCCACTTCCTCGGCCCGAACAGCATGTCTGACAAGCTCTTTCGGGCCGCATTGTTCAGTCATCAAGGTGTAGCCGAATGAAGTCATACGTGCGCCTCTCCGATGTAGCGCCAACTACTGATCCTGCTGGTTCGCGCGCTCCCGCGCCTCTGCCGCCTTTGCGGCCGCCCGGGCGGATTCCGCCTCGGCTTCCCGCTTCGCCGCGTCGCGCTGAGCCTCGCCCTTGTCCTGCTGCGCCTGGCCCTCACGGAACAGGTCGTCGCGGCCGATCAGCGCACCGAGCAACGTCTTCACCTTGCCTTTGATGCCTTCGACGAGACCTTTGGCAGCTTCTTCCGGACCGCTCTTACCCATGAGCTCCTCTTTCCGGTCGTGGTTTCGCGACGGCCGAGCCATCCAGCCGCCACTGGATGGGTTCCCCGACCGTCGGATGCGAAACATGGGCCCACGTGGCTGCACAACATCGGCCCACGCCGGCCGCGGAGAAGTCTCAGTCCCCCAGCGACGCCAGGTAACGGATGCCGCCGATACCCGGCAGGAAGAAATAACCGCCGCCCTTCAGCGTGGTGAAGGCCGGAAGTCCCTTGTGCACCTTGCGAATCGGCCGTTTCGGGACGGTGAAGTCGAGCGTGCCGTCCTGCGTACCGCAGATCGGATCATGCTCGTTGCCGAGTTCGTGGAACGCCTTGTCGTTGATCCAGACGTTCTGCGCAAACTCGAACTGGCGCACCAGATCCGCACAGATGATGAAGGCCGCGATACCGCGGTCGACACCGTCGTCCGGTGCGCCGTCGGGCAGTGCCGGGCCGTACGTCGCGCCGCGCCGGATCATCCGGCGGCGATTCATGTAGTGCGCAGTATCGCGCGGGTTGAGCCGCCGTGCGTGCGCCCCCAGCGGACAGGCGTAGCCGAACGGATCCTCTTCCTTGTAGTTGAAGTCGTTGTTGCGCATCGGATCCGCGCCCAACTCGGGGTCGTCCTTGTCCGGAGCCAGCACCAGCGGGGCGCCGCTGCGCCACCGGCCCATGAACTTGGCGGCCAGCAGCTCTTCACCTTCCGGGCTGTCCGCGTTCTGGCGCAGATACTCGCGAAAGACGGCGACGTGCTCCTCGAGGCGTCGGTACGCCATGTAGCTGCCGTTGCGCGAAAGCACCTCGGGCTGAGGCAGATCCACCACCGGCCCGTTCTCGTCGTCGTACCCGAGAATGAACTCCCCGGGCGCCAGCGGGTCGCCCGAGCCCGGCGTCGGCTCCTCCCCCGATCCCTTCATGACCGGTTGCGACAACCGGTCCCGGAATCCGAAGTGGTCGTGGGCGTAGTTGAACGGCGGCGTGGCATTGAGATCCAGATACGACAGGCTGCGCACGCCGTCGGTCCGTGCGAGCAGGTCGTCATGCGCCGCGATGGACTTCGCATTCTGTTCGTCCGTGCGGGAGAACAGGATTGCGATGGCGTGCAGGTCGTCACCGGCCAACCCGCCGACCCAGTGCTCCGGTGCCGCGGGCCCGACGTCACCCAGGATGGCGGCCCGCGATGCCATACCCTCCCGAAACGCATCGGGAAACGTCGCCAATGACTCCTCGGGCACGCCCAACGCGCGCAGGCCATTCCACGTGAACGCCAACGTGACCCAACGATCGGACTCGTCCATCGTGGCCTTGGCGTCGGTCGCCGACTGCACCTTGTCCTGCATCTCTGCCAGCCATGCCCGGCCACCTTCAGGGGTGTCGAACGTCAGGAACTCGTAGCGCCCGGTGAGCGCAGGGGTCCGGGTCAGCAGGATGTGCTGAATATCGTCGAATTCCAGGTTGGGAGTGCCCGTCACGGTGTGCGCTGCCCCTTCGCCCAAGCCCATGCCGCGACTCGCCAGCCGTCCGGAAGTCGGCGCAGCGCCACGGTGAACACCGCTCCCGTCTGGGTCACGGGGACGCCGTTGAGGTCGAACGTCATGGTTGCCGGGGCCACCACGTACGCACTGTCGCCGGAGGTCTCGTCGTGCAGCGGGTCGCCGAGGGTGACCCGGTAGTTCGCGGCTCCGAGATGGGCTCCTTCGGCGACGACATCGCGATGCCAGTCCGTCGCCGCGGTCGGCCCCACCCACAGGTGCGGAGCCATGCCATCGAGGATCGCCCCATCGGGAGCGAAGGCAGCCGACATCGCATCCGGATCGTTGGCGTTGAACGCATCGATGTAGGCACGGACCGCACCCAGTGGGGTATCGGTCATTGCATCTGATCGAGCATCGTCGAGAACGCCGCCTTGAGCCGCAACGCCTTCTTGATCTCGTCCGCCGTCACGTAGGGATACTCGCCGTACTCCAGGAAGCTCGGCTGCTGGTGTTCCCGGACGAACTTGATGAATGCCTCGGTATTGGTCTTCCAATCCTCCGGGAAGCCTTCGAGATTGGTGAACACCGTCGTGATGCCGGTCGCACTGAACAAGGCCACCGCGTCCTCGGTGTACTTGTCGAAATCGGTGTCGAAGATGCCCATGTACTGAAAGTGCAGACCCGAGCCCACGTCGAACAGGTTCCAGCGCAGGTAGTGCAAGCGCAGCGGCGCCAACGCATCCGGGCTCGCCTTGATGGTCTCCTCGATGGTCTTGCCGTACGCTCTGACCGTTTCCTCGCGGCCCTCTTTCACCTTCGCGATGATTGAGAAGCCGTAGCAGGCCGGCGTCTTCGGGAACACCGGGCCGTAGCGGCCCCGCACCTCCTCGAAGTAGCCCTCCTTGGGGATCGCCATGGCCGCCGGTTTGGTCCAATCCTGGCTGTTCTCGCTCATATTGACCCCTTCGTCACGCATACTCGACGGGACGGACGGTACCACCGCCGCCATGCTTCGCGCGGCGATTGTGGCCCGGTCGCTCAGCAAACCGCACCAAGGATTAACACAGCCTAAACAACGCAATAATCGCGCAACCGCTTCTTGAGCGGCAACGCCCAATTATGCTCAGCCGACACCGGTTCCGCGCACCGGCACCGTGCCGACCACCGCGAGCCAGCCGTTCGAAGGAAGAAGACCATGCGACTGAAGCAGCGCTCCCTGAGTCTGGGTCTGGCGCTCACGTTTGTGCCCATCGGCCTCAGTGCGGCAGCGCCGGCCTCGGCCGACTGCACCGGCGCCGGATACGCCACCGTGTGCGCACAGGGTGACGTTCGTGGCGGCGGCCCCACGCCGCCCAGCGCGGCCTACCCGTCGTACTGCGCTGATCCCTGGTATTGCGACGACGGCTGGGGCGTGGACGTCATCGTGCCCCTGCCCCCGCGCCCGCCGCTGCGCCCCGGCGGCGGTGGCGGTATCGGTCCGCGTCGCTGATCCCTTTATTTCGACAACCTCGAGGAGCAACCAAACATGAGAATCCGCAACATCATCGGTGCCGGCCTGATCGCCGGTGCGACGTTCATCGGCACAGCCACGACCGCCATTGCCGACCCGCCGGACTGCACTGCCGGCGACCTCGCGAACGTGATGTCCGGCGTGAACGCCGCAACCGCGTCGTACCTGTTCACGCACCCCGATGTGAATGCGTTCTTCACGGGTCTCAAGGGCAAGACTCGGGATCAGATGCGGACCGATATCACCGCGTACATGGATGCGAACCCGCAGGTGAAGACCGACATCGAGGGTATCCGCCAGCCTGCGGCCGACTTCCGCGCGCGCTGCAACGCCCCGATGCCGGACGGTCCGCTGAACTGACGGCGGGGGCCGGAGAGGAGTGAAACCGATGAGCTCTCGCATGAGGGTGGCCGGCGGCGCGGTTGCGGTCAGCGCGGCGGTGATCGTGACGATCACCGGATGCAGCAAGGATTCTGCGCCACCCGCCGCGTCGAAGTCGGCGACGTCGTCGAGCGCCGCCACGTCGACGACCGCCTCCACTCCGGCCCAGCCCGTCGACTACTCGGCGCTGCTGATCAAGGCGACCGACCTCGTCGCACCCGAGGAATTCATCGCAACCCCGCCCGTACCGGACCCGGGCGGTAAACCCGGTGTCGCAACGTCGTTCGGCAACGCCGACCGCACCCACGTCGTCGGCGACACCATCCTGATCCTGCCGGACCCCGCCGCCGCCACCGCGGCGCTCGAGGCAGCCAAAGCCACGCTCGGGGGCAGCGTGGTGGGCGGTACGCCCGCACCGATCGAGATTGGTAGCGGCGGCATTTCGGTGTCGGGCAACTCGCCCGACGACTCCAAATCGGTGACCGTCGTGCTGTTCACCGAGGGCCGCGCGTTCGTCACCCTCGAATTCGACGGACCCAAGGACGCCACCCCGCCGTCCGACTTCGTGCTCGACGTCGGCCAGAAACAGGCCCTGGCCATCAAGAACGGGCTGCACGGCTGACGGTCGTCCACCCGCTCCCGTAACCGCAGCCACCGCTCACCGCTGCAATATTGGGATCGGTAGCCGTCCCGGCGTTGTGTCCTTGCCCGGTAGGCGTCCCAAACGGATTCCAATCGGTGCGCCGTAGCGTGCCGAAGCGGTCACCGCTGACCGCGTCCGACGACGGACGTCCTACCGAGTAGTGACCGGAACAACGAAAGGCTGCAATGACTGAGATACCGCCAGGGAACTACCCTCCGCCGCCCGCCGGCGGCCTTCCGCCCGCAGGTGGACCGCCCAACAACAACCTGGTGCTGGGCATCCTCGTCACGATCTTCTGCTGCCTACCGTTCGGCATCGTGTCGATCGTCAAGGCGACTCAAGTGTCGGGTCTGTGGGCCCAGGGCCAGTTCCAAGCCGCGCAGACTGCCGCGGACGAGGCCAAGAAGTGGGCGACGTGGGGTGCGATCGCCGGCGCCGTGGTGCTCGTGATCTACCTGGTGTTCACGTTCGTGATCGGCGCGGCGTCCTACGGGGCTGCGTTCACCTGATGCGACTCGACGGTGGCCGCCGCACCCACAGTGGTGCCGGCGGTCCACCGGCGGGGAGCCGCGCTGACAGCATTGGGCGACAACAGAATCCGGGTACCGGTTCAGAGCCCACTCGGATACGTCTCCGGAGTTTCCCCTTCGTGCCAGACGCTGGTCGGCTCGAGCGGTTCCAGCGCCCGGGTCCGGTCGATATGGATCATCGCGTCGTACTGATCGGCGGCACGCACGTGGTAGTAGTGGCTCTGCCGTTCCGTCTCGGGGCGGTAGATGACGCCGATGGCGCGGCTCAGGCGCGCCACCGAAAGCGGTTCGGCGGCTTGACGAGTGAGCAGGGGCGATACGAAGAATGACGTGCCACCCACAGCGTGCAAGAGCTCCTCGACACTGCCGCTGAGTGCAGGCCGGACCGCCTTGCGTTGGGCGACGCCACCCCACCTGCTCGCCGCGGTCACGGTGCCTGCGTAGGTGCTGAAGCCGATCAACCGGCACTCACGGCCATACCGTTCCCGGACCAACTGGCCGAGCGTGAGCTGTCCATCACGACCCACCTCCGTCGCGCGCGCGTCACCGACATGCGAATTATGCGCCCAGACAACGACTTTGGAGTCTTTGGCGCCGTCGCGGTCCAGGTGGTCCAGCAACGCGCTCAACGTGCGGGCCATGTGTTCGTCGCGCAGATTCCATGACGACACCCGGCCACCGAACATCGTGCGGTAATACTCTTCGGCGTCACGAACGGCCTGCGCGTTCTGTTCGGCGTAGAACGCCTCGTCCTCACCGAGCAGGCCGTCCTGATTGGCGATATCCGCCGCGTTGCGCTGCATATCCAAGAGCTGTTCGATCGCCTGGCGTTCACACGTCCGTCCCGCGCCGAAGGCCGCGGCATAGCCGTATTCCTGACCGTCTTCGGCCGACGCGACATGGTCGAAGCAGGCGTAGCGCTCGCGGGCCCTGCCCGCGGCTCGCGGATCAACCTTGTCGAGATACGCGATGACCTCACTCATGGAGCGGTGCATGCTGTAGAGGTCCAAGCCGTAGAAACCGGCCGGCCTGCCGCTGCGATCGGCGAATTCGGTATTGCACCGGCGCAGCCAATCGACGAAATCCCGGACCACGACGTTGCGCCACATCCAGGCCGGAAATCGTTCGAACCCACTCAGCGCCTGATCCGCGGACCGATCGTCACCGAGTCCACGAACGAACCTGTTCACCCGGTAGGAGTCCGGCCAATCCGCCTCAGCCGCAACGGCGCAGAACCCCTTCTGCCGGATGAGCCACCGCGTGATCGCGGCACGTGCGGCGTAGAACTCATGCGTTCCGTGCGACGCCTCCCCGATGAGGACGATTCGCGCATCGCCGATCAGCTGTTCCAGCACGTCCACCGGCGGTACCCCGTCGGGTGCCTCGATCGCGACGGAGCGGATGACGTGCGCTGACGCGTGCCTGCCCAGGGTTCGCAGTGACATCGATCGACTCCTCTCATCGACCGGCATTCCCCGCTTTCAGATGCGTAAACGGCAACCCCGATTCTCGGAGGTTTGACGCATGACTCAGACCCTGCTGGTGACCTCGGTCAGCGCCCGATCCAGCATGTTGAGCGCCCGCACCGACGCACGCACCGGGCCCGGCCGCATCTCCGGCAGCCCGACATCGAATACGGCTGCGTCGCTTCGCTTCTCAGCTCCGACGTCTTCGCCGGCGATCAGTCTCCGCACCCGCGCTATCGCTTCATCGGCGCGTGCGGCGGCCTGATGCAACGCGGCGTCGGCGCCATCGGGAGGCTGCCCGGCATGCGACGCGGTCACCCCGGCACGCGCCAGGGCATGCGCCGAACGGTTCGCGACCTGCAATCCGCGCATCAGGCGCCGCACCCCGTGCCGCAGTTCCGAGACCGGGCCCATCTGGAGCGGTTTGCCGGCAGTGATTGCTGCCTTCAACGAGTTGTCCATCCGGCGGGTGTCGACAACCAGATCGCCGGCATCGCCGGCGGTCAGTACCGCCGTCACCGCGGTGTCGATCACCCGCTCCATCTGATCGAGGTAATCGGTGACCTTTTCGGCGAACGTGGCGCGGGTCTTGGTGGAGAAGACGAAATACGCGGAGGCGATACCCACCAGGCTTCCCACTGCCGTTTCCGCGATACGCACCTCTAGCACCTGGGCACTGAAATTGCCGAGGAGGCCATACAACATCGCCAGCAGGACCGTCACGAAGAAGGTCAACCAGAAGTAGGCGACGGTTGCCAGGTAGAACGCGAAGAACACGCAGACCACGAGGACGACGATCTGCAGCGCCGGGTTCCGCCCGATCTCCGCGGCGAGCAGCACGCCCGCCACCACCCCGGCGATGGTGCCGACGATGCGATGACCGGCACGCGAAAGGATCTCGCCGCGCGTCGAGACGCCCGTGAACACCAGGAAGGCCGTCAGCACCGCCCAATATCCGCGATCGGGCGAGATCAGATTGCCCAGAACCGTTGCGGCACTGGTCGCCACCGCGACCTGAATCGCGGCCTTGGTGCTGGGATTGAGCCCCTGAGGCGTGTCGTGGTCGTCGTCGCCGTCGGTCTCGGCGGCGGCGATATCGTCGTCGCTGATGCCGCGGGCGTTGGTGGTGATGTGGTGAATTGCCAAGTGCGCCTGCATCGCCCGGTACGCCGTGACGGTCGCGACGCCCGCCGAGGTCGAAAGGTCGGCCTTGTCCGCCGCTGCGGCACCCATCCGCCGGGCCTGCCGCAACTGTTCTTCGGTGGGGTTGTTGTCCAGGCAGATCCGCAGCGCCGCGACCGCATCAACCAGGCCGTCGGGCCACGGCTCGTCCTGGTCCAGCCACCACAGGAACGACGCCGCCTGCTCCAGCATGATCTGCGCCTCGAAAACCCGCAGCGCCAGGTCCTTACTGGTGACGCTCAGTGATTTGGCGGCCTCGTGCCGATCGAGCCAGTCGTCGATGAGCAGCGCCGTCTCACCGAGCTGGTCGAGTTGGTGCCGCGCGACCTCGACACTCACCTCGCCGCGCCGGGTGGCGACATCCAGTGTCGAGAGCGACGCGGCACGCAGTGCCGACAGGAGGCGACGTGCCTCGACACGTGGCCGTTCGGGAAACAGCAGCACATGCACCAACAGTGACGACACGATGCCCACCGCAACGGCCACTGCCAACACCGGAATCTGATGCACCGGGGTCCGCAGGAACATGACGAAGAAGTACGAGATGAAGGCGACCATCCCGAGCGCGTTTCCGCGCGGGCCGTACCGCCGCACCCACACCGCGGCGAAGAGCACAGCGATGAAGCCGACGTCGACGATCTTCCCGTGGGGCACCAGGAATGCGGCCAAGGCCATGGCGCCGATCGCCGGGAAGAACAGCAGCAGCGTCGTGATGTTGCGGCTGCGCTGGTCTCGGTCCTTCACGGCGGCCGAGGCCTGCATCGCGACCACCGCGCCCAGCATCGCGACCGTCACCGGCTGGCCGGCCGCACGGGTGAACACCAACATCGCGCCGATCGCCAGCAGCAGCGAGAAGGTGGTCGCCGCTGCGCTGCGCAACCGGATGCGTCCGGGGTCGGCAGCGCTGAGGACACTCGCTCTCCGCACCACCGCCGCCACCCGCACAGGCCAATTCTGCGGCATCAGCCTGTGTGGCATGTCCAGCTCGGTGGACGTCGCGGTTCTGGCTTCGCAGCGTTGCCAACCGGCGTAAGTTACCGTCGTGGCACGTCGCAAAGGTGGGCTGACCAGCAGGTTGATCAGCGCTGCCATCGCATCGCGGCTAAGTCGCGATGAGGAAGTCGGCGGCATGACGCTGCCGAACGTGCGGCTGTGGCTCGGCGGTGAACGCAATCAGCCACTTGGCGATTCGGTGGTTCTGCAAGTGCGTTCGGCCGGCCTGCCCTGCGACGTGATCGCCACCGGCGAGATCGACGTCCCCCGCCGGATGCGCCAGCCCCGGACACTGCATCTGCGGCCCGCCATGCTGAACCTGCCGCCCTTGCGCAAAGCCACGCTTGCTGTCGAGATTCCTCCCGTCGCGCAGCGCAAGGCCGCTCGCGCACTGAAACGAGGCGAACCCGTCATCGCCGTGATCGAAGTCGAAGCGACGGACAGTCGGGGCAGTTCGGCACGGGTCACACGGCGGGTGTCGTTGAGTCCGCCGGCGCAGACGTAGCCGCCTTCAGTTCCTTGCCGTCGCGGCACCCTTCGTACCGTGAGGTAGTTGATCGACCCAAGCTGCTTCGAAACGTCAGACACAGAAACCAACAGAGGAGCCGGCTCTGTCGGCCGAACCAACCGGAACTACTTCCGCTTGCTCTTCGCCTGCGACAACGCGCTTGCGGCTACGGATTTCGCCTTCGCCGGCGTCTTCGGGTTGCTCAGCATCGCCGAAGCTTGCTTCGCAACCTTGGCGCTTGTTACTCGAGTGCTACTCGACTTTGCCATCGTTGCATACCTCCTTGTCCGCACCACTTCGAGGTTTCCCGCGGCCGAGTGTCCGACTTCCCCGTCACACATTGGCTGCGGTATGCACCCCGCCGCCCGGCTCCCAGCGAGCAGCAGGACCTTAACGGTGACTAGGCCGCAGTGGCACTGACGACAACAGTCAGCTACGTCCTCTTGTCGTAGCTCTTCAGTATGGGAGACAGGTCGGGTACACAGCCGGAACCAGCGTCCGACACGCCGCGACGAACCCTCCTGCACAGTCTCGGCCCACTCGGGGAGCGTCAACGATCAACCAAATTAGGTGTAAAGCATCAGCCGAAACACTGTCAGGCATCACCCGACAGAGAAATGTCAGCCATCAGCCGACGTAATACAGCTTTGAGTAGGGCGGGCGGGGCTCGAACCCGCGACCAATGGATTATGAGTCCACGGCTCTAACCAACTGAGCTACCGCCCCATCGCGAAGATCGCGGCCACCATGTTCGCATGGCGCCGCGGGCGGGCACCCCATGGGCTGCCATCGGCGTTGCGGTCTAAGAGCCGCCACGCCGGCAGAGCGCTTCCGCCAGCCGCTCCGTCGACTCTTCCATCTGCGCGCGGCCGATGACCGGCAGGCGCTCCAGCATGTCGGTGTGTCGGAATGCCGACCAGTCGTATGTCTCAGTGACAAGTGTCCGCTCCGGTCCGATCGGCGTGAGCCGCCATATCCAGGTGTGACCCGCAGGTTCTTGGCCGGGTTCGGCGGGGGCCCATCCGACAGCACGGTCGGGCTCGTAACAGATGACGTGGTTCTCGACTCGGTTGCCCGCTCGCATGTTCATCACGAACACCGCACCCAACTCGCTGAGGCGGCGATGGTCGGCCGAACTGAGGATCATGCCGCTCGTATCGAGCACAACATGGTTGTCCGGCGTGGTCAGAAACGCGAACACGCGATCAGCAGGCGCGTCCACGACACGTGGTACCTGTATGCGGCTGTGGTGAATAGCCATCACTGAAGCTCCTCTGCGAATTCACCGCCTATATATCGAGACTGCGCACAGCGCCGTTTGTCATCGTGGCTCGGTGTAAACGGGCATCTGATCGGCCCTGAGCGGATGCGTCTCTTTGGCTGCACGCCAAGCCGGTGGAACGGCTTCAACGACGCCTTGTTTCGCGCCGACGCGACCGGCAGGGTGTCCAGTCGCGCGGCAACACGGTCAGGCTGCCCAACTGCCACCAGGCATCATGTGGAGCGTGACTGGCTCTCATTCGTTCGACCAAGCCCTGGAACTGCAGCCCGTCGATGACACGCGCATGCGTGGGCAGACGCACCCGGATTGGGCGAACATGGTCGGCCCCTTCGGCGGCATCACCGCGGCGACGCTGTTGCACGCCGTCGAGCTGCGACCCGACCGCATCGGTGAGCCGCTGGCACTCACGGTCAACTTCGCCGCGCCCATCGTCGACGGCGAGTTCGACATCACCTTGAAGCCCGCCCGCACCAACCGCACGAACCAGCACTGGATCGCCGAACTCAGCCAGGACGGCGACATCAAGACCACGGCCACCATGGTTTTCGGCATCCGCCGCGACACCTGGTCGGACGATGAGTCACGCATGCCGAGTGCGCCCAGGCCGGAGGGGCTCGAAGTCAGCGGCCCTCCCCTGCCGTGGGTCAGCCAGTACGACATGCGTTTCGTCGAAAACCCTTTCCCGGCAGAGGATTCCGAGCCCAGTGAGTCGTCGCGGACGACGCTGTGGGTGCGGGACGCCGACCAGCGCGGCCTCGACTTCGCCGCCCTGGCCGCGATGTCCGACATCTTCTATCCCCGGGTTTTCCTGCGGCGCGGCGGATTCTTCCCGGCCGGCACCATCTCACTCACCACGTACTTCCACGCCAATGGGCAGGAACTCGAAAGCATCGGCGGGGACTACGTATTGGGCAGTGCGCACGCGAATCGCTTCTCGGACGGGTACTTCGACCAGAGTGCGCATGTGTGGGCCCGCGATGGCGCGCTGCTCGCCAGCACCCATCAGATCGTGTACTTCAAGGGCTGAAGTCCTCACCAGCGAGCGACTCGTTGCGGCGCACGTGGCACTGCCGTCGCGGCATGGTATGCCGTGGCGCGGTGCCGGATCAGATTGCGGGACTGTCACTTTCGCCGCCGTCATCGTCGCCGCTCTCGGGTGGGTAGAGGGTGGGGTGCCAGTAGTGGTTGGTTCGGGGTTGGCCGACGTCCAGTAGTGGTGGCGGGGTCCAGTGGGCGCGGCCGTTGGCCATGGTGGTGTGCCAGCCGCCGGTGTCGGCGAGGCGGTTGTCGGGTCCGCAGGCCAGGGCGAGGTTGGTGATGTCGGTGGGGCCATCATCGCGCCAGTCGGTGTCGACGTGATGGGCCTGGCAGCGTGAGGCGGGGGCGGTGCAGTGGGGTTTGGTGCAGCCCAGGTCGCGAGCGAACAGGGCGAATCGTTGCGCCACAGTGGCGGTGCGACGCGCTCGGCCCAGGTACAGCGGTTGTTCGGTGTGGTCGTCAAAGACGACGAGGTAGTGGTCGGCGCCGCGGGCAGCCATGCGGATGAGATCGCGGATCGGTAACCGGCTGCCGGTGAGGGTCAGTGCGTGGCCGGTGCCGCGCTCCAAGTCGGCGACAGTGCAGGTGGCCGCGATGGCCACAGGTAGGCCGTTGTGGTCGCCGAGGTCGGTGCCGAGGGCGATGCGGCCCATGGCGGCCAGGGCGTCGTGGTTGCGTTGGTCGGTGCTGCGGGTGTCGTGGTCGATCTGGGCTTGGGTGGGGGTGCCGGATTGGCAGGGTGTGGGGTCGGCGGGGTTGCACATGCCGGGGGCGCCGAGTTTGTCGTGGACTGCTTCGAGGGTGGCGCGTGCTTCGGGGTCGAGCCAGCCGTCCACTTTGGACATGCCGTCGGGTTGTTGCTTGCCGATGCGGAAGCTGCGTTTGCGGGCGCGTTCGGCGTCATCGGGCAGCGGCCCGTCCTGATCGAGCAGGTACAGCAGCGCCTCAGCCGCGGCCCGCAGTTCTTCCGGGGTCTGGTGCCGCGCCCCGGCAACCAGGGACTGTTCAAACTGCCCGCGGGTGCCGGGGTCGACCCACCCGGGGAGTTTGTTGATGAACTGGCCGATCACCTTCACGTGCTCGGTGTTGATCACGCCTTCGGCCTGGGCCGCGGCGACGAACTCCCACTCCGGCGGCAACGGCTCGCCGGTCAGCCCGGTGCGGGGCGCCAAATACTGAGCGTCGCGGACCCGGCGGTTGGCTTCCGTGGCGTCCAGGCGCAAGCGGATACGCAGCACCTCAGCCCAATTTTTCGCGCCCAGTTCACGGGCCGTGACCTGAGACTGCGCCGCAACCAAGATCCGGTGATCGACGGCCTCGGCCGCGCACCTCAACCTCTCGCGGCGGGACTTCAACGCCAACAACGTCGCCACGTCCAGGCCGGTGTAGTCCAGGGCCGCGAGCCGCGCGTGCGCCGCCTCGTAGGCGGCGTACGCCTCCTCGACAGCGGCCGGATCGGTCAATCCCATACATCGAACACTAGTTCGAACCACCGACACGAAACCGCCAGCGATGTGACGCTAGTTACCTACCGTGACCAGCGCAAACAAAGTGACCAAAGTTTTTCAGAGCGCTCCCAGAACAGCCCCTAGGAGAACACCGGCTGCCCGTCGGCTCCGAGCAGATAGCGCTCGGTGCCCTCACTGACCCGCGGCGCGTCGCCACCCAAAGCGACGGCAATCTTGTTGATGCCGTTGCGCATCACGTCGAGGGTGATCTCGGTGGCCTCCGCGTCGGAGAAGTGCGCCCGCACCCCTGCGGCAACGTCGGCCGGTATCCGCGACGGCGTCCACACCAGAGCGTCGACGTAGCGCAGCGCGGCTTTCGGCCTCTCGTCGAGCAGCGTCGACGACTCGTACAGTTCGATTTCCGAGTACAGCGACTCATTGCCGCCGGCATCCAATGCTGTGCCCTCGCGCAGCGACTTGCACAGCCGGCAGTTGTGCGCGGCCGCGCCGCGCAGTCGCACCACTTCGGTCAGCACCGGATCGAGCTCGCGGCGTGCCCCTACCGAACTTGCGAAGCGGTTCAACAGCAGGTCCACCGGGTCAGTGTCGTGATCCCAGCCGTCGGGATCGGCGATCGGCGGCAGCCCGAGCGCCGCAAATCCGGCCTGCACTCGCGGCACGAAGTCCGCGACGTACATCAACGCCACGATGCGAAAACTGTTGGCGCCCAGCGCTGCAGTGAGCTCTCCGCGCTGAGCCGCGGAAATCACCGACACGTCGGTGCTGAACTGCTCGGCGAACTCAGCCACCAGCGGCTCGGCGTCGGACACGGGCCCGAACACTGCTTCATAGGGCAATGGCGCGAGGCCCAGGGTCTCGGCACACGTCTGCCGCATCGCCGCGTTGAGCCGCCGATCGGCGGGCGGCGACAGTGCGATCAGGGACGTCAGTAGCTCCTCCACACCCCGGATTATTGCCGCGATGAGACGATCGACGCATGAGTTCGACCGTCTCGGCCGCATTCGCCTCCGACAACGCTGCTGGCGCTCACCCACGGGTGCTGGAGGCGATCGTCGCCGCCAACCAGGGCCCGGTGAGCTCGTACGGCACCGACCCGGGCACCGAACGCGCAGCGCAGGCCCTCAGAGCGGCCTTCGGGGCCCCCGATGCCGAGGTCCTGTTCGCGCTGACCGGCACCGCGGCCAACATCATCGCGCTGGCTTCGGCAGTGCGGCCCTGGCAGGAAATTCTGTGCAGCGATATCGCGCACTCGTTGCTCGACGAAGCCGGCGGGCCGGTACGAATCGCCGCGGCACAACTGACCCCGCTAGCGAGCGATGACGGCCTGATCTCACCGAAGGAACTCGATCGGCACATTGCGCGCCGCGGCGAGGTACATCACTCGCAGCCGCGCATCGTCACCATCACCCAGTCGACCGAGAACGGCCGCGTCTGGTCGCCCGCCGCGCTGACGGAGTTCATCGACTACGCCCACCAGCACGGCCTGCTGGTCCACGTGGATGGCTCGCGGGTCGCCAATGCCATTGCCGCCCTTGGCATCAGTCCACAGGAAGCCATCGGCGACGCCGACATCGTCACCGTCGGCGGCACCAAGAACGGCATGCTGTTCGGTGACGCGGTACTGATCCGCCGGCCCGCACATTTCGAGGGAATCCGCTTCGTACAGAAGCAGATCGGCCACCTCGCCAGCAAGCACCGCTTCATCTCGGCTCAGTTCGAGGCCATGCTGCACGACGATCTCTGGTTGCAGACGGCAGCCCACGCCAACCGCATGGCGGCGACATTGAGCGCCGGGTTCGCGGAGGCAGGGCTGCAACTGGCGGCGCCGACCGAGGCCAACGAGGTGTTCGTCATCCTCGATGCCGCAACCACCGCGCGGGTCCGGGAGCGGTTCGCGGTCCATGCTCCCGACCCGCTGCGACCGATCGTGCGCTTCGTCTGCTCCTGGGCCACCACCGACGACGACGTCGCCGAGGCACTGAAAGTTATTGCGCCTGACTGACCGACGACATGTGGAAGTCCGGAATCCGCAGTGACGGCATCTGGGCCCGGGTGGCCCAGTCGCCCCATTCGCGCGGCAGCGTGGTCTCGCTGACGCCGGCCTCGGTCGCGCGCCGCAGCAGGTCCAGCGGACTCTCGTTGAACCGGAAGTTGTTGACCGCGGCCGTCACTTCCCCGTCCTCGATGAGGTAGACGCCGTCGCGCGTCAGACCGGTCAGCAGCAGCACCGTCGGATCGACCTCACGCATGTACCACAGCGTGGTCAGCAGCAGGCCGCGCTCGGTGCCGGCGATCATGTCGGACAGACTCACCGAGCCGCCCGTCATCAGCAGATTGTCGGCCGGCACGGCCACGGGCGCGTCGAATTCCGCTGCGGCAGAACGCGGATACGCCAACGCGTTCACGACACCGTCGCGAATCCAGTCGACGCGACCGATGTCCAGGCCGTTGTCGAACACCGACACCCGCTCCGACGAACTCGACGTCGCCACGAACGGCAGGCAATCCAGCCCGGGCGCAAAGGGATCCGAGTACAGGGTCAGCCCGAGGTCGGTGAGCTTCTCCCCCACCCGGGTGCCGCCCGGCGCCGACAGCGCGGTCCGGCCCTCCTGCGCGCCACGGCCATCCATGCTCCAGCCGAGGTAGATCATCATGTCCGCGACGGTCGACGGCGGCATCAGCGTTTCGTACCGACCGGCGGGCAACTCGACGGTCCGCGAGGCCCACCCGAGGCGCAGGCACAGGTCGTCGAGCATGGAATCGACTGGCACGTCGACGAAGTCGGCGGTACTGACGCCCGCCCACGCGCTGGCACCATCGCGTTTGGCGTTGATCTCCACCGAGCCCGTCGGTTGGGTGAACCGCCGCCGGATGCCACCGGACGTCGCCAGGTACGTGGTGTCGAGTTCGTGCCGCGCGAACCCGTACAGCGCGTCGCTGCGGTGGAAGCCGTCGACCAGACGCGTGGCCACGTTCCCGAACACCGAGGCACCGGTCAGCGGCGACGGTGCGTCCCAGTCGTCGGAGGTCTCCACGCCGGCCAGCGGCGGCGCGCTGTCACGCGCCTCGGGCGCCGCCTCCGCGGCGTCCTGCGACGCCGCCACCAGGCCCGCGATGGTCGACGGATCGACCTCACTGGACTTCACGACGCCGACCCGGGCCTTATCCCCTTGGCGGACAATCGAAATGACGGTGGTCTCGCGGCTCACCGACTCACCGTTGGTGGTCATGGTGTTGCGGGCCCAGCGCAGTGACGCGGTGGACCTGTCGGTCACCAGGACGATGGTCTCGTCGGCTCGACCCCGGCGGGCAGCCTCGGCCAACACCAGGTCGACAACCTGCGGTGCAGCAGGGCGAGCGTAGCGACCGGGAGAATTATTCAGCATCAACGCCCCGATTCAGTTCGCGTGTTGAGCACATTGATTCCGCGGAACAGCGCGGACGGGCAGCCGTGGCTGACGGCGGCCACCTGGCCGGGCTGGGCCTTGCCGCAGTTGAACGCGCCACCGAGTCGCCAGGTCGACTCTCCGCCAACGGCTTCCATCGATCCCCAGAAGTCGGTGGTGGTGGCCTGGTAGGCGACGTCGCGCACCTGGCCGTCCAGCTTGCCGTCGCGGATCTTGAAGAACCGCTGCCCGGTGAACTGGAAGTTGTACCGCTGCATGTCGATTGACCACGATTTGTCGCCGACGATGTAGATCCCGTTCTCGACCCGGCTGATCAGATCCTCGGTGCTGAGGTCGTCAGTACCCGGCTGCAGCGAGACGTTGGCCATCCGCTGGATCGGCACATGATGCGGCGAATCCGCATACGAACAGCCGTTGGACCGGCTGACCCCGAGCTTCGGGGCGAACACGCGGTCCAGCTGATAGCCGACGAAGACACCGTCGCGCACCAGGTCCCAGCTCTGCGCGCGGACGCCTTCGTCGTCGAATCCGATGGTGGCCAAACCGTGTTCGACGGTGCGGTCGGCGGTGACGTTCATGATCGGTGACCCGTACTGCATGGTCCCCAGCTTGTCCGGGGTGGCGAACGACGTACCGGCGTAGGCCGCTTCGTAGCCGATGGCCCGGTCGTATTCGGTGGCGTGGCCGATGGATTCGTGGATGGTCAGCCACAGGTTGGTCGGGTCGATCACCAGATCGGTGGGACCGGCCGTCACGCTGGGCGCCTTCATCTTCTCGGCCAACAGCGTCGGCAGCTCCGCCAATTCGGTTGTCCAGTCCCAGACCTCGTCACCGGCGACGGCCTCCCAACCACGCGCGGTCGGCGGCGCCAGTGTGCGCATCGTTTCGAAAGCACCGGCTGCGGCATCCACCGCGACGGCCTCGATCGTCGGCTGTACCCGGACCCGTTGTTGCGTGATCGACGAACCGAACGCATCGGCGTAGAACACCTGCTCCTTGACCGCCTGCAGTCCCGCCGACACGTGGTCCACGCCGTCGGCCGCGAGCAACCGGCCCGAGTACTCGCCCAGTAGCGCGATCTTGTCGGCAGCGGTGACCTCGAACGGGTCGATCCGGTACGGCGACACCCATGACACGTCGGTGTAGACCGGTTCGGGAGCCAACTCGATGCGCTCGGCATTGAGCGGCGCCAGCGCCACCGCGACCTGCACAGCGCGCCGGGCGGTCTCCGCCGCGACCTCGGGGTTCAGCTCGGCATGCGAGGCGAAACCCCAGGTGCCGTCCACGATCACCCGGACCGCCAGCCCGATTTCCCGGTTGACCACCGAGGATTCCAGCTCGCCGTCACGCAGCTGGATGTGTTCGGTGGTGATCCGGTGAATCCGGAGGTCGGCGTAGCTCGCACCGGCAGCCAGCGCGGCCGACACCGCGGCCTCGGCCAGCAAATGGCGCGGCAAGGCCAGGAAGTCGGCGTCAACCCGTCGCAGCGCAGTCACGGCTACACCGTAGTAGCACCACACGCTTTAATGATCCGGTGGCACGCCGCAGGTTTCGGGACACCCTGACCGGCTATGCGCTGCTCGCCCCCAGTCTGTTCGGCGTGGTGATGTTCCTGCTGCTCCCCATGCTGGTCGTCGGCTGGCTGAGCCTGCAGCGGTGGGACCTGCTCGGACCCATCCGGTTCGTCGGACTCGACAACTGGCACGCCGTGCTGACCGACCCGACATTCGGCCGCTCGCTGGCGGTGACGCTGGGTTTCGTCGCACTGGTGGTGCCGGTCCAGACGGTGCTGGGTCTGGCGGCTGCGATGCTGCTGGCCCGCGGACTGTCGGGCACCGGATTCTTCCGCACGCTCTATGTCCTGCCCTGGATCTGCTCGCCCTTGGCGATCGCGGTGCTGTGGCGCTGGATTCTCAGCCCCACCGACGGCGCGGTGAGCACCGTGCTCGGGCACCGCATCGAATGGCTGACCGACCCCACCCTGGCGCTGCCGCTGGTTTCGGCGGTGACCGTGTGGACCAACGTCGGCTATGTGACGCTGTTCTTCCTCGCCGGAATCCTGGCCATCCCCAACGACGTTCACGACGCGGCCCGCATCGACGGGGCGAGCGCCTGGCAACGGTTCCGCCGCATCACGCTGCCGATGCTGCGGCCGACATTCTTCTTCGTCCTGGTGACGGGTGTCGTCAGCGCGGCGCAGGTCTTCGACACCGTCTACGCGCTCACAGGCGGCGGCCCCGAGGGCCGCACCGACCTGATCGCCCACCGCATCTATGCCGAGGCCTTCGGCTCGGCGGCCGTGGGCCGCGCCGCGGTCATGGCCCTCATCCTGTTCGTCCTGCTGCTCGGCATCACGCTGGTGCAGCACCTCTACTTCCGCCGGCGGGTCACCTATGACCTCACGTAACGCACTCATCTATACGGTGCTGGTGCTCGCCGCTGCGATCACCCTCGTGCCGTTCGGCCTGGGCCTGCTGACGTCGTTCACCTCGGCGCGCCAGTTCAACACCGAATCGCCGCTGTCCCTGCCGAATCCACCGACGCTGGCCAACTACACCGCCCTGTCCGACGCCGGCTTCGGCCGGGCCGCGCTGGTCACCGCGTTGATGACCGCGGTGATCCTGTTGGGCCAGCTGGCGTTTTCGGTGACCGCCGCGTACGCCTTCGCCCGGCTCGAATTTCCGGGACGCGACACCCTGTTCTGGCTGTACCTGGCGACGCTGATGGTGCCCGCGACGGTGACGGTCGTGCCGCTGTATCTCATGATGGCCGAGGCCGGGCTGCGTAACACCTTCTGGGCGTTGGTGCTGCCGTTCATGTTCGGCTCGCCCTACGCGATCTTCCTGCTGCGCGAGTACTTCCGGTCCATCCCGGCCGACCTGATCCGCGCCGCCCGCATCGACGGTGCCGGCACGCTGGACGTCATCGTGCACGTGGTGCTGCCAGCCAGCCGGTCGATTCTCGTCACGCTCGGACTGATCACCGTTGTCTCGCAATGGAACAGCTTCATGTGGCCGCTGGTGATCACCAGCGGCTCGTCCTGGCGGGTGCTGACCGTCGCGACCGCAGGGCTGCAATCCCAGTTCGACACCCAGTGGACCGTCGTACTCGCCGCGACGACCGTCGCGATCGTGCCGCTGATCCTGCTGTTCAGCGTGCTGGGCCGGCACATCGTCCGCTCGATCGTCGTCACCGGCTTGAAATGAAGTTCTCGACCCGGTTCGTCATCGCGCTGGCCGCCACCATGGCGGTGCTGCTGGTGGCCGCCGTGCTGATGGGCCGGACGCAGGACACCGGGAAAACCGTTGTCACGGTGCGGCTGTGGGACGCGCAGGTCGCAGCCGCGTACCGGTCGTCATTCGCGGAGTTCGCCCGCCGGCATCCGGGCATCGAGGTCCGGGTCGACGCCGTCGCCTATGCGTCGTACTTCGATTCGCTGCGCACCGATGTCGCCGGCGGCGGCGCCGACGACATCTTCTGGCTGTCCAACGCCTACCTGGCCGGCTACGCGGACACCGGCCGGCTGCTCGACATCGGAAAGTTGTTGGGCCGCGGCGCCGCCGATGCGTGGGAGCCGTCGGTGAATCAGCAGTTCACCCGCGACGGGACGCTGTGGGCGGTACCGCAACTGACCGACGGCGGCATCGCGGTGTACTACAACGCCGACCTGCTGGCGGCCGCCGGAATCGAGCCCGCCGACCTGGAGACGCTGCGCTGGTCCCCCGGCGCCGATGACACGCTGCGTCCGCTGTTGGCCCGGCTGACGCTGGATCGGCACGGAAACCAGGCCGGGACACCGGGATTCGACCCCGAGCAGGTACGGCAGTGGGGCTACAACGCCGCCAACGATCTGCAGGGTATCTATCTCAACTACATCGGTTCGGCCGGTGGGAAATTCAGCGACGGTGACCGGTTCGCGTTCGACAATCCGGGTGCCCGGGAGGCTTTCGAGTACCTGGTGCGGCTGATCAACTCCGACCACGTCTCCCCCTCGGCCGCCGACACCAATGGCAACGGCGACTTCTCCCGCAACCAGTTCCTGCAGGGCCGCATGGCGCTGTTCCAGTCGGGCACCTACAACCTGGCCGCCATCGCCGATCAGGCGCGCTTCCGGTGGGGTGTGGCCAAGCTGCCCAGCGGACCGGACGGCCGCGTCAGCGTCACCAACGGGATTGCCGCCGCGGCCAATTCGGCCACCCGCCATCCCGATGCGGTGCGCGCGGTACTGCAGTGGATGGGCAGCGCCGACGGAAATGCGTTCCTGGGCACCAAAGGGGCGGCAGTGCCGGCCGTACTGGCTGCCCAACCGGTCTACTTCGACTACTGGAAACGGCGCGGTGTCGACGTGCAGCCCTTCTTCACCGTGCTGGACGGGCCCCGTCTGCCGGCCCCCGGCGGCGCGGGCTTCCCGGCCGGGTTCCTCGCCATCAGGCCATTTTTCGACGAGATGTTCCTGGGCCGCGCGCCGGTCGCATCAACGCTGGCCGATGCCCAGCGCGCAGCCAACGCCGCCGCTGATCGCTAAAGCCGGTGGGTGGCCAGCGGCGTGGCCACCTCGACCCACAGCGACAACGCGCACATCGCGACGACCATCAGCAGCGCCACCGTATCGGCCCGTCCCGGCCGTGCCGGACTGGCGACGATCTGGCCCACGCCACCGCGCGCCGTGATGGCGTCGCCCATCTCATCGCCGCGGCGCAGCGCCACCGTGATGGCGGCCGCCAGCAGGTCGACGATCTCGGCGCGACGCTGCCGGCTGCGCTCCCGTCGCGTCTCGGGCCGCACCTTCGGCCGCAACCGGCGGGCCGCGAACAGCACCCGGTATTCGTCGATCAACATCGGGAAGGCCCGCAGCGCCAAGGCCAGCGTGACCGCCCACTCGTCGACAGGGATGCGCAGCCACTTCAGCGGCCGACCCAAAGTGGCCACCGCGGGCGCGATTTCAGCGACGTTGGTGGTCCACGAGACCAGCCCGCCGAGTCCCAGCAGCACGATCGACAGCACCGTGATCCGCAGGAAGTTCAGCAGACCACCCACTCCCAGATGCACAGACCCGAAGTCGAGGAACGGCTCGCCGCCGGCCAGGGCCGCCGTTCCACCACCGAGCAACAGCAGCACCCACACCAGGCGCGGTACCGACGGCAGCACGCTGCGCGGGATGTGCGCCAGCCACGCCGTGAGCAGCACCAGCAGGGCGACCAGGCCGATCGGCACCCAGCCGGGGTACATCGTCAGGACGATGCCGATCAGCGCCACCACGATGAGCTTGGTACCGGCCCACAGTTCGTGAATGGGCGACGTCCCCGGCACGGGACGCAGCAGCACCATCGACCGGCGCTGCGTCGCGGGAGCCGTCATGATCGTCCTCCCGCAGTGATCGGAGCCTCGACGAGTTCGCCGCGGTGCAGCCGCAGGATGCGCGGGCACAGCTCGTCGAGCCCGGCGAAGTCGTGCGAGATGACGACGACCGTCAGCCCCGTGGTCCGGCGCAGTTCGGCGAGCAACGTCACCAGGCCGCGCTGGCTGGCCGCATCCAATCCGGCCAGCGGCTCGTCGAGGATCAGCGCGCGCGGACGACGAGACAGCAAGCCCGCCAGCACGACCCGGCGCATCTGGCCGCCGCTGAGCTGATCGATGCGGCGGTCGGCCAGTTCGGGATCGAGCCCGACCATCGCGAGCGCCTCGGTGATCCGGACGGTGTCGCGCTTCGAGAAGCCCGCAGCCGACGCGATTTCGGCACCGACGCGGGACCGCATCAATTGCAGCCGCGCCGCCTGGAACGAGATCGCCACGGCGCCAACCTGGTCGGAAACAGGCTTGCCGTCGAGCAGACAGCTTCCGGTGGTCGGCACCGTGAGGCCGGCCAGAATCCAGGCCAGTGTCGACTTGCCGGAGCCGTTGAGCCCGTGGATCAGCACACCCTCGCCCTCGTGGACGGTGAAGCTGATATCGCGCAATGCCGTTGATTCCCAAGGCGTCCCGCTGCCGTACTGGTGTCCCACGCCTTGGACCTCGAGCACCGCCGGGCCGTCGGGTTCGACGCCGGCGGACACGATCGGCACCGGTGCGGTCGCGACCATCTCGATGTTGTCACTGGCGCCGTCGAGCCGGACGACCCGGTCAGCCGAGTCGGCCTCGTCGTTGTAGTGCGTGATGTGCACCAGCGAGGTGCGGTGGTGCCGGGTGAGGTCGGACAGCACCGAGAGCAGCACGTCGCGGCCCTCCTGGTCGACCATGCTGGTGACTTCGTCGGCGATCAGCAGTGCCGGCTCGCGTGCCAGGGCGGCGGCGACGGCGAGGCGCTGCAGTTCGCCACCGGACAGCCCGCCGGTGTCGCGGTCCGCCATGCCGCTCAAACCGACTTCACCCAACAGCTTTTCGACGTCGATCGTCGTCCCCGACGGCAGGCCCCAGACCACATCGTCGGCGACGCGGGTGCCGAGCACCTGACTCTCCGGATGCTGCATGACGACCGCGGTGCCGCCGGCCTTGCCGAGCCCCACCGCACCGGGCCGGTCGATGGTGCCGGCAGTCGGCGCACGGCCGGCGAGCGTCAGCATGAGGGTGGTCTTGCCCGATCCGTTGGCGCCCGTGACGGCGACATGTTCACCCGCGTCGATGTCCATGCTGACCGGGCCGAGCGCATCGCGATCGGTACCCGGATACCGGAATCGGACGTCGCGCACGCGCGCCGGCACCGGTGCGACGAGGCCGGTGGATTCGACGGTGTCGAGCTTGTGCACATCGGGAATTCCGAAGAGCCGCTTCAGCACCCGCGACAGCGCCCACCAGCCCAGCAGCGTGACGACGATGATGTGCATGATCACGGAGATCATCACCGGCACCGGCCAGTAGTGCAGGAACACGGCGAAATCGGTGCGCAGATCCTCGGCCGCGCGCTCCCCGCCCGGGACCGCCGCGATGACGTTCGCGATGCCGTGGATGTTCGAGGTCATCGACGCGAAGATCAGCTCTCGCAGCCGCGCCACCACGAGCAGGATGCCGATGACGTACGCGCCGAATGCGGCGCCCGCGACCACCGACGCCCACAGGACGGTGACGATCCCGCGCCCCGTGCGCTTGACGATGCCGGTCAGTCCGCCGATGTAGGCACAGAACACCACGGTCATCAGACCGCCCATGCCGGCGATGAGGAACGCGATGGTGCTGCCGGCGATGGTCGCGGCGACCAGCACCCGAATCCGGTAGCGGTAGGCCAGCAGTCCCATCGGGACCGTGCCCAGCATGCCGAGCCCCGCGGCGAACGGGACGACGACGGCGATGATGGCGGTGGCCGCGCTCAGTGCCGCCATCACAGCGGCCTGGGCGTACTCGCCCGGATTGAGGGGACCGGCCTTATCTCTGGTGCCGGCAGCAGTCATTGCACAATTCTGCCAGCTGCGCAGACGCGTAAACTCGACGGTGTTGTGACCGTCACCACTCTCGATGACAGGTTCGACTACATAGAGAATCTATGGAACCATGTTGAACATGACAGTTGCACCGGCGACCGAAACGACCCTCGCCTCGGATCTGCTCGCCGTCGTCGCACGCATCAACCGCCTGGCCAATCAGCGCGTCCGGCTTCCGCTGCCCTTCGCCCAGGCCCGGCTGCTCTCCACCATCGAAGCCGAGGGCCGCGCCCGCATCTCCGATCTCGCCGCGCTCGACCACTGCTCACAGCCGACGATGACGACCCAGGTCCGTCGCCTCGAGGATGCCGGACTGGTGTCCCGCACCGTCGACCCCGACGATGCCCGCGCCGTCCTCATCAGCATCACGCCGCAGGGCATCGCCACGCTGGCGCAGGTGCGCGCCGACCGCGGCAACGCCATCGACCCGTTCCTGGCGGAACTCGACAGCGCCGATCGAGACACCCTCGCGGCGGCCGTCGAGATCATGCGCGGTCTGCTCGCCGCGCACTGACGCTCACGGCCCGGGGATCGGGTCCAGCGCCTTGAGCGCGCCGCCGTCGACGGTGAACCGCACACTGCCGATACCGGTCGGCATCCCCGGCTGATCCTTCGGCTGCTGCCATTGGTACTGCACCGTCGCGGTGTCCGGAGCGCTCGCGGTCACGGTGATGTACGGCCGCGCGTCGGGCGTCGGCGTGCCGATCATCGTGTTCTTGTTGAAGAACACCACCTGCTGCAGGCTGTCCGGCGTCGAATTGTTCTGCCCCACCTGCACCCAGTACAGCGCGCAGTTCGCGGTGTGGCCACTGCCCATCTGGGTCCACTTGCCCGACGGCGGTGCCGGCAGCGCGTAGATGGCTGCGGTCACGACGTTCTGCGCCGGCCCGTCGGCGGGTGTGCATTTGTCGGCCTGCGGCATCGGGTCCGGACCTTTCGGACTCCACCCACATCCCGCGGTGAGCAGGGCAGATGCCGAGAGCAGGACGAACGCCGAGGGGTAGCCGAAGGACCGCATGCGGCCAGCCTACGGCCAAGCGCACCAAGCTTTTTGACAGGAACCTGGTTTGCCCACAGTTTGCACGGGGCACCCAAACCTTGTCTTTGACGCCCCGGCGGGGTTAGCCGGGAGCGAAATCAATTGTGATTAGGGGAATTTCGATGTGGCACAGACAGAAGCGAGGTCAACAGCAACGGCCGGTGATCAAGACCGGTGTGAGAGTGGCGATCTCGGCGGCATTGCCCGTTGGGGTTGCAGGTCTGATTTTTGCGAGCGTGGGCACCGGTCCTGGACCGGTGCCCTATTTGCTGTCCGCGGCGATCACCGAATCGAACACGACGGTGGGTTTCGCCGATTCGGACATCATCGGGATGTCGACTGCCGACATCAACAAGACACTCGACGAGATGCAGTCCCTCGGCGTGCAGAACGTGCGGATCCTGCTCCCGTGGAACAACATCGAGCCCGCACCGGGCTATTGGAACTGGAGCACGGTCGACACCCTGGTGAACGCTGCCGCCGAACGCAACATGGGCATCCTCGGCGTGCTCAACGCCACGCCGGCGTGGGCAGTGCAGCCCGGCTATCCGGCCGTGGCCGCGCCGCCGGCCGACAACACGCAGTACGCGCAATTCGTCAGCGCAGTGGCGGAGCGCTACGCGGGCAAGGTGTCGGCCTACGAAGTGTGGAACGAGCCCAACGCGGCGCCCTCCTGGTACCCGACACCCGATCCCGCGGCGTACACCCGGCTGCTGCAGGCGGCATATCCGGCGATCAAGGCCGCTGACCCGAACGCGACGGTGATCGGCGGCGTGGTCGGTTGGGTCACCGATACCCCTGGCCTGGCCATCAACGCGGCCTCATACGTCCAGGGCATGTACGACAACGGAGCCCAAGGGTATTTCGACGCGCTCTCGTTCCACCCGTACCAGTACCAGGTGCCCTTCGGGAACGGCACGCCGTACGGGCCGGTGGCCCCGATCAACCAGCTCGCGACGATCCATCAGGAAATGGTCGCGGCCGGCGACGGCAGCAAGCAGATCTGGGCCACCGAGTACGGAGAGCCGACCTCGGTCGTCGACAACAACACCCAGGCAGCGTTCATCTCCAACTTCCTGAACTCGTGGAGCAGCTTCGACTACACCGGGCCGATGTTCATCTACACCACCCGCGACCGGAACACCGCCAGCACGAGCGACCAGGACACTCTCGGTGTCTTCCAGACGGATTGGACGCCCAAGCCCGCGGCGAACGTCATCGCCCAGTGGACGGCGACGCATCCGCAGACGCCGATCGGCGCGTCGGACCCGGCGACAGTCTCGAGCCCCATGATGGCTCTCACGACACTCAGCGCCACCAGATCCCTTGCCGATCCATCCGTTTCGACACTGAGCGCCACCGCCGATCCCGTCGCCGATCCATCGGTTTCGACGATGCGCACTGCCTCCGTTGAGACTGCGGCAGCGCTGAAGACGACGAGCACGACCTCGGCAGCGACCGACCCGGCGGCGGTGCCCGTGATCGCCGGCCCGATCGCCGCGGCCACCACGCCCGTCACTGCCGTCCCGGCGACGCCTGCCACTGCGGCGACCCCGGCCACTGCAGCTATCGCAGCCACGCCGGCAGTCCCGGCCACCGCCACCACTCCGGCGACACGGGCCACCCCGGCAACACGGGCCACCCCCGCCACACCGGCAGCTCCCGCGACGCCGGCCGCACCCATCTCGGCGCCGGCCGCGCCAACGGCCCCGGCCGCGCCAAAGGCGTTGGCGCCCACAGCGTCAGCGACCACCTCGACGACAACCGCCGATACCGCAGCATCGGCGCCGTCCTCGAAGGCAACGACACCGAAACAGAATCCGAAGGCGAAGTCGGCGCCGACGAACTCCGGCCCGAAGAACACCGCACCGAAGAACACTACGAAGAAGTAGCGTCATCCAGTCATCCGGGGCGGTGCGCCGGCACCGCTCCGGATAGCTGTGCGTTTCGCCGCACTGTCGCGCGGGTAAACAATGGCCATGTCGATCACGGTCGGTAGTGGGCCACCGGAGTATGACGGTGATTTGCCTGGAGGCGTCGCCGGTCTCTACGGCGGCGGTACCTGGCCGGCCGCGGGCAGCAAGGCGCAACGTCGCGTACTGGCCCTTGCCGTCGGCGTTCTCGTCGGCCTGCAGCGACGGCGGTGGCAGGATGCGGCCGTCGAATTGATCGGCGTCGCCCACGATTCCGACATGTCGCCGTACGTCCTGGCCGAGGCCCTGGTCGAACTGTCCGGTGGCCATTCGCTGCGGCTGGCGGGAGGGTCTCGACCCGACGCGATGCGAATCGCTCTGAAGCATTGGGGCGACCTGCTGACGCCCCCGGCGGCCGCCGACGAAGAACCGAATTCCGGCCCGGATCACGTCCTGGCTTGGTGAGGCGACCCGGCGTGTCTTTACGCTGAGAACGTGACCACAACGCAAGACTTCGTACTCCGGCCATGCCACGGACCCGCGGAATGGCCGGTCCTCCTACAGATCTGGCGTAGTGCGGTCGAAGCGACGCATGACTTCCTGACTGCCGGCGACATCGATTTCTACGAGCGGCGGCTGGCCGAGGAGTACCTGAAGATGGTCGACCTCACGGTCGCGGATTCCGACGGTGTGCCGGTCGGCTTCTCGGGTGTTGCCGGTGGCAACCTGGAGATGTTGTTCATCGACCACCAGCACCGTGGTCGTGGCGCGGGCTCGGTCCTGCTGGCCGCTGCGCGGGCCAAGAATCCGGGGCTGCTGGTCGATGTGAACGAGCAGAATCCACAAGCTGTCGGGTTCTACCAGCGTCACGGCTTCGTCACCCTGAGCCGGTCGGAGACCGACGGCGACGGGCGACCGTTTCCGATCTTGCATCTGGGCCCCGCCCCGTCGGCTCCGCTCGACTGAGATGGTCAGCGCTGACGGCGGTGCACGCCTTCCGCGTTGATCTCTTCGCGGCGCACGTTCTCGGTGATCTGCTTGTTCTCGGTGACCTCGTCGACTGCGAGTCGAACCCGTTCGACAGGAACCGATTCCTTGCTCACGACGACCTTGTCCTCGTGCAGCGTCACTTCGCGCTGGTCGTCGGCGATCCGGTTGTCACGGGCATGGGACGGGTCGGTGATGGCGGCGCGCTCCACGCGCACCTCTTCGTGGGCGACGGGCACCTGGACGGTCTGTTGCTCGGTCACCACATGCTTGTTGAGCCGGGCCGTACCCGACGTCGCGCGCTCGGTGCCCACCTGGAGGTGCTCCTCCGAACGGATCATCTCCGGCCCGGTCTGAGCAGTCGGCGACGCCTGGGAGGCGTGGGCCGACGTGTTCGCCGAGGTGCCGCCGATGCCGCCGAGAGCCGGTGCCGCTCCGCGCAGGTGCTTGCCGCCATTGGACGGCGGGGTCTCGGGGCCGGGCTGCGGCGCGGGTTGCTGCCCAGGCTGCGGGGTGGCCGGCCGATCGGACCGCATACCGTAGTACTGCATCAGGGTGGCTTCGTCGGCCGGGCTGATCCGGTCACCGATGTCCACGTGCGGTGCATTCTTGACGGCGCTCTTCGCCACGGCCACCCGCACCGAATCGTCGCCGTCGGGGCGGGCACCGGCCAGCGGGACCAGCGACTCCGAAATACCGAAGAGGCCGGTGTGAACGGATGCCCACTTGGGCTGCCTGCTCTGTGCGTCCAGATAGAGCTCGTGGATCTTGCCGATCTTCTCGCCAGACGGGTCGTACGCGGTCGCTCCCTTGATCTGTTCCAAAACGTTCGTCATAGATTCGCTCCCTTTCGTCCGTACTCCTATTTCCCATTGCGCCGCAGACCCGTTCGGGCCCACGTGGGCGTGTTGACGGCGATCTCGGTCGGTCCCAGTTGCCGCACGCGGCAACACCACACCGAAAAGGCGCTCAAATGCCTTTTTCTCGAGTGCTTTTGGGGTCTGCCGGCGGCTCAGACGTGCCGGCCGTGGAGGTGCGGATGGTGCTCACTGAGCAGCATGCCCGACAGCAACCACACGGCGCCGAAGGTCGCAGCGGCAAGCGAGACGATCATCGCCACTGCGCCGAACGTCAGATATCCGGCCACCATCGCGACGGCTCCGACGACCAGGGCCACGAAACTCGTGGCGATGGTCACCAGGCCCGGCACCATGGCGCCGACCGAGGTACGCGATTCGTTCATGCCTTGCGGGTACCCGTGAGCGTGGGCACCAAACTCCGGGCGCGCACCGAGCGTGGGTCTTTTCGAGGTCACGCGCCGGAAAAATCACGTCAGGCCGCCCGCTCGGCGCAGGGCCTGAGGCGAGGCCGACGCAGCAGCCCCGCAATGCAAAATGACCAGCACTTTCGTGCTGGTCACCGTTGCTCCCCCGATTGGACTCGAACCAATAACCGCCCGATTAACAGTCGGGAGCTCTGCCAATTGAGCTACAGGGGATTGTGCTCAGGCCCTGGGCGCGTGTCCCTGAACCGAGGCATGACTCTAGCGCATGACTGCGCGGATCTTTGAATCGGCTGGTAGCTGCCGGTCGGGCCAGACGCATCGGCGATCGTGAGGCAGGATGGAGCCACGCACCGTCATCAGGGAGGGGTCCAGTGATCCGAGCCGTCGCCGTCATGGCCGTTGGCTATGTTCTGGGAGCCAAAGCAGGCCGTCGCCGTTACGAGCAGATCGCCGGCACATACCGCGCCATCACCGAGAGCCCGATGACCAAGGCGATGCTGGATGCCGGGCGGCGCAAGCTGGCCGACAAGGTGTCCCCGGACCCGAACATGGTGCGGTTGACGGCTATCGACTCACAGACCGCTGTGCTGCATCCGGAGTCGGTTCACGACTGACGCGACCGACAATCGGGCGGTTATCGGTTCGGGAGGCGTCAGCCGAGCGGCTGGTTCCAGGTCTGGCCCGGCAGCAGCGGGCCACTGCTGATACCGCCCTGCGGTCCCCAGACGCCCCACGGCGTGCCCACGTTCACGGGCTGGCCGTTGGAACGGCCCATGCAGTAGCCGTCTTCCTTGTTACCGAACCAGGCGAGGCAACCACCGTCGGCCGTCGTCTGCGATGACGGGGCGCTGCTGAGCGCAACGACGACGGGGGCGGCCACTGCGGTGGCCACGAGCGCTGCTGCGGCGAAGAGCCGGGTTGCTCCGAAGGTCATGATTGGCCTCTCCCCTGGGGTCGGTTCTGCCCCACCATATCGCGCAGACTGCGTCCCCGCGTTACAGCAGACGAAAGCCCTCAGCTGAGATCGTCGCCGCTGGCCTGCTGCAGCAGGCTGCGCCGGTACTGCTCCATGGCGACGAGGTCGCCGAACAGGGCGTGGTACTCGTCGCTCTGCTCGACGGGCGACATGCGCTGCAGTTTCGACTTCAGCTCGGCGATCTCGCGGCCGACCCAGACCTCCTGCAAGCGGGCCAGCACGCTCGCGATGTACCGCGGCAGCTTGTCCTCTTCGGCCTGGAAGGCCTCGACCGACAGTTCGTTGATCAGGTTCGCGGCCGACGGCTCGGCCGCCCGGACCGCCTCGATCCATTCCGCACCGCCCAGCCCCGACGATGTCCCGCCTGCCGCGGTGATCGCCTGCCGGACGGCCGCGTACCCGGGATGGGTGAAGCTGTCGACCGGCAGCCCGTCGAACACCGGGCCGGCCATCGCCGGGTACTGCAGAGCCGACTTGAGTGCCTCGCGCTGCGGCCACAGCGTCGGGTCCTTCGGATTTGGGCGCCCCACCGCCACCGCCGCGGCCGGGGCCGCCGGCGCCGCCGGACGCCGCGCGTCCCGCTTCGACGCCGCCGGGCCCGACTTGGCGGTCTCGCGCACCCGCGCGATCACCTGTGCCACGTCGTCCCAACCGACCCAGCCGGCGAGCTGACGGGCGTACTCGTCACGCAGGGTGGGGTCCTTGATCCGGGCCGTCAACGGCACACACCGGCGCAGCGCCGCCACGCGGCCCTCCGCGCTGTCCAGGTCGTGCTCTTCGAGCGCGGTACGAATCACGAACTCGAACAACGGGGTTCGGCGCGCCACCAGATCCCGCAGCGCACCGTCACCGGACTTGAGCCGCAGATCGCACGGATCCATGCCGTCGGAGGCGACCGCCACGAACGACTGGCCAGTCAGATTCTGTTCGCCCTCAAAGGCTTTCACCGCGGCTGCGCGTCCGGCGGCGTCACCGTCGAACACGTAGATCAGCTCGCCGCGAAAGAAGTTGTCATCCATCATCAGGCGCCGCAGCATCGACAGGTGCTCGTCGCCGAAGGCCGTGCCGCACGATGCGACCGCGGTGGTCACCCCGGCAAGGTGCATGGCCATGACGTCGGTGTAGCCCTCGACGACGACGGCCTGATGGCCCTTGGCGATGTCACGCTTGGCCAGGTCGAGGCCGAACAACACGTGGGACTTCTTGTACAGCACCGTTTCCGGTGTGTTGACGTACTTGGCTTCCATGTGGTCGTCGTCGAACAGCCGGCGGGCGCCGAACCCGATCACCTCACCCGTCGCGCCCCGGATGGGCCACAGCAGCCGGCGGTGGAAGCGGTCCATCGGGCCGCGGCGACCCTCGCGGGACAACCCGGCGGCCTCCAGCTCCTTGAAGGTGAATCCCTTGCGCAGCAGGTGTTTTGTCAGGGTGTCCCAGCCCGACGGGGCGAATCCGCAGCCGAAACGCTTGGCAGCGTCGGCGTCGAAGTTCCGGTCGATCAGGTACTGGCGGGCGGCGGCGGCTTCTGCCGACTGCAACGCCTCGGCGTAGAACTCCTGCGCGGCGGCGTTGGCGGCGAGCAGGCGGCTGCGGCTGCCCTTGTCGCGCTGCACGTTGGTGGTCGACGACCCCTCGTAACTGATGGTGTAGTTCAGCCGGTCGGCGAGCAGCTCCACGGCTTCGACGAAGGTGACGTGCTCGATCTTCTGCACGAACGCGTAGACGTCGCCGCCCTCGGCGCAGCCGAAGCAGTGGAACAGCCCATGGTTGGGCCGCACATGGAACGACGGCGACTTCTCGTCGTGGAACGGGCACAGGCCTTTGAGCGAGTCGGCGCCCGCGCGCCGCAGCTGCACGTGCTCGCCGACGATGTCCTCGATGCGGGTGCGTTCACGAATGGCCGCGATATCGCGATCAGGAATCCGGCCGGCCACGCGCCCAGTGTAGGCGGCGCGGGATTCAGTCCAGCGGCCGCGGCGAGCGCGCCTCGTGCACGCGTTCCAGCCGGGTCTCGGTGTACGACGCGATCTGGTCGACGACCACCCGCAGCCGGGCCCCGTCGTCGTCGGCGAGGGCGAACTCGGCGGCGAACTGCGGGTCGAGACTCGCCGGGGCCTGGCCCCACAGTGACAGCGCGACCTCGCGGACCATGGTGCGCTGGTCGGCCTGAATCTGCAGGTGCTGGTGGTCGGACATGATGAACTGCAGGGCCAGCATCTTGAGCACCGCCACCTCGGCCCGGACCAGGGTCGGCACCGCGAGCTCGGCGTCGAAACGGCGCATCGTCGCGCGGCCCGCCTGCTTCTTGGTCTCGGTGACCGCGGCATTGGCGAACCGGCCGACCAACTCACTGGTGAGCCGCTTGAGCGCCACCGACGTCGCGACCGAACCGTCGTACTTGCCGACGGCGGTGACCACGGGCAGCTGCGACAACCGCGCGGCGGCGGCCAGCATGTCGTCGTGCGTCACCGTCGGATGCGACCGGGCACCCAGTTTGGCCAGGGTGTCGGCGGCGTCGGCGTCGGCGAGGACGCGCAGGTCGATACGGCCCGAGATGATGCCGTCCTCGACGTCGTGCACGGAGTACGCGACGTCGTCGGCCCAGTCCATGACCTGGGCTTCCAGGCACAGCCGCTCGGCGGGCGCGCCCTCGCGCACCCAGGCGGCGGCCGCCGCGTCGTCGTCGTAGAAGCCGAACTTCACGCGGTCCTCACGGAACCACGGGTATTTGATCACGGCGTCCAGTGCGGCCCGGGTCAGGTTCAGTCCGGCCGAACGCCCTTCGCTGTCAAGCGTTTTCGGTTCGAGCCGGGTCAGGATGCGGAAGTTCTGGGCATTGCCCTCGAACCCGCCGAACGGCTTGGCGATCTCGTCGAGCGCGCGTTCGCCGTTGTGGCCGTAGGGCGGGTGGCCGATGTCGTGGGCCAGACCGGCGAGGTCGACCAGGTCGGGATCACAGCCCAGCCCCACCGCCATGTGGCGCCCGATCTGTGCCACTTCGAGCGAGTGGGTGAGCCGGGTGCGCGGGGTCTCGCCCTGGCGGGGCCCGACCACCTGGGTCTTGTCGGCGAGCCGGCGGAGCGCAGCGCTGTGCAGCACACGGGCCCGGTCACGCGCGAAATCCGTGCGGTGGCCGGAATCGGTGCCGGGCAGCGTGGCGCTCTTCGTGCCCTCCCCGACCAGCCGCTGCCGGTCGAAGTCGCTGTATCCGTCGCTTGCAATGCCCACGGCCGAAGTCTGCCAGCCCGGGCGCGTCCGCTTACCACATACCCTGTCACTACATTGAGCGACATGCGCATCGTGCGAGTGCTCTGGCTGATGATTTCGGTCCTGCTGGCGGGAACGCTGCTGGCCCCGGTCGCGTGCGCTGAACCACCCATGCGGCTCCCGGACTACGTCACCGACGGGGCCGGTGCGCTCAACGCGCAACAACGCAGCCAGGTCTCCGGCGCGGTGCAGCAGCTGTACGACAAGCGCGGTACCCGGTTGTGGGTCGTCTATGTCGACACCTTCTCCGAGTCCAGTCCCCGCGACTGGGCAGAAAGCACCTGGCGCAAAAGCTTTCTGGGCAACCACGACGCCATCCTTGCCGTGGCGATCAAGGATCGTGCCTACGCGCTCCTGGTCCCCGAGGCCGCGACGGGCGATGTGGACGTCGACCGCCTGCGCCAGGAGATCGTCGAGGCCAAGCTGCACGACGGCGACTGGGCGGGCGCGGCCGTCGCGGCCGCCGACGGACTTCGCGGGGCCTCGTCTGCGCCGTTCAACTGGGTCGGGCTGGTGATTGCGCTGGCGGTCATCGGCGTCGCGTTCGCCGGGCTCATCTGGTGGGCCCGGCGGCGGCGTCGGCAGCGCCGGCAGGCCGACCTCAACGCCGCGCAGCAGGCTGACGCCACCGATCCCGCGGTCCTCGCGAAGATGCCGCCGGAGACGTTGGAGGACCTGTCCAAGTCGATCCTCGTCGAGGTCGACAACGCCGTGCGCACCAGCGACAACGAGCTGGCCCTGGCCGTCGGCGAATTCGGCGAGCACGACACCGCGCCGTTCATCGCCGCCGTGCAGAACGCGAAAGCCGCCATGGCACAGGCGTTCAGCGTGCGCCAGACGCTCGACGACGCGGTGCCCGAGACGCCGCAACAACGCCGCGATCTCCTGACCCAGGTGGTCGTCTCGGCGGCCCGCGCCGACAGAGAACTGGAGAACCAGCGCACCGCCTTCCATCAGATGCGCGACCTTGTCATCAACGCGCCGACCCGGCTGGACGCGCTGACACAGCAGATGGTCGCCCTGACCGCCCGCATCGAGCCGGCCCAGCAGACCCTGACCGGGCTGCACGGCCAGTTCACCGAGACCGCGCTGGCGTCGGTGGCCGGCAACGTGGACGGCGCCAGAGAACGGCTGACGTTCGCCGACCAGAACATCACCACCGCGCGCGCGTTGGTCAGCAAGCCGGGCGACAGCCAGGCTGCCCTGGTCAATGCCATCCGCGCCGCTGAATCGGCGTTGGGTCAGGCACAACGGCTGCTCGATTCGGTCGACAGTGCCGCGACCGATATCGCCCACGCCATCAGCGCCCTGCCCGCCGCGATCTCCGATATCCAGAACGGCATCAAGGCCGCGGAAGCGGTACCGCCCGGCACGCACTACCCCGAGCTGACGGCCGCGCGTACCGCTGCGGTGCAGGCGGTTTCGAACGCCCAGGCGTCGGGCACGGCCGATCCGCTGAGCGCATTCACCCAACTGACCGCCGCCGATTCGCAGCTGGACAAGCTCCTCGCGACCATCTCCGAAGAAACCGCCGCAATGAACCGGCTGCGGCAGTCGTTCGGTCAGGCACTGCTGGCGGCGCAGTCCCGCGTGCGCGGCGTCTCCGATTTCATCGACACCCGCCGCGGCAGCGTCGGCTCCGAAGCCCGCACCCGGCTGGCCGAGGCGCAGCGCCGCCTCGAAGCCGCACAGGCGGCGCAGGCCACCGACCTGCCGGCGGCCATCGAACAGGCCAACGCCGCAGACGCCCTGGCCGCCCAGGCCCAGAACCTGGCCGACAACGACGTCCGCGCCGCCCGCCAGGCCTACGCCGGGACCGGCACGAGCACCGCCGGCGACATCGGCGGCATCATCATCGGCGGCATCTTGTCGGGCATGATCCGCGGCGGCGGCAGTGGCGGTGGCAGCCACGGGGGTGGTTGGAGTTCAACGAGTTTCGGCGGCTCCGGCGGCGGCTTCTCCGGCGGTGGCGGGCGGTTCTAGTCGCGGTGAGCGATCAGCCCGCCGCGGCGTCGCGACGGGCCCGCTCGCGCATCGAGGCGACCACGCCACCGTCGTTCAGGATGTCGGTGCCGGTGAGGTACCCGGCCCTGTCGCTGGCGCAGAACGCGAACAGCTCGGCCATCTCCTCGGCCTTGCCCCAGCGCGGTACCGCGGCGTTCATGACCATCGCGCCGGCGCCGGCGTCGGCCTCGAGCAGTCCCATCTCGGTGTCGACCGAGCCCGGTGACACCGAGACGATGCGCAGCCCCTTGCCGTTGAAGCGCTCGGCCTGGGAGCTGCTGTACCACTTGACGAAGTTCTTGCTCACCCCATAGGCCATGCCCGAGCGCAGTTCCTCGGGCGCGAACGCACAGGCCGCCAGCATCTCGGCCAGGAACGCGTCCGCGTCGGTGAGGGCCAGCGGGAACTTCGCCGTGGGGATGATCTCGTCGGGCAGCAGGTGTGCCGCCATCGACGCCACGTTGACGATCGCCGCGCCTGCGTCCGCGAAGCGGTAGAAGGCCTCGTTGACGTTCACGGTGCCGATCGCATTGGTGCGTGCCACGTAATCCGCCGGCCCCATGCTCGGGCTGACGCCGGCAGCGTGGATCACCGACACGATCGGACCGAACTCTGTTGCGGTGGCGAACAATTGGTCCACTGCTACCCGGTCGGTGACATCGGCGTGGACCGGTAATGCGGCGATCCCGAGACCGGACAGTTCTGCCGCCGCGGCGTCGAGACGGTCCTGACGCACATCGGCCAGCACCACCGTGTGGTCCCGCCCGATGATCTTGGCCGTCGCCCGGCCCATCCCGCCGGCACCGCCGGTGATCACCGAAACTCGTGTCATGGGCGTCACGCTATACCGGGAGCGCAACGGGATCGACGACGGGTGCTGAGAGACTGCTCAGCACTTCGTCTAGGTGGTGTACAGCGACAGGTGGACGTACACCTCGTCGGGCCCGCGCTCGTCGACGACGACCTCACGGTTGACCAGCTTGTGGTCCTTGGTCGTGACCTTGTCCTGCAGGAACAACGGCTTGGACGCGGTCGCCGGCGACGGCCCGGCGAGCACGGTGATGGTTTTCGGAATCTCGGACGGCCGCGGCTGCGCCGGGAACTGGCCCAGGAATTCGCGCAGCTGGCTGTCGGTCAGCCGCAGGGACAGCCGGTAGCGGGTGTCCCGGCCCGCATCGGTGGCGGTGGCCAGAACCTGCGCGCCCTGCGGCAGGGTCACGTTGCCGAACGCCGCGGCCGTTTCCGCAGACACCTTCTGCTCTCCTGTTTTCTCGACCGAACACGCGGAGAACGCGCACATCACCAGGACGGCGGCCAACATTCCCAGGTGCCGCATCACCGCGGCACCCCGTCGTACGTCGCGACCGACGACGCACCCGCGATCTCGAATTCCCTTGCCATGCCTGCGGTCTGGAGGCCGCCCATGTCCTTGTCGGTGATCGTGATGGGTCCCACCTTGGTCTCCTTCCCTTCGTCCCAGTTGTACTGATCCGCCACGTTCACCTGCGATTCGACGTGGACGCGAGGCGGCCCGCCCGGACTGTCCGGCGGGTAGACGGTGACCACCCCACCGACCGACATGTCGACGCCGCCGACAGCGTGGTACCAGTCGGGATTGGCCTCGGCGTCCATGTAATAGCCGTCCCAGCCCGTCCGGAACGCCACCGGCCGGCCGTACTGCCCCGTCGCCGCGGCGTCCGCGACAATCCGGTTGACCTCGTCGTTGATCTTGGCGTCGGCTCGCGCGCGCATCTGCGGGATGTCGTTCATCATCGAATTCACATCGAGGTTGTAGGGCTTCCCGGTGTTGTCGAGATAGTGATCCATCAGGTCGGCCGCATGCGGCCACTTGAGCCCGATCAATGGCAGCCCGGCCTCGATGGCGGCTTTGAAGGCGGCGTCGTCACCCCGCGCGTACCACGGCTGCGAACCCCACTCTCCAGCCCCGCCATCATGTTTCGCCCATGGCGGCGGCGCCGGAATGGTGTCGCCCGGGTGTTTGTCGGCCGGCGGGTCCTCCGGTTTTCCGTTCGGATCGCCGGGATCGCGTCCGTCCCGCCCGGCGATTTCCTCATAGCCCGAACCGATCTCGCGGATGCGTGCCGCGATGGCATCCATATCGGCGTTCGACCGACTGATGATGTCGGCGATCTCGGCCGTCCCCTTCACCACCACGGGAAGCAGTACACGGTCGCCCGCGGCGGTGGGCGGCACGCTGGCGGCCGCGTCGACCACCCACTGTTTGACGGAGTCGAGATCGCGGCGGCCCGCCGTCACCACGGCAGCCGACCGGTCGACCTCGACACCGAGCCGTCGGTCGAGTTCGGCGAGCCTGCCGATGGCCCCGGCATGCGCGCGATTGCGATCGTCGTACGCCTCGGCCGCGGTGCCCGTCCACTCGCCGCCGCTCGCCGCCGACAGCACTGTGCTGCGCAGTTCGTGGAACTGGTCGCTCATGTCGAATTCGGCACCGCCGACCGGCGTCCCGGACCCGAACGTCGCGCGCGCGTCGTCCCACGTCGAAAGAAATGCGCCGAGAACCGTCACTGTCGCCCCCTCCGGCGTCCCTTGCCCCTGGCCCACAAGCCTATTCGAGCCCGCGGCGGGTCCCCGGCGGCAATTTCTCACCGGTGCGCATACGACGGTTGGCAGTTGCCCGTCAGCAGCCCTTGAGGCGCACCGCGAGGTAGTCGCTGACGGCGTCGATGGCGACGCGCTCCTGGGTCATGGCGTCACGCTCGCGGATGGTCACGGCGTGGTCCTCGAGCGAGTCGAAGTCGACCGTGATGCAGAACGGCGTGCCGATCTCGTCCTGGCGACGGTAGCGGCGGCCGATGGCGCCGGCGTCGTCGAACTCGACGTTCCAGTTCTTGCGCAGCTCGGCGGCCAGGTCGCGGGCCTTGGGCGACAGATCGGCGTTGCGCGACAGCGGCAGCACCGCGGCCTTGACCGGCGCGAGGCGCGGGTCGAGCTTGAGCACGGTGCGCTTGTCGACGCCGCCCTTGGCGTTGGGGGCCTCGTCCTCGTGATACGAGTCGACCAGGAACGCCATCAGCGACCGGGTCAGGCCGGCCGCCGGCTCGATGACGTACGGCACGAAGCGGGTGTCGGTGGCCTGGTCGTAGAACGACAGGTCGACGCCCGAGTGCTCGCCGTGCGTGCTGAGGTCGAAGTTGGTGCGGTTGGCGATGCCTTCCAGCTCACCCCACGGGTTGCCGGCGAAGCCGAACTTGTACTCGATGTCGGTGGTGCCGGCGCTGTAGTGCGACAGCTTCTCCAGCGGGTGCTCGTAGAGGCGCAGGTTCTCCGGGTTGATGCCCAGGTCGACGTACCACTGGAAGCGGGTGTCGATCCAGTACTTGTGCCACTCCGGCGCGGTCGAGGGCTCGACGAAGAACTCCATCTCCATCTGCTCGAACTCGCGGGTGCGGAAGATGAAGTTGCCGGGCGTGATCTCGTTGCGGAAGCTCTTGCCGATCTGGCCGATGCCGAACGGCGGCTTCTTGCGCGCTGTGGTCACCACGTTGGCGAAGTTCACGAAGATGCCCTGCGCGGTCTCCGGGCGCAGGTAGTGCATGCCTTCCTCGGACTCGATGGGCCCGAGGTAGGTCTTGAGCATCATGTTGAAGTCACGGGGCTCGGTCCACTGGCCCTTGGTGCCGCAGTCCGGGCAGACGATCTCGTCCATCGGCACGGCATCGGGGTCATCGAGGCCCTTCTTCAGGGCGTAGGCCTCCTGCATGTGGTCCTGACGGTGCCGCTTGTGGCAGTTCAGGCACTCGACCAGCGGGTCGTTGAACACCGCGACGTGGCCCGAGGCCACCCACACCTGACGGGGCAGGATGATCGCGCTGTCCAGGCCGACGACGTCGTCGCGGGACGTGACGACGGACTTCCACCACTGGCGCTTGATGTTCTCCTTGAGCTCGACACCCAGTGGCCCGTAATCCCACGCAGACTTTGTGCCGCCGTAGATTTCGCCGGACTGGAAGACCAGACCACGGCGTTTGGCCAGGTTGGCAACGGTGTCGATGATGGACGCCACGATGTTCGAGCACTCCTCGAGTCAGCTGGGATGCAACCCGTCCAGCCTAAAGGCCCCGCTGATCGGCCAATGTCGCACCCACCTTTGACATGCGTATGCGCGCATGGAAAGCTAAATGAAAACTATTTCCAATAGCCGGGAGTTGCCGGGGTGCCACCCACCACTACGCATGACGAGCTCGACCACCAGCACAGCGGCGCGCCGTTTCCGTCGTCCCCGCCGCGGGACACGCTCGACGCCGCCGGCGACCTGCTGCGCGCCCTCGCCGCGCCCATCCGCATCGCCATCGTGATGCAGCTGCGCGAGTCACAGCGCTGCGTGCACGAACTCGTCGACGCCCTGGAAGTCCCGCAGCCCCTGGTCAGCCAGCACCTGCGCATCCTCAAGTCGGCCGGGGTCGTCGCGGGTGAACGCGCCGGCCGCGAGGTGATGTACCGCCTGGTCGACCATCACCTCGCGCACATCGTCGTCGACGCGATCGCGCACGTCGAGGAGGACCGGTCGTGAGCGCTCCCACCCGGTCCACCAAGCAGCGCACCGCGATCGCGGCGCTGCTCACCAACGTCGAAGAATTCCGGTCCGCACAGGAGCTGCACGACGAACTGCGCCGCCGCGGCGAGGGCATCGGCCTGACGACCGTCTACCGCACCCTGCAGTCGATGGCCGCGGCCGGACAGGTCGACAGCCTGCGCAACGACAGCGGTGAGGCGCTCTACCGGCGCTGCTCGCAGGCCCACCATCACCATCACCTCGTGTGCCGGCAGTGCGGCGCCACGGTCGAGGTGGCCGGCACCGAGGTCGAGGCGTGGGCCACCGAAACCGCTGCCGCCCATGGCTTTTCCGATGTCAGTCACACCATCGAGATTTTCGGGGTGTGCTCGGCCTGCACCGGCGCCTGACGTTCAGGGCTCCAGAGCCGCCCGGCTCCGCGCCCAGTCCAGCACCGCCTCGGCCGTCAGCGGCGCCAGCCTGATGTCGCCGGGTGCCGACGGATCGATCCAGGCCATCTCCTCGATCTCGGCCGCGATCTGCGGCGCGCCGTCGAGCTGCACGAGGAACAGCTCGGCGTCGACCGTGTGCCCGGGCTCGTTGGCCGCGACCGCCGTGTGGTGACCCAACTCCCGCACGTCGGTGATGCCGACCCCGAGTTCCTCCCGGATCTCGCGGGCCAGCGCGTCGACCGGCGACTCCCCCGGTTCGAACTTGCCGCCGGGTTGCATGAACGTCGTCGTGCCACGTTTGCGGACGACCAGCAGGTGCCCGCGTTCGTCGGCGACCACCGCGGCGACGATCCGGATGACGGTCACGCCGGCGTCACGACGTCAGGTCGGCCCGCACGTCGACGCCGGTGGACAGCACCAGCATGACGAGGGTGGACAAGGCGTCGTCGCTGAGTCCGGCGGCCGGGAAGTTGTAGCGCAGCATCACGTCGCCGACCTTCTTGGCGCCGTTGGACCGCGGATCACCGGCCCGCTCCACCAGCACCACCGAGCCGAGCATGGTGCGACCCGCGTGATCGGCCACGCGGTCCCGAACCTTGTTGTCCAGCTTGATATCCCATGCCAGTGGCTGCGTCAGTGAGACCAGGTCGAGTCCCTCGCCGATGTTCACCACGCGCAGTGACGCCACCGTCCCGTCGTGTGCGACGGTGAGGGCGCCGTCGGTCTCTTCGACGATGGTCACCGAATCCGCGAGCACGGCTGCCAACCGCTGCAACAAGTCCGCCATCAGGCCCTCCCGAACCGTCGGTTGCGGTTGACGTACTCCTCGCACGCCGCCCACAGGTCGCGGCGGTCGTAGTCCGGCCAGAGCTTGTCCTGGAAGACGTACTCGGCGTACGCCGCCTGCCACAGCATGAAGTTGCTGGCGCGCTGCTCGCCCGAGGTGCGGATGAACAGGTCGACGTCGGGGATGTCGGGGCGGTGCAGGTGCTTGGCGAACGACGCCTCGGAGATGCGGTTCGGGTTGATCTTGCCGGCCGCCGCCTGCTCGGCGAGTTCGCGCGCCGCTTCGACGATCTCGGTACGCCCGCCGTAGTTCACGCAGTAGTTGACGGTGATGACGTCGTTGCCGACGGTCATCTGCTCGGCGATGTCGAACTCCTTGATGACGCTGCTCCACATGCGCGGCCGCGACCCGACCCACCGCATGTTGACGCCCATCGCGTTGAGGTTCTCGCGGCGGCGGCGCACCACCTCGCGGTTGAAGCCCATCAGGAACCGCACCTCTTCGGTGCTGCGCTTCCAGTTCTCGGTGGAGAACGCGTACACCGACAGGTGTTTGATGCCCAGTTCGATGGCTCCGCAGGTGATGTCGATCAACACCGCCTCACCCATCTTGTGGCCCTCGGTGCGTCCGAGCCCGCGCTGGGTGGCCCACCGGCCGTTGCCGTCCATGACGACGGCGACGTGGTTGGGTACCTGGTCGGCGGGAATCTGCGGTGCGACGGCCTTGGACGGGTGCTGCGGCGGCCGTGCGAAGCGGCCGTTGGAGTTCGGTGGGAGCTCCGGAAAGACCACGGGCCAGGTCGAAACGTCCGGGAAGATCGGATAGTCGTCAGGCGCCTGAGGCAGCTGTGGATAGCTGGTCTTGCGCGCCCGGTTGAGTGCCATGGGCAATATCCTGCCTGAGTAGGGTCACGCGCTGCTCAATGAGTGCGGTATCGGGACGGTACGCACGCTCGACGAGGGGCAATGTCCGCAGCTGACGCTCCAGATGCCACTGCAGGTGCGCGGCCACCAGCCCGCTGGCCTGGCTGCGGTGCCCGGTCGGCGAGGCCTGCGCAAACTCCCAGTCGCCGTCGTGCAGCGCGGCCATCAGATCCAGCACACCCTGCGGCGGGGTGACCGATCCCGACGGCCGGCAGTGCACACACACGCTGCCGCCTGCCGCGACATGGAACGCCCGGTGCGGACCGGGTGCGGCGCAGCGCGCGCACTCGGTGATGGCCGGCGCCCAGCCGGCGATCCCCATGGCCCGCAGCAGATAGGCGTCGAGCACCAGTTCACGGGGCCGGCTGCCGTCGGCGACGGCCCGCAGTGCGCCGACGGTGAGCCGCTGCAGTGCCGGCATCGGGTTGCGTTCCTCACCGGCCAGCCGCTCGGCGGTCTCCAGGATGGCGCAGCCGCAGGTGTAGCGGCCGTAGTCGTTGACGATGTCGGCGGCGAACGCGTCGAGGGACACCACCTGGGTGACGATGTCGAGGTTGCGGCCGGGATGCAGCTGCACGTCGATGTGGGCGAACGGCTCCAGCCGCGAGCCGAACTTGCTGCGGGTCCGCCGCACGCCCTTGGCCACCGCGCGGACCAGCCCGTGTTCGCGGGTGAGCAGCGTGACGATCCGGTCGGCCTCGCCGAGCTTGTGCTGGCGCAGCACGACCGCTCGATCCCGGTACAACCGCATCGGGCGATTGTCCCATCACGGACCGACAACTTCCGTTAGGCAGCGCCGGGCAAGTGCGCACCACTATCCTCGGAACCGACATGGCCGAACGTTCCGCGCAGCCCCGATTCCCGACTCTGACCCAGCAGTTGTACCGCCTCGCGAGCGGCACGGTGACGTCACAGCAGATCGTGCGGCAGTCGCTGGATGCCATCGCGGCCAGTCAGCTCGAGCTGAACGCCTTCCGGGTGGTCTTCACCGAACAGGCGCTCGCCGACGCCGCCGAAGCAGACCGCAAACGTGCTGCCGGACAACATCTTCCGCTTCTCGGCGTACCCATCGCGATCAAGGACGACGTCGACGTCGCGGGCGTGCCCACCCGGTTCGGCACCGACGGCGACGTGCCCCCGGCCACCGCGGACGCCGAGGTGGTGCGCCGGCTGAAGGCGGCCGGCGCGGTGATCGTCGGCAAGACCAACACCTGCGAGCTCGGCCAGTGGCCGTTCACCAGCGGGCCCGGTTTCGGGCACACCCGCAACCCCTGGTCGCGCGAGCACACCCCGGGCGGGTCGTCGGGCGGTAGCGCCGCGGCCGTCGCGGCCGGATTGGTCACCGCCGCAATCGGATCCGACGGTGCGGGCAGCGTCCGCATCCCCGCCGCCTGGACGCATCTCGTCGGCATCAAACCGCAGCGCGGACGCATCTCCACCTGGCCGCTGCCCGAAGCCTTCAACGGCATCACGGTCAACGGGGTGCTGGCCCGCACCGTCGCCGACGCGGCGCTGGTTCTCGACGCCGCCGCCGGCAACGTCGACGGTGATCTGCACAAGCCGGCGCCCATCGCGGCGGCCGAGGCCGTCGGCCGAGCGCCGGGGCCCCTGCGCGTCGCGTTGTCGACCAAGTTTCCGTTCACGCTGTTCCCGGCCCGGTTGCATCCGGAGATCCGGGCCGCGCTGAATACCGTTGCGGGACAACTGGAGGAGCTCGGTCACACGGTCCGGCCGGCCGATCCCGAGTACGGGCTGCGGCTGTCCCTGGACTTCCTGGCCCGCTCCACCTCCGGGCTCGCCGAATGGCGCGACCGCGTCGGACCCGGTGTGGCATTGGACCCGCGCACCCGCAGCAACATCCGGACCGGGTGGCTGATGTCGGAACACGCCCTCCGGCAGGCACGGCAGCGGGAGAAGACGCTGGCGCGCCGCATCGGCTGGATTTTCAACCTCGTCGACGTCGTGCTGGCGCCGACGACGGCGCAGCCGCCACCGCTGATCGATGCCTTCGACCGTCTGGGCAGCACCGCCACCGACCGCGCGATCATCGCGGCCTGCCCGGTGTGCTGGCCGTGGAACGCACTCGGCTGGCCGTCGATCAACATCCCGGCCGGCTTCGCCGCCGACGGGCTGCCCATCGGTGTGCAGCTCATGGGCCCGGAAGGCAGCGAGCCGCTCCTGATCTCTCTGGCCGCCAGCCTGGAGGCCATCACCGGCTGGGCCACCAAGCAGCCCGACAACTGGTGGACTCAGCCCTAGGCCCTGGCCATTGCCCCGAGGCCCTGGCCATTCATTTTCCGCGAGCGTGCGTGTCTGCCCGCGACACGCCGCGTGAGCCGAGCACTATCGTCGCGCTCGCCGGCCGCGAGCGTGCGCGGACGGCGCACCAAGACCCGCGTGTCGCGTACAGACACGGCCGCTCGCGGGTGATTAAAAGCCCAGCTTGCCAAGCTGTTTCGGGTCACGCTGCCAGTTCTTGGCGATCTTGACCCGCAGGTTCAGGTACACCTTGGTGCCGAGCAGCTTCTCGATCTGCGTCCGCGCCGCCGTCCCGACCTCACGCAAGCGGGAGCCGCCCTTGCCGATCACGATGCCCTTCTGGCTGTCGCGCTCGACGTAGATGATGGCGTGGATGTCGCACATCTCGCCCTGCTCGGGGGTGCGGCCTTCGCGCTCGGTGAACTCCTCGATGACCACCGCCAGGGAGTGCGGCAGCTCGTCGCGGACGCCTTCCAGCGCGGCTTCGCGGATGAGCTCGGCGATGAGCACTTCCTCGGGTTCGTCGGTCAGTTCGCCGTCCGGGTAGAACGCCGGCCCCGGCGGCAGCTTGCCGGCCAGCACGTCGATCAGGACGTCGACCTGTTCGCCGGCCACCGCGGACACCGGCACGATCTCGGCCTTGCCCTCGGTGAGCTCACTGACCGCCAGCAGCTGCGCGGCCACCTTGTCGCGCGGCACCTTGTCGGTCTTGGTGACGACCACCAGCAGCGTGGTTCGCGGTGCGACAGCACGGATCTGCTGGTAGATCCAGCGGTCGCCGGGCCCGATGGCCTCGTCCGCCGGGATGCAGAGACAGATGATGTCGACCTCGGAATAGGTGTCCTTGACCAGTTCGTTGAGCCGCTGGCCGAGCAGCGTGCGCGGCCGGTGCAGACCGGGCGTGTCCACCAGGATGATCTGGAAGTCCTCGCGGTGCACGATGCCGCGGATGGTGTGCCGCGTGGTCTGCGGGCGATTCGACGTGATCGCGACCTTGGTGCCGACGAGCGCGTTGGTCAGCGTCGACTTGCCGGTGTTCGGCCGGCCGACCAAACAGACGAAGCCGGAACGGAATTCGTCACTCATCGGGTTCTCCTTCTTCCACGTCATCAGTGCGTTCCGGCTCCACCGGCGTCACCAGGACGGTGCCGATCCGGACCCGGCCGCGATGGTCCCGGCCGCCCTCGGCCCGCAGCTGGAGGGTCGCCGGGTACTGCGATCGATGCGACGGGAACGACACCCGGACCTCGGCGCCCGGCAGCGGCACGCGCCCCAGTTCGTGCGCCAGGAGCCCGCCGACGGTGTCCACGTCGAGGTCGCCGTCGACCTCGAAGCCGCACAGTTCGGCCAGGTCCTCCAGCGGTAGCCGCGCCGACACCCGAAACCGGTTGTCGCCCAGTTCTTCTACCGGGAGCACCTCGTCGGTGTCGTATTCGTCGGCGATCTCACCGACGATCTCCTCGAGCACGTCCTCGATGGACACCAGGCCGGCGATCGCGCCGTACTCGTCGACCAGCAACGCCATGTGGTTGCGGGTGCGCTGCATCTCGTTGAGCAGCTCGTCGAGCGGTTTGGAGTCCGGCATGAACACCGCGGGGCGCATCACCGCGGCCACCTTGGTCTCGCGACCGCCGTTGGTGGAGTTGTAGGTCTGCTCCACAAGGTCTTTGAGATAGACGACGCCGACGACGTCGTCGACGTTCTCCCCGATCACCGGGATGCGGGAGTGTCCGCTGCGGACCGCCAGCGAGGTCGCCTGGCCTGCCGACTTGTCGCTCTCGATCCACACCATCTCGGTGCGGGGCACCATGACCTCACGTGCCGGGGTGTCGCCGAGTTCGAAGACGGACTTGATCATTCGCCGCTCTTCGGCGGCCACGACACCCCGCTGCTGCGCGAGGTCGACGACCTCGAGCAGTTCGATTTCCGAGGCGAAGGGTCCGTTGCGGAAACCGCGGCCCGGCGTCAGGGCGTTACCGATGAGCACCAGCAGCCGGCTGATCGGGGTCAGCAGCACCGCGATCACCTGCAGCGGAAGCGCCGACAGCAGCGAGATGGAGTAGGCGTTCTGCCGGCCGACGGTGCGGGGGCCGACGCCGATGGCGACGAAGCTGACGACAACCATGATGGCCGCGGCGGACACCAGGGCCCACCCGCGCGTCATCAGCTCGTCGAGGTAGTCGACCAGCAGGACGGTCGCCGAAGCCTCGCAGACAACCCGCAGCAGCACAACGAGATTGACGTACTGCGGCCGGTTCCGGACGATCTTGGCCAGCCGCACCGCACCGGGCCGCTCGTCACGGATCAGCTCGTCGACCCGCGCGATCGAGACGGTGTTGATGGCGGCATCGATCGCCGCGAACACCCCGCCGATCACGACGAGCACTATGGCGCCGATCAACGGCGTCAACCCGGTCACGGTTCGTCGAAGTACCGCGACTTGTCCAGCAGCCGGCGGTCTTTCTCGGTCTGCCGATCCTTGTGGTAGGCGTGCACCTGGTCGGCGACCCACTCTTCGAGCAGCTGACGCTGCAGGTCGAACATCTCTTTTTCCTCGTCCGGCTCGGCGTGGTCGTAGCCCAGCAGGTGCAGCACGCCGTGCACGGTCAACAGCGCCAGCTCGTGACCCAGTGAATGTCCGGCGGCCTCAGCCTGATTCGCGGCGAACTCGGGACACAGCACGATGTCCCCGAGCATCGACGGCCCGGGCTCGGGCGCATCCGGCCGGCCGCCGGGCTCGAGCTCGTCCATCGGGAAGCTCATCACGTCGGTGGGGCCCGGCAGGTCCATCCAGCGCATGTGCAGATCGGCCATGGCCGACTGGTCCACGAGGACCATCGAGAGTTCAGCGGCGGGGTTGACGTCCATCTTGGAGATGACGAACCGCGCCACGCTGATCAGCTCGTCTTCGGATACGTCGATTCCCGACTCGTTGGAAACCTCGACCGTCACTGCGTCACCGCCTCGTCCGGCCGGTGGCTCGACGGTGCGCGCGGTTGGCCAGACCGTGCTCGCTCACTTTGGCTTCCGCCGCTTCGTACGCGTCGACGATCTCCGAAACCAGCTTGTGGCGCACCACGTCTGCACTCGTGAGCTCAGCGATGTGGATGTCGTCGATACCGTCCAGGACCTCGATGGCCGACCGCAGACCCGACTTCGATCCGCCGGGCAGGTCGACCTGTGTGACGTCACCGGTGACGACGATCTTCGAACCGAAACCCAAGCGGGTCAGGAACATCTTCATCTGTTCGGCGGTCGTGTTCTGCGCCTCGTCGAGGATGATGAAGGCGTCGTTCAACGTACGGCCGCGCATGTATGCCAGCGGCGCGACCTCGATCACCCCGGCTGCCATCAGCTTCGGGATCATCTCGGCGTCCATCATGTCGTGCAGCGCGTCGTACAGCGGCCGCAGATACGGGTCGATCTTCTCGTTGAGCGTGCCCGGCAGGAAGCCGAGGCGCTCCCCCGCTTCGACGGCGGGACGCGTCAGGATGATCCGGCTGACCTGTTTGGTCTGTAAAGCGCTGACGGCCTTGGCCATTGCCAGATAGGTCTTGCCGGTACCGGCGGGGCCGATGCCGAAGACGATGGTGTGGGCATCGATGGCGTCGACGTAGCGCTTCTGGTTGAGCGTCTTGGGCCGGATGGTCTTGCCGCGGCGCGACAGGATGTCGAGCGTCAGCACCTGTGCCGGCGACTCGGCGTCGGCGCCGTCGAGCATGCCGACGCTGCGGCGCACGACGTCCGGGGTCAGTGTCTGCCCGCCGGCGGCAATCGTGATGAGCTCACTGACCACGCGCTCGGCCTTCGCCACGTCGGCGGGCGAGCCGGATATCGAGAGCGAATTGCCGCGGACGTGGATGTCGGCCGCGAGCAGGTTCTCGAGAGCTCGCAGATTCTCGTCGGCCGAGCCGAGCAGGCCCACGACAAGATCAGGCGGAACAGTGATGCTGCTTCGAACCGACGGGTCGAGCTCCGGGGAGCGCGACGCGGCGGCGTTCGTATCGCGGGGCGTCACGTGGTTTTCGATGCCTGCTTTCTGGTGTCGAGCTGAGGAGCACATTCTACCGCCGGGCCGAAGGCACGCCCAACGAGTTGGCTGGTCACGCAAGCCGCGGGCGGCACCTTTCGGTACCGCCCGCGGGTTGCGTAGTAGTTGGGTCGCCGATTACCGGCTCTGGTGGACGTTGGTGTCGACCTTGGGCGACTTGGCGCCCTGGTGCACGTCGTCCAGCCAGTTCAGGTGATCAACTCCCGTCGGCACCACTGTTGCCTGCACCCCTGTCGGGGCCGGTCCGGTGGCGGCTACGGCGGGAACGGCGAACCCCATGGCACCGGCGGCCAATGCACCGGCGATAACTGCTGCAATTCCGAAATTCTTCATGGAGTGTTCCCTTCGCGTCTTCTGTCCGTCTTTGTCCCCTGGCGGCCCGAGCCGCTGTGACATCCATGTAAACAGGCAGGTCAAAGGATTAATTCCGCTGGCAGGAAATTAGTGTTTACTGGCAGGAATTGCTGTAACCCAGGCCACAGGAATGGCCCGAAAGGCCACGTCGCGGAGTTCGGAATTAGCGCATTGGAGGGGCGCCGGCCGCTGTTACGCTCGATTCACCGGCGAGGGTCCGCCGGGGCGATGAGGAATCGGGGAGGGTTCTGCATGGGTAGGGGTCGCGGTCATCACGGCGGTTCGCACAATTCGCCGAGCAACCGCCATCCGCGCCACGACGACGAGCCCACGGTGCGCATCCCCCGGCCGAACCACAACGACCGCAACGACCACAACCCGCGGCGCCACGACGATCACGACGGCAACTCGCACCGGCGTGACCACGACGGCGGTGACAGCCCGAGCCTCGGCGAGAAGATCAACGACATCCTCGACAAGGCCAACGACGTCCTGGACACCGCCTCGGACATCGCCGACAACGTCAAGAAGCTGATGGAAGGCGATCCGATGGGCGCCGTCGGGCTGATCAGCGATGCCGGCGACATCGCCAAGATGCTGATGCCCGCGGCCGCCGGCACGCCCATCATCGAGGGCGGCTTGTGGGCCCTGGATCTCGCGGGGCTCGGTTTCGGCATCGGCGATCCGGACACCGGCGAATCGTTCTCCGACGGTGCCGAGCTCTTCCAGGCCGCCGGCGACGGACTCAGCAGCGCCTATCCGACCGTCTGGCAGGGCACCTCCTCCACGGCCTACTCCAACCGGAACGCCGAACAGATCGGCAGCGCCGAACAGCTGCTGCAGGCCGACAATCTCGTCGTACAAATCCTGAGCGCCGAAGCCGAGCAGGTCGACGCGGGCCGCCAGCAGATGGACAACATCGCCACCTGCCTGGGCGCGATGATCCCCGTCTGCCTCGCCCTGGAGGCGACGGTCATCGGCGCTCCCGAGTCGCTCGCGCTGCAGGCCGCATCCGTCGCCGTCGCCGCCGCGGCTTCGGCCGTGACGATGAACAACATGATGGCTCAGTCATCGAGCAACGCAGCGCAATTGAGCCAGGCGACGAGCATGTACCAGAGCGCCTCGCACGCTCCGCCGCTGAGCACCATGCCGCCCCCGGCCAAAAAGCCGGGCGACGGACCGGATTTCGGCAATGCCGACCCCAACGCGCCGGGCAATCCCAACCAGCCCGGGCGGCCGGGGACGGGCACGCCGTCCGGTCCGCCCACGGGCAACCCGCCCGCCACCGGCAGCCCGACGGGCACCGGTGGCGGCGGTGGCGGTTCGGGCAGTGGCGGCGGCTCGGGCTCCGGCGGCGGTTCGGGCGCCGGTGGCGGCGGCACCCCGAGCATGCCGAAGATGCCCGAGGTACCCGAGATGCCTTCCGCCCCAGCGGCATCGGGTGCCGGCACCGGCGCCGGGTCCGGGTCCGGTATGGGCGGTATGCCGTCGCTGCCGCAGATGGGCGGCGGTGGCTCCGGCAGCGGAGGCGGCGGTCTCCTCGGCACCCTCGCCGGCCTGGCCGGCCAGGCGGCACAGACCGCGACGCAGGCGGCCCAGGCCGCCCAGCAGGGCAAGCAGGATCCGAACGCACAGGACCCCAACGCGCTCGGCGAAGACAAAGACGGCGACGGCAAGCCGGACGATCCGGCCGCCGACCCCAATGCCCAACCCGCGGAAGCGAATCCGCCGGGCGCGGCAGCCGGGACGGAGTCGCGCGCGGGACGGGCGCCCATCCAGGTGTCGTTCGACGACGGCGCGCACCACGTCGAGGTGGCCGTCGATCCCGACACCGCCAAAGGCCCCGTGCACGTGAGCCTGGACCCGTCGAATCCCACTGCGCCCCCGCGCATCACGACCGAAACCTAGTTTTTCCGGCTTTCCCGAAAGGAGCAACACATGGGCGGCAAGCTCACCGTGGAGACCTCAGAGTTGCAGGCGCTCTCCACCAAGCAGACCGATGCGGCCGCGACGTTCAGCGCCGCCGGCAACACCACGTCCTACGTCGAGGTCAAGGTGCTCGCGACCCACGGGCCGCTGTGCATGTCGACGCAATCGGCACTGAGTGCTGCGAACAACGCGCGCAAGGCCGCCTGCGAGCAGATGATGAACAAGTCGCGCAACCTGGCCTCGAACCTGAACAAGGCCGCGGCGCAATACGACCAGACGGATGCGCAGGAAGGTTCCAACCTCGGCAAGCAGATGCAGATCTGATCGATGTCAGACCATTCTTGGGACGACCACGACGACGACGAGCATCTCGCCGAACCCGAGAGCTCGCTCGACTACTTCACCACCGACGGCAGTGACGACCCGGACCCGGGCGATTCGGGTCTCGACCACCTGGTGACGTCGGATCACGAGACGTACGACGACGAGACGGCGGGCTCCTATGCGGACGCCATGGCGCCCAATGTCGGTGGCGCGGTGGACGACGCCGACGACGAAACGCCGGACGACGACGCACCCCGGGTGGTGGTGTTCGCGGTCTCCGACCCCGCAGGAAACGTCACGGCCGAGGCGTCCATCGCCGGGTCGATCCAGCGGATCAAGCTGGCGCCCAAGGCGGCCTCGATGCCCGAGGCCGAACTTGCCCGCAACATCCTGGCGACCGCGAAGCTCGCGAACATGAAGGGCCGTGCGGTGCAACGGGCACTCATCGAAGGCGTCCTCGCGGCCGAAGGGCTCGACGAAGAGCGCGTCGAGACCATCATCGAGATGAACGCGCCCGACCTGCCGACACCGCGACAGGCCGACGACGCGGTCGCCGAGGCAGAGGCGGCATACCTGCGCGGTGAGCATCGCTAGCCGGCCGGCGACACCTGCCCGAACATGGTTGGGCGGCTGAGAGGTTCGGCTGCCCTTGACCGGCCGCGCTGAGTTCTAGACCTGCCAGCGCGGCGTCAGCACACCCAGCGCACCCAAGGCAACCGCGGCCGCAGTCGACGTGCGCAACACCGACGGCCCCAGCCGAACGGCAACGGCGCCGGCGCCCACCAACGCCGCCACCTCGCCGTCGGTGATGCCGCCTTCCGGACCCACGATCAGCGTCACCGCCTCGGTGGCTGCCGAAACCACCTCGCGCAGGGGAACTTCCGCGGATTCGTGCAACACGAGCGTGACGTGACCCGTCCCGTCGCTTCCCTCGCCGATCGACGCGACCAGCTCAGCCGTCGACACCGGGCCACTGACCGAAGGTACGTACGGGCGACGGGACTGCCGCGCCGCCGACCGGGCCACCGCACTCCAGCGCCGTAAACCCTTCTCCACCTTGGCCGTACCGTCCCAGCGCGCGACGCAGCGCTCGGACTGCCACGCGACGAACGCGTCGGCACCGGCCTCGGTGGCCAATTCGATGGCCAGCTCGGAGCGTTCGGACTTGGGCAGGGCCTGCACCACCGTCACCGCCGGCACCGCGGCCGGGACGTCGGTGATCGACAGCACCCGTGCTGTCAACCGGCCCTTCACGGCGTCTTCGATGACGCAGTGCGCCAGCGCCCCGGCACCGTCGGACAGGTCGAGTTCCTCGCCCGGACGGATGCGTCGCACCGTCGCCGCGTGGAAGCCCTCGTCGCCGTCGACGACGGCGAGACCGCCGACCTCCGGTACCGCGTCGACGTAGAACAGCGCCCGGCTCACCAATAGCCCCGAAGGCTAACGGCCACTGAAGGTTTCGCGCAGGCGGCTGAACAGGCCGCCCCCGCCGCCGGCGACGGCCTGCGTCGAGCGCACCTCGGTGACGTCGCGGGACCGCTGCTCCTTGAACTTGCGCAGCAGTTCGAGGTCACGGTTGTCGAGCCGCGTCGGCACCACGACGTCGATGTGCGCGTGCAGGTTGCCGCGGACCCCGGACCGCAGGTGCGGCATACCGTGGCCGCGCAGCGTGGTGATCGAACCGGGCTGGGTACCCGGCGCGATGGTGATCTCGGTGGGCCCATCGAGGATGGCGTCGACGGTGACGGTGGTGCCCAGCGCGGCGTCGACCATCGGCACCGAGACGGTGCAGTGCAGGTCGTCGCCGTCGCGCAGGAACAGTTCATGAGGCTGCTCGTGGACCTCGACGTACAGGTCGCCGGCGGGGCCACCGCCCGGGCCGACCTCGCCCTGCGCCGCCAGGCGCACCCGCATGCCCTCACCGACGCCGGCCGGAATCTTCACGCTGACGTCGCGCCGTGCGCGCACCCGGCCGTCGCCGCCGCAGCGGTGACACGGGTCGGGGATGACCTCGCCGACACCACCGCACACCGGGCAGGGCCGCGATGTCATGACGTTCCCGAGCAGCGAGCGCTGGACCGTCTGGACCTCACCCTGGCCGTGGCAGGTATCACAGCGGGCGGGCTGCGAATTGCCGTGCGTGCCCTTGCCCTGGCACAGGTCGCACAGCACCGCGGTGTCGACGGTGACCTGCTTGGTGACGCCCGTCGCGCACTCCTCGAGGTTCAGCCGCAGGCGCAGCAGCGAGTCCGAGCCCGGGCGCACCCGGCCGATCGGACCGCGCGCGGACGCGCCGCCACCGAAGAAGGCCTCGAACACGTCGCCGAGGCCTCCGAAACCGGCGAAGCCACCGGCACCGCCGCCACCGCCGCCGCTCTCCATGGGATCACCGCCGAGGTCGACGATGCGCCGCTTCTCCGGGTCGCTGAGGACCTCGTACGCGGTGCTGATCTCGGCGAACCGCTGCTGTGCACCCTCGTCGGGATTGACGTCGGGGTGCAGCTCCCGGGCCAGCCTGCGGTAGGCCTTCTTGATCTCCGAGTCGCTGGCGCCCTTGCTCACGCCGAGCAGGCCGTAGTAATCGCGTGCCACGCCTAAGAACCTTGCCTAATCTCTCGAACTGCTGGGCACCCTCACCGGGTGCCCAGTACCTCGCCTATGTACCGGGCGACAGCCGCGACGTTGGCGATGGTGCCCGGATAGTCCATCCGGGTGGGGCCCACCACGCCCATGCCGCCGTAAACCTTGCCCAAACTGCCGTAGGCGGTGCTCACGACGGACGTCCCAGCCATCTGCTCGGCCTCGGTTTCGTGGCCGATGCGTACCGTGACTTTACCTGCCTCCTGTTGGGCGGCCAGCAACCGCAGGACCACGACCTGCTCCTCCAGCGCCTCCAGCACCGACCGCAGGGACCCGCCGAAATCGGCGGTGTTGCGCGTCAGGTTGGCGGTGCCGCCGAGCAACAGCCGCTCCTCCTGGTGCTCGACCAGCGTCTCGACCAAGACCGTCGCCGCGCGGCCCACCGCGTCGCCCAGGCCGCCGTGACCGTCCATCTGCGATGCCAGGTCGGCCACCGCGACCGACGCGGCCGACAACAGCTTGCCTTCCAGGGCCGCGCCGAGCCGCTCCCGCAGCTGCGACAGCTCGTGCTCACCGATGGCGTCGCCGAGCTCGACGACGCGCTGGTCGACGCGTCCGGTATCGGTGATGACCACCAGCAACAGCCGGGCCGGGGTGAGCGCCACGACCTCGAGGTGGCGCACCGTGGAGCGCGACAGGGTGGGGTACTGCACGATGGCGACCTGCCGGGTGAGCTGCGCGAGCAGGCGCACCGCGCGGCGCAACACGTCGTCCAGGTCGACGCCGGATTCGAGGAAACTCAGGATGGCCCGGCGCTCGCTGGACGACAGCGGCTTGACGTCGTCGATCCGGTCGACGAACTCGCGATAGCCCTTCTCGGTGGGCACCCGGCCCGAGCTGGTGTGTGGCTGCGTGATGTAGCCCTCCGCCTCCAGCACAGCCATGTCGTTGCGCACCGTGGCGCTCGAAACGCCGAGGTTGTGGCGCTCGACAAGCGTCTTGGAGCCGATGGGCTCCTTCGTGGAGACGAAGTCGGCAACGATGGCACGCAGCACTTCAAAGCGACGGTCGTCGGCACTACCCATTCGTCACCTCCAGTTTCACCGCCATTTTACGGTGACGATGGATTCGGGCGGTCGACAGACGTCATTCGGCAGCATCTGGTGGTCGGATGCCTCGGCAAACGCCGAGTCGACCCGCTAGGGTCACCTGTATGCCGACGCTGTCACCGCGGACCCGCTCGGCTCACGGGGAGCTTTGCAGAGTGATCTACTCATGATTTTCAAAGGGGTACGCGACGGAAAGCCCTACCCGGAGCATGGGCTGAGCTACCGCGAATGGGCCCAGATTCCGCCGCGCCAGTTGCGTCTCGACGAAATCGTCACCACGACGACGGTGCTCGCCCTGGACCGGCTGCTGTCCGAGGATTCGACGTTCTACGGCGATCTGTTCCCGCATGCCGTGCGCTGGCAGGGCACCATTTACCTGGAGGACGGCCTGCACCGTGCGGTGCGGTCGGCGTTGCGGAACCGGGTGGTGCTGCACGCCCGGGTGTACGACATGGATGTGCCGCTGTCGCAGCAGCTTTCGCCGGCCGGCGAATGAGCGTGCGCTAGCGCAGGTACGTGCCGACCAGCACTACGAGCACCAGCGCGACGAGCCCGATGCCCAGGCACATCAGCGCTGTGACGACGCGGCTGCGGGCGTCGCCACCCAGCCGGTAGGTGCCACGGAACAACGTGGCCATCGCGATGCTCGCGGCGTGCCAGCCCGCGGAGTTGCCATTGCTCTTCGGCTCGGGCGGTTGCTGTGGGACGTATGGCTGCTGGGGGTACGGGTCGCCGGCCGGCGGATATCCGTACCCATGCCTGGCGGGATGGCCTTGCGGATACGACCCCGCCGGCGGTTGTTGCTGCGGATACCGCGGATCCGGATACGTCATTGCTGCACTCCCCCTGGTCAGCTCTGGCTTCCGCGACTTTACCCCGGCTCAGCCGGCCAGGGTCTCCCGCAGCGTCTTCGGCCGGATGTCGGTCCAGGTCTCTTCGACGTAGGCCAGGCAGTCGGCGCGCGTGCTCTCACCGAACACGACCCGCCAGCCGGCGGGCACGTCGGCGAACACCGGCCACAGGCTGTGCTGCTCTTCGTCGTTGATCAGGACGTAGAACGCGCCGCTGTCGTCATCGAACGGATTGCTGCTCATCGCTTCTCCTCACGGATGGTGTGGCATATTCGGCCCCCAGCACGCGGTCGCTGAGCAGACCGAGGCAGCTGAGGTTGGGGAATCCGGGGCCCTGCGTGAGCCAGGACAGACTGGGCAGGAACAACTTCGGTGTGACGCCGCTGACGGCGAGGTCGTAGCCGATGGACCGCTGCAGGGAGTCGGCCGACAGCGGCGCACCGATACCGAGCTCCAGCACGTCCAACGCGTCCTGGCTCAACAGCGGCGCGAACCACATCGAATCGGCGCCGGAACCGTCGATCACCAGATCGAAGCCGTGCACCGTCTCCAGGCAGCCGGAGTCGCGTTCGGTCTGCAGGGTCAACCGGATCCGGTCTTCGCGGGGCACGGCATGGGCGACGCGGCCGCGCAGGTGCCGGATGCGGTCGTCGGCCAGCAGTGAGTCCTGGACGCGGGCGGAGAACACGCCACGGTCGGTGCGGGCCATGGCATCTCGGCGCTCGGAGATGCTGAGCCCGGCCCAGCCCGTGGGGTCGGAGAACAGGGTGTTCTCGAAGTAGCCCTCGCCGCGGGTGAACAGCGTGACGCCCGGGGAGATCACCGTGATGGTCGAAACCCGGTGCGAAAACAGCTCATCGAGCATGGTGGCGGCGGTTTCGCCACCACCGATGACGGCGACCCGCTCGGCATTGATGCGCTCGTCCTGGGCGACGCGGTGCCAGAACTGAGCGATCGACAGCACCCGCGGATGCCCCGGCAGGATGGACCGCTCGGCCTGTCCCGGACCGGTGATCATCACGCCATCGGCGCGCACCTGCTGATCGCGGCAGTGCAGCACCCACTGGTCGCCGTCGACCGACAGCTGCGTGACCTCACCCGTGACCACCTGCATGGCAACGCTTTCCGCGACCCACGCCAGGTACTGGCTCCAGCGCCGGTGGGTGGGTGCGGGCCGGCCGCGGTCGATCCACTCGGCGAACTGTCCCGTCGAGATCAGGTACGACTGCCAGCTGTGCCGCATCATGCGTTCGTCGAGCTCGACGTTGCGGCGCGGCACGAGCGCCGACCGGTACGGGAAGCCGACGTCCTTTTCCGGGCCGGTGCCCAGCCGGTGCCGGCCGTCGGTCCAGCCGCCTGCGGCCTGCCAGTTGGCGCCGACGCCCAGGCGCTCCACCGCGATGACGTCGGGCGCGTCCACGCCCATGGCCCGCAGCTCGGCGGCCTTGGCGGCCACGGCGACCGCCTTGGCGCCGGCGCCGATGACGGCCAGGGTATTTCGGGTGTCGGTCATTTCATCACTTCCCTGAGCTGCGATTCCCACAGCTGTTGCAATTCGGCAATGTCGTCTGCGCTGAAAATGTCTGGCACCGTGCGCCATTGGACACCGAGCGCCGCGGTGCCGTCATGGTCGATGATTCCCGCCAGGAGGGTCAGGTCGTGGTGCACCGCGTAGTTCGGTTCGGGCACCGGTGACGCACCGGCCAGGAGCGCACCGTCGAGCTGCAGTGCGGCCCCACTCGCCCCGAGGTGTACCCGGCCCAGGTAGTTCAGCAGCACTTGTGGTTCGGGGTAGGCCGCCAACCGCTCCGCGGTGTCCGCGCGCAGATACCGCAGCAGCCCGAAGTCGATGCCGTGGCCGGGGACCGCGGCGATCTCGGCGCTGACCTGTTGTGGCGCTTCGGAACTGATGCGCACCGGGTAGATGGCGCTGAACAGTCCGACGGTGTCGCCGGTGTCTACCTCGTCACCGGCGACCACGGTGTCCGCGCGGCCATGGGTCTCCAGCGCCACCAGCGGCGCCGGGGTGTCCTGGCCGCGACGCTGCCGCCACCGGGTGATGGTGCGCGCGGTCGCCGCGGCCAGCAGATCGGTGACCGGTTGGCCGGCGCCCAGTACGCGCGCCGTCAGGTCGGTGTCGAGGATCGACATGGCGACCACCACGTCTGCGGCACAGTCGGTCTCGGGCTGCACGCGGCGACGGCCGAGCGCGGGATCCGGGCCGGCGACCTGTGCCTCCCAGAAGTCCACGGTGTCGAGGTGCTGCGCCCGTTCGGCGACCAGCCGTGACCAGGCCCGGTAGCTGGTGTGCTCGCGGATGACTGCGGGCCGGGCACCGGAGGCCAGCGCGTGCCAGCCATTCTCCAACTCGCCGAGCACGATTCGCCAGGATGCCGGGTCGACAGCCAGCACGTGAGCACTGAGGACCAGCACCTTGCCGCTGGACTTGGTGTTCAGCAGCACCGCCTGCAGCAGGCGCCCCTGCTCGGGATCGAGTCGTTCGACCGCGAGATCGGTCTGCTCGGCCACCGCGGCCACGACGTCACCGTCGACGGTGACCTCGGACAGGACGTCGTCCACCGGATGGTCGACCAGGGTCATGGTGGCCCGGTCCAAGCGGCTGCGCAGGGCGGGGTGCGCGGCAATGACGCTGTGCAGCAACGTGGTCAGGTGCTCGGCGGTGATGGCATCCGGTAGCCGCACCGCCTGGGTCTGGGCCAGGCGGCGGCCGTCGCCGTACTGATACAGCCAATGCACGTTGGGCAGCACGGGTACCGGGCCCGCCTCCTCGACCGCCGTGGCGGCCAATTCGTTCTCGGCGTCCAGTTCGTCGGCCAGTTCGCGAATGCTGCTGCAGTCCAGCATCATCCGCGCGCGCAGCGCCAGGCCGCGGCGGCGCGCGGCCTGGACCACCGACAGCGCGACGATGCTGTCGAGCCCCAGATCCAGGAAATCGGCGGTGACGTCGAGTCCGGCCGGGTCGGCCACCTCCAGCACGTCGGCGAACAACTCGGCCACGGCCAGTTCGGTCGCGGTGGCCGGCGCTGCCGCCTGCCCGGTGCCGGCGGCGGCATCGATCGCGGCCAATGCCGCGTCGTCCACTTTGCCGTTGACCGTCAGCGGAATCTCGTCCACGGCGATGATGTGGTGCGGCACCAGGTATCTGGGCAGCCGGGACGCCAGCATGCGCCGCAACTCGGTGGCCCCTGCCGCCCCGGCGACGTACGCGACCAGCCGCGGCCCGCTGCCGTGCCGCCGGACGGTGACGTGCGCCTGCCGCACACCCGGGTGCGCGTGCAGGACCGCGGCGACCTCACCGGGTTCCACCCGGAACCCGCGAATCTTCACCTGATCGTCCGACCGCCCCTGGAATTGCAGGCCACCGGTGCCGGGATCGCGGCGCACCACGTCGCCGGTGCGGTACATCCGCGCGCCGGCGACGAACGGGTCGGCGACGAATCGCGCGGCGGTCTCGGCGGCGCGGCCCAGATAGCCGCGCGTGAGCTGTCCACCGGCCAGGTAGAGCTCACCGGTGACACCGTCCGGCACCGGGCGCAGCCAGGCGTCGAGGACGTAGGCGCGCGTCGCAGTGGTCGGGTGCCCGATCGAGGGGGTGTCGTGCTCGGTGAATGCGGCCACGACGGCTTCGACCGTGGTTTCGGTTGGGCCGTAACAGTTGTAGGCCGACATGCCGGTGCGGTCGCACTCGTTGCGGATGGCCGCCCACGCGTTCGGGTCGACGGCTTCACCGCCCAGCGCCAGCGCGGTCAGCGGCACCGTCGTCAGGAGGCCTTCGGCTTGCAGCTGCGTGAACATCGACGGTGTCGTGTCGATCAGGTCGACGCCGTACTGTCCGATGGTCGCCACCAGTGCCTCGGCATCACGCTGCACCTCGTCGCCGACGATGTGCAGACCATGGCCGTCCAGCAGCGCGGCCAGCGGCTGCCAGGCCGCGTCGAACGTGAACGACCAGGCGTGCGCGACCCGAAGTGGCCGACCGGCTTTCGCCACCGCGGGCCGCAGCACCCGGGCGGCATGGTCTGCAGCATAGGCCAGCACCGCGTCATGGGTACCGATGACGCCCTTGGGCTTGCCGGTGGTACCCGACGTGAACACGATGTAGGCGCCCTGTCCGGGATGTGTTGGCAGCGGCGTGAATTCACCGGCGGGGTGGTTGCCCGCGGCCGCCAGCAGGGCGTCGTCCACGACCACCGACGCGTTGGTCTGGCCGAGGATCTCCTCGATCCGGTCGGCGGGCATCGACGGATCCAGCGGCACGATCAACCCACCGGCCTTGAGCACGCCGAGCATCGCCACCACGTAGTCGGGTCCCCGGCGCAGCAGCACCGGCACCGGCGTCTCGGTCTCGACGCCCCGGCGCCGCAGTTCGGTGGCGACGCGGTCGGACGCCTCGTCGAGACCGCGGAAGGTCAGCGCGCCGCCGTCATAGCTCAGTGCCACCGAACCCGGCTTGCTGCGCGCGGTAGTGGTGAACTTCTCGTGGATGCCACCGGTTTCGGTGCTGGCGGGGTGTGCTGCCACCGTGGGCGCGTTGAGATGGATACCGACGTCGCGCAACGGGCGGTCCCAGCCGTCGACGAGGCGCTGCATCACCGCGAGCACCTGCCGGCCGAGGCTCTCCGGTGGCACGAGCCCGGTGGCACCGTCTTTCGTCTCGACCAGGATGGTCAGTTCGCCATCGGTCAGGTGCGCCGCGACAGTGATCGGGAAATGCGCCAGGCTCTGCAGAGCCCGGGGCCGGAAAGTGGCTCCGCGGACGTCGAATTCGCCACTGCCGACAAGCCCGCCCGGCGGGAAGTTCTCATAGACCAGGAGGCTGTCGAACAGTTCGCCGACACCGCCGAGCGAGCGCAGCTCGGTGTGCGACAGGTAGCTGTGCTCGCGCAGCTCGGCGGCGTCCCGCTGCAGGGCCAGGCACTGCTCGCCGACGCGGCGCAGCGGGTCCAGGCGAACTCGCAGCGGCACGGTGTTGATGAAGAGACCGACCATGGTCTCGACGCCGGCGAGCTCGCCCGGCCGGCCCGAGACCGTGACGCCGAAGACGACGTCGCGGCGGTCGGTGAGCACTGACAGGATTGCCGCCCAGGCCATCTGGGTGAGGGTGTTGAGCGTGACACCGCGGGCCCGCGCGGCCTCGGCCAGACGGTGCGTCTCGTCTCGAGGTGCCTTGATCTCGGTGGTGTGCGGCAGGTCGTCGCCGAGTTCACCGGAGCCGAGGGCCGGAGCCAGCATCGTGGGGCCGTCGAGCCCGGCCAGGTGCTGCTGCCACAGACCGCGGCTGGTCTCCGGGTCACGGGCCGCGAGCCAGCCGATGTAGTCGCGGTACGGGCGTGGCGCGGCAGGCAGCACGGAGATGTCGCCGCCGGCGGCATACAGCGCGAGCAGTTCACCGACGAACAACGGCAGCGACCACCCGTCGATGACGATGTGGTGCGCGACGACCGCGAAACGCCAACGCTGCTGAGGCATTTCGACGAGCAGGAACCGGATCGCCGGGCCGCGCTCCAGGCTGAAGGGCCGGCGCCGTTCCTGCGCTTCGAGGTCGTCGGCGGCATCGGGCGACGCGGCGGTCAGCTGCCGCCACGGCAGGTCGACCGCACTCGGGATGACCTGCACCGTGCGGGCTCCGGCCTGCACGAAGCTGGCCCGCAGGTTGGGGTGACGCACCAGCAATGCGGCCGCGCAGTCCCGCAGCAGCGCCGCATCCACGTCGCCGTCGATGTCGGCGGACATCGCGATCAGATACGGGTCGTCCGCCTGATCGAGTTGCGCCATCGAGTACAGCCCCTGCTGCAGCGGGCTGAGCGCCAGGACGTCCTCGATGACCGGCGCCGGCTGCACCGTTGTCACTGCGGCTCCTGCGGTGCGTTCCACGATGACGCGAACGATGCGGTCAGCTCGGCGAGTTCGTCGGCCGACAGGCCCGAGACCGTCATCGGCGCGTGTTCGCGGTCCTCACCTGGTGCCCCTTGGGTTTCCGCCGACGACCGGGCGTCGATCGCCGCGGCCAGCTCGTGCACCGTCGGGTACTCGAAGACCATGCGGGCCGTCAGCTTCATGCCCGCGTCGCGGCCGCGCGCCGCCAGCTGGACCGCCTTGATGCTGTCGCCGCCGAGGCTGAAGTAGTCGTCGCCCCGGCCGATCTCGCCTTCGGCGTCGAGCACCTCGGTCAGCAGGGTGATGAGGGCGCGTTCGGTGTCGGTACGCGCGGGCTCTGCCACCGCCGACCCGGTGCGCACGGCGCGCAACTGGACGGCCTCGATGCGCTCGAGCCGTCCGTCGGCCAGCCACCTGCCGCGTTCGCCGGTGGGTGCCGAATCCTGGTAGATGTCGCCCACCACGCCGACGCCCACGGGCTGCTGCCACTCATCGAGCACCTGCACCCCGTCTTTGCCTCGGACGGCTTCGTCGACCCGCAGGTCCCGCAGCCGCTGATCGGCGTTCTCGGCGATGCCCGTGATCACCCGGACCAACCGGTCGGCGAGCCGCTGCGCGGTCTCCGCCGTGTACAGATCGGTGCGGTAGATCAGGTGGCCACGGTAACTGTCCTGGGTGGCAAAGAAATTCACCGACAGGTCCGCGTGCGCCACGTCGAACGTCGGCTCGAGCGCGGTGAACGTGGTGTCGCCGTCGGCCCGGGAATCGATGACGTGATCGGTGGGCAGGTCCTCGCGTACGTGCACGACGACACCGAACAGCGGGTTACGTGACAGCGAACGCGCCGGGCTCACCGCGTCGACGACGTGATCGAACGGCAGGTCCTGGTGCGCGTAGGCGGCCAGCGCGGTGTCGCGGGACCGGACCAGAATCTCGCGCAGTGTCGGGTCCCCGCTCAGGTCGTTGCGCAGGACCAGGATGTTGATGAAGAAGCCGACCAGCGCGTCGAGTTCGGCCTCGGTACGCCCGGCCACCGGAGTACCGAGCGGAATATCGAGCCCCTCACCCGATTTCGCGAGCGCCACCGCCACCGCGGACTGCAGCAGCATGAAGTCGGTGATACCGAGTTCGCGGGTCAGCGCGGTCAGCTTGGTCCGCACCTCGGGGTCGACGACGAACGGCACCGACGCACCCTCACCCGAGAGCACCGGCGGCCGCGTGAAGTCGGGACGCAGACCCGGGTCGGCGGGCGGCTCGGCCAGCTGGCTGCGCCAGTAGTCCCGTTGCGCGGCAAGCGTTCCCGACTCGTCGGCCAGCAGCGTGGCCTGCCAGGCCGCGTAATCCGAGTACTGCACCGGCAGCGGCGCGAACTCGGGTGCCCGCTGTTCGAGGCGCGCCCGGTAGGCGGTGACCAGGTCGGTGAACAGCACGCCGGCCGACCAGTGGTCGGCGGCGATGTGGTGCACCATGATCGACAACACGTGCTGCCCGGGGATGGACAGCACCGCGGCGCGGATCGGCCACTGTGCTTCCAGGTCGAACACGTAGCGACGTTCCGCGTCGAGTTCGGCCTGCAGCCACTCCTCGTCGGCGCCGCGCGCGCGGCGCACCGGCAGCGGCGCCGGGTCGTTCACGACCTGGTATGGCACGCCGTCGATTTCGGTGTACGTGGTGCGCAGCACCTCGTGCCGCTCGACCAGGTCACCGAGCGCCGCGACGAAGGCGTCGACGTCGCATGGTCCGGTGATCCGGGCCGCGAACGGGATGTTGTTGACCGGTCCGGGACCGTCGATGCGGTACTGGAACCATTGGCGCAGCTGCGATGCCGACATCTGGCGCGGGCCGGTGTGCTCGATGGCGAGCAGCGGCGGCCGGTTGCGCGGCGCGCCGGTGTCGACCCGCGCGGCGATCTCGGCGACGGTGCCCAACTCGAACACTTCACGCACCCCGATGTCGGCGTTGCACCGCGCCCGGATCGCCGCGACCAGCTTGGTGGCCAGCAGCGAGTGTCCGCCGAGTTCGAAGAAGGAGTCGTCGGCACCGACCTGCTCGACGCCGAGCAGGTCGGCGAACAGTTCGGCAACCTTCCGCTCGGTGTCGGTCGTCAGTTCCCGGAATGCGGTGCGGGACTGGATGTCCGGATCAGGCAGCGCGCGGCGGTCGATCTTGCCGTGCGTGGTGATCGGGATTTCGTCGAGCACGACGTACCCGGCCGGCACCATGTACTCGGGCAGTGCTGCCGCTACCCGCGCCTTGATCCGTGGCACGTCGACCGATTCCATGTCGCCGCGCTCGGCCGGGGTGAGGTAGCCGACGAGGCTCTTGCCCAGCCCGGGCAGGTCGCTCGCCACGACGACCGCCTGGCCGACGCTGGGGTCCACCGCGATGGCGGCGGCGATCTCACCGAGTTCGATGCGGAAGCCGCGGATCTTGACCTGCTCGTCGGCACGGCCGACGAACTCGATGTCACCGTCGGCATTGAGCCGGGCCAGGTCGCCGGACCGGTACAGCCGACCGCCCGGGGTGAACGGGTCGGCGACGAAACGCTCGGCGGTCAGGCCGGGACGCTGGTGGTAACCATGCGCGACATGGGTTCCGCCGATGTAGATCTCACCGATGACGCCGACCGGGACGGGGCGCAACGCGTCGTCCAGCAGGTGCATCTGCGTGTTGATCTTCGGCTTGCCGATCGGCACGATGCGCGTGCCCTGCTTGCCCTCGACGCGGTACCGGCTGGCGTTGATGACGGTCTCGGTCGGCCCGTAGAAGTTGTGCAGCAGCGCGTCGAACGTGGCGTGGAACTTGTCGGCCACCTCGCCCGGCAGCGCTTCGCCGCCGATCGGCACGCGCTTGAGGCTGCGCCATTCGTTGACGCCCGGCAGGGACAGGAACAGCCCCAGCAGCGAGGGCACGAAGTGCATCGAGGTGATGCCTTCGGTGCGCAGCAGTTCGGTCAGGTACCCGATGTCGTTGAGCCCGCCCGGGCGCGGAATGACCAGGCGCGCACCGCAGGCCAGCATGCCGAACACCTCGGCGATGGACACGTCGAAGCTCGGCGAGGCCACCTGCAGCAGGCGTTCGTCGGCGTCGATCTGGTACTCGTCGACGAACCACACGAAGTACTCGGCGACGGGACGGTGCGGCACCGGCACGCCCTTGGGCAGCCCTGTCGAACCCGACGTGTAGATCAGGTAGGCGGTGTTGGCCGCCGTGAGCGGCCGAATCCGATCGGCATCGGTCGGGTTGTCGTCCCGCAGGCCGTCGAGGTCGGTGATCGGCTCGCGGATGACCAGTTTCGGGTCACCGTCGCTCAGGATGAACGACAGCCGGTCCTCGGGATAGGTCGGGTCGACCGGCAGGTACACACCGCCGGCCTTGACGATGGCCAGCGCCGTGATCACCAGCTCGGGCGACTTCTCCAGCAGCACCGCGACGCGGTCCTCGGTACCGATGCCCTGCCCGATCAGCCAGTGCGCCAACCGGTTCGCCTCGGCGTTGAGCTCGCGATAGGTGTAGTACCGGCCCTCGTACGCGACGGCGACCGAGTCCGGCGTGCGTTCGGCCTGGGCTTCGATCAGCGCGGCCAGCGTCGTGTCCGGGGTGCTGAACTGCTCGCCGGTGGCCATCCGGCGCAGCCAGTCGGCGTCGTGTTCGTCCATCAGGTCCAGCTCGGCGAGGGCCCGGCCCGGGTCGGTCAGCGCGGATTCCAGCAGCACCACGTAGTGCCGCAGCATCTGGTCGGCCAGTGTGGCGTCGAGGATCTCGGTCAGGTACTCCGCCTCGACGATTGCCCCGGCGTCGTCGAATTCCACCATGAAGCCCAGCGGCAACTGGGTCTGGTGACCCCGGTACTCGGCCCGGCGGCAGGTGATTCCGGACGGGCAGAAGCCCCGGCCGTCGGCCTCGCGGGCGCCGAAGGAGACCCGGGCCAACCGCTCGACACCGTGGCGGCGGTCCGGGTTCAGCTCGCGCACCACGCGATCCAGGTTGATCTGCTGATGGGCGAAGGCCCCGTGGGTGGTGTCCTTGGCATGGCTGACGAACTCCCCGAAGCTCTGCCGGGCGTCGGGGCGCAGCCGCAGCGCCACGGTGTTGCCGTAGTACCCCAGCGCTTCCTCGGTGCCACCGCTGCGGTTGAGGACCGGCGTGGCGACCAGGACGTCGTCGGCGTGGGTGTAGCGGTGCAGCAAGGTCCCGAACGCCGCCAGCAGCACGGTGTAGGGGGTGGAGCCGGTCTGGCGCGCCAGCTCGGAAATCCGGGCCACGGTGTCGGCGTCGATGCGCCGGGTGACCCGCTGCGAGCGGTGACCGGTCGGCACGAGGGAGCCGTGCGCACCCGGAAGTTCCAGGGGCTCAGGCGGATCGGCGAGCACCGAACGCCAGTACTCGAGTTCCTCGGTGTGGTCGTCGGCGGGCACCGCGGCCGGAATCACCTCGGCCAGCTGCTCGCCCTCGTACGCGCGCGTGAGATCGGCGAAGAAGACCTGCCACGAGGCGTCGTCCCAGGCGATGTGGTGTGCGGTGAGCAGCATGACGTGCTCGTCGGTCCCCGTACGGATCAGGCTGATCCGCAAGGGTGATTCGGTGTCAAGCTGGAACGGCGTGCCGAACTCCCGCTGTGCCAGCACTTCGAGCCGCAGGGCGCGCGACGATTCGGAGAGGTCGCTGAGGTCGTGTGTGCTCCAGCCGGGCGCCAGTTCGTCGTGGACCGTCAGCCCGGGTTCGCCCGTCGCATCGGCCCGGTACGTGGTGCGCAGGACCGGGTGGCGGCGGGCCACCGCGTTCACCGCGTCCCGCAGGCGCTCGTGGTCCAGCGCACCGGTGATCGCAAAGGACACACAGACATTGAGCAGTGCGCCGGCGGGGTCGGCGGTCTGCACGAACCACATCCGGCGCTGGCCGTCGGACAGCACCGGCACGACGGGGGCGCCATCGCCCGACTGCGTGCCGTTCTGGGACTGCAGGCCGCGCTCGGCCAGCTTGCGCCGCAACAGCTCCAGGCGCGCGTCGTCTGCCCCGTTTGCTCCTCGCGTGCGCAGTGCCCCGATGTCGGTCTCGGTCACGCTAGCTCTCCACCTTTTCTGTTCTGTCGGTTAGCAAATCCACCAGTTCGATACCGGTGATGCCGCTGAGCAGCCCGGCCAGCGGCACGGACCGGCCGGTGCCCCGGCGCAGTCGCTTGCGCAGGTCCAGTGCCAGCAGCGAATCCAGGCCCAGGTCGAACAGGGCCGCGGTCAGGTCGATGGCAGCGGGGTCGCCCAGTTTGAGCACTGCCGAAAGTTCGTGCCGGACGACGTCCGCTGCGTCGGCACCGGCGCCGAGGGTCGCCGGAACATGCTGCGGTGCAGCCGGTTCCGTGGCCAGCGGCGCAGCGCCGAGCAGCGTCGCCAGCCGCTCGGCGTCCGCGCTGAAGATCAGCGGTGCGGGCGCCTGGGTTCCGAGAGCCGCCTCGATCGCGATGTCAGGATCCATCTCCCGCAGTCCGGCGCGCTCGATGCGCGCCACTTCGTCGGCCCCGACGATGCCGGCACCCGGCCACAGTCCCCACCGCACGGCGACACAGTCAAGGCCCTTGGCGCGGAACTGCCCGGCCAGCACGTCCTGCATGCGGTTGACGGCCGCGTATGCGACATGACCGAGCCCGCCCCACAGTCCGGACACCGACGAGCACACCAGGATTCGGGCGTCCGGACGCAGCGGCCAGTACTCGGCCAGCCGGGCCAGACCGCCGACCTTCGCGGCCGCGGTGGTGATGAATTCGTCCGCACCGACCTCGGTGCCGAACACCGCCGCACCGGCCGCGTGAATGACGAGCGTCGCACCGTCACCGCCGTGGGCGGCCGCGGCGGCCGAAAGCTGTTCGGGCGACGTGATGTCGCACTGCACCGACACCACGTCGGTGCCGTCGAGGCCGGCCAGTTGCTGCGCGCCGGTGCCGCTGCGGCTCACCAGCACGATGCGGCGGGCGCCCGCGGCGGCAAGGGTCCGCGCGAAATGCAGCCCGACGGCGCCGTTGCCGCCGGTGATCACCACGTTGTCGAGGAGCCCGGGCTGCGGTGCGTCGGCGTCCGGCAGGGCTTGCAGACCGCGGCGGTACTGCTGCGAATCACGCAGCGCCACTTCGGTTCCGGTGCCCAGCATGGTCTCGATGACGGCGGTGGCCGCCGGTGCGTCGAGTTCCCAGGATGCCAGGTCGAGGTGCCGGAAGGACTGGTCCGGATGGTCGAAGCCGATGCTGCGGTGCATGGCGGCGAGGGCCGCCTGGGCCGGCAGCGCCACCGGCTCGTCGTCGCGCACGTGCTCGCCGCCGACGGTCACCAGCCACACGTCGGCGCATTGCGGCCCAATGGCATTCGGGTAGTCACACAGCCCGCCGCCGATCAGCTCGGCGAGGTCGGTGACCGCCGCTTCGGCGTCGGGGTGGTCGAGCATCGGTGCGACGACGATGAGCAGATCGGCGTCGACGGGCGCGACCAGCACCGTGCCGAGGTTGGCCCGCACCCCGTCGCGCAGTTGGTCGGCGAGCTCGCCGCGTGGTCCCGCCAGTTCGACCACGGCAGCGCGCCGGATGATCAGCGGCACGGTCTCGTCCGGCTGGGGCAGCCACTGCTCGGCACCGACCGTCAGGCCGGCCACCGGCGGCAGCGGTTCGGGAGTCGCCCAGAGGTGCGTCGCCGCCATGGGGGCATGCGGAAATCCGCGCAGCAGAGGTTGATTCGGCTCGATGTGCCCGGCCCAGTCGTAATCGGGGTCGGACACGGCCACCGTGGCGATGTTGTCGGACAGCACGTCGGGCAGCGCCTCGTCGCGGCGTCCCGAACCGACTGCCAGCGGCGCATCGGTATCGGCGAGCGCGTGCAACAGCGCCGGGTGCGCCGACATCTCGACGAAGGCCTCGACGCCGCTGTCCCGCGCCGCGGCGGCGGCCCGGTCGAACCGCACGGTGTTCCGCAGGTTCTGGTACCAGTACTCACCGAATTCGGTGCCCGCGTCGACTGCCGCGCCGGTCACCGATCCGATGAACGGCACCGCGCCGGCACCGAACTGTGCCTTCGGCACGCCGGAAAGCAGTTGTGCGCGCAGCGGATCCAGGGCACTGGTGTGCGCCGGGAAGCTCATGGCGATGACGCGCGCGAAGCGGCCGCGCGATTGCAGGCCGGACACCAGGTCGGCGACGGCGGTGCGCTCGCCGGACACCACGACCGATGCCGACGAGTTGACCACGGACAGTTCCATCCACCCGGCGGCGTCCGAAACGACCTGCTGCGCTTCGTCGACGCTCATCCCCAGGCTCGCGGCGCCGAAATCACCGCTCAGGCTGTCGAGTGCCCCGGCCCGGGCGATGACCACGGCGACGGCCTCGTCCAGCGTGATGGCCCCTGCGACATACGCCGCGGCGATCTCACCGAGGCTGTGCCCCAGCGTGACGTCGGGCTCGATGCCCAGTGCCCGCCACACCGCCGTGAGACCGACGGCGTGCGTGAACTGCGCGCTCTGACTGTTGATTTGCGTCCACTCGCGGACGGCCGGGTCGACCAGGAAGGCCAGCGGCGAGTCGATGCCCGCGGCGACGAATGCGGCGGCGCAGCGGTCGGCCGCGGCGCGGTACACCGGCAGCTGCCGGTATGCATCGGTGCCCATCGACGGCCACTGGCCGCCGTTACCCGGGAACACGAAGGCCGTCCGGGGCGCTGTGGTCCGCGCGGAGACGGCCACCAGGGGATGCTCCTCCCCCGCCGCCAGTGCCCGCAGCGCGGCGGCCAACTCGGCGGCGTCATGGGCCCGGACCACGGCCCGGAACCGCCGGCGACGGCGCAGCCGCAACAGCATTGCGGCCACCGCGCCCAGGCCCACGGCACCATGCCGGTCCAGGTAGTCGGCGACGCCGGTCGCCTCAGCGGCCAGGAGCTCCTCGGTGTGCGCGCTGAGCAGGACGGGGACGCGGCCGTCGGGAAAGTGCGAAAGGCTCATCACGCCACCAATCCCTCCGGCATCGCGACGACGACGTGCGCGTTGGTGCCGCTCATGCCGAACGCCGAGACCGCGGCAAGGCGCTCACCACCGACGGCGGGCCATGGGGTGTGGTCGGTCGCGAGCCGTAATCCCTGTGCGCTCCAGTCGATTTCGGCGCTGGCCTGCGCGGTGTGCAGGCTTGCCGGGATGGTGGCGTGCTCGGCCGACACGAGGACCTTGGCCAGTCCCAGCGCACCGGCGGCGGCCTGGCTGTGTCCGACGTTGGATTTCACCGAACCGAGGACCGCGCCCTGGCCGGGTGCGGTGGCACCGTAGGTCTGGGCCAGCGAGTTCAATTCGGTGCGGTCCCCGAGTTTGGTTCCGGTGCCGTGGCCTTCGATCATCCCGATCTGGCCGGGCCGGGCACCGGCGAGATCGAGCGCGCGGGTGAACAGCCGCGCCTGCGCCGGCCCGCTCGGCGCGGTCAGGCCGGTGCTGCGGCCGTCCTGGTTGAGGCAACTGGCCCGGACCTCCGCGAGCACGCGGTGACCGCTCCGCTGCGCCACCGACTTTCGTGCCAGTACGAACATGCCCGCGCCTTCGGCCCAGACGGTGCCGCTGGCCTGCGCGCTGTACGGCCGGCAGTGCCCGTCGTCGGAGAGGGCGTGCTGTTTGGCGAATTCGACGAAGTATCCCGGCGACCCCATCACGCACACCCCGCCGGCGAGCGCCATGCTGCAGTCGCCCGAGCGCAGTGCCTGTACCGCGGTGTGGAACGCGGTCAGCGCCGACGAGCACGACGTGTCGATCGTCAGCGCCGGGCCGTCGAGGCCCAGCAGGTAACCGATTCGTCCGGAGATCACGCCCAGCGACGTCCCGGTGATCAGATGCCCACTCAGGTCGGAGTATTCGGCGAGATCGGGGCCGTATCCGGTGCCCGAGGCGCCGATGTAGCAGCCGACGTCGTGCCCGGCCAGATCATCGGGGTTGATCCCCGCGTTCTCCAGCGCCCGCCATGTCACGCGCAGCGCGACGCGCTGCTGCGGATCCATCGCCACCGCCTCACGCGGCGAAATGCCGAAGAACGAAGGGTCGAAATGCGCTGCGCCGGTCAGGAATCCGCCCCGGTTGTGGATGCGCTTGAACCCGTCGCGGCGCGAGCCCGCGAGCAGGTCGCGCACGGCCCAGCCACGGTCCTCCGGGAACGCGCCGAGCGCCTCGCGGCCGGAAGACAGCAGCTGCCAATAGCTTTCCGCGTCGTCCACGTCACCGGGGGCCTCGACCGCCATCCCGACGATGACCACCGGATCGTCCGCGGCCGAGTCGGCGCCCATCGATTCAGCGCGCACTGATCACTTCCGCGATCGCGTCCAGCTGGTCATTGAGGTAGAAGTGGCCGCCATCGAACTCGGCCAGCGTGAAAGCACCCGACGTGTGGTTCTCCCAGCGACGCAGCATGTCCCGGTCGATGCGGTGGTCGTCGCGTCCGCCGAGAGCATGGATATCGGCGGCGATGCGGCCGCCACCCACGTAGCGGTTGAGGGCTTCGTAGTCGGCCCCCACCGCCATCAGCAGCATTTCCACGAAATCCACGTCGGCGAGCAGCCGGGGGTCGGTACCGCCGAGATCGACCATCTCGGCGAGCATTTCGCGCGGTCCGGTCGGCAGCGGCGGCGCGTCGACCACATCGCACGGCGCCTGGCCGGCCGATGCCCACAGGCTGTGCACCGTGGCCCCACTCTGTTCTGCCACGCGGGCGAATTCGAAGGCCACCACGGCACCCATGCAGTGCCCGACGAGTCGCAGCGGGCCGAGGCCCGACCAGTCGCCCGCGGCGTACAGGTCGGCGGCCAGCTGCTCGACGGTCGGGTGCGCCGGATGCGCCAGCCGGTCGGCGCGGCGCGGGTACTGGACGACATACGCGTCGATCCCCTTGCCCGACAAGGCGGTGGCCAGGTCCCGGTAGGCGACCGCGGCCCCGCCGGCATGCGGGAAGATCACGACCGCCCCGGCGTCGCCGGAGCCCGGGTAGTGCTTGATCCAGGGCGCGAAGGCGCTTTTCGGCTCGGTCGCGGAGGCGGTATGCACGTCGGTCATGAGACGGCCGCCGGATCCAGCGCGGTGAGCACGTCGTCGTGGTTCATCTCGGCAATCTCCAGGTAGAGCTCGGCGACCATTTCCAGTCGGTCGCTGCCGTTCTCGCGGCCGGTCAGCCGCTGCGCCAGCGCCCGCACCGTCCGGGCGGCGAAGATGTCCGGCACGCCCACGGTCGGGGTGTCCAGCCACTTGCGGATCCGCGCCACGGTGGCGGTCGCCAGAACCGAATCACCACCGAGCTCGAAGAAGTCGTCCTCGACACCCGCATCGACCGCGACCAGCTCGGAGACGATCGCCACCAGGGCGCGCTCCAGCATGGTCTCCGGTTGCGCCCGTCCGGCGCCGTCGGCCGCCTGAACCAGTGCCGCGAGCTGACCGGCCGCAGCCCGGCGGTCGGTCTTGCCACCGACGGTGAACGGAATCGCCGCAACCACCTGCAGCTGCCGCGGGATCATGTGCGGCGGTACGAGTTCGGCAACGGCCGCGGAGATGCGCTCGGCGGTCAGCTCCGCGTCGTCGACCGAGACCAGGGCCGCCAGCACGTCATGTCCACGCTCCCCGCCGGAGACCACGCCGGCCACCGCGGCACGCACGCCCGGAACCCGCTGCAGTGCGGCCTCGACGTCACCGAGCTCGATGCGGTAGCCGCTGATCTTCACGCGGTGGTCGGCACGCCCGACGAACTCCAGGATGCCGTCCGGCCGGTAGCGCGCCAGATCGCCGGAGCGGTACCAGGTTCGGCCCGCGTAGCGCACGAAGCGGTCGGCGGTCAGATCGGCCCGGCCGCGGTAGCCCGAGGCGATGCCGCGTCCGGTGAACCACAGTTCGCCGGCCACCCAGTCGGGGCAGTCCTGGCCCGACTCGTTGACCACGCGGCACGCGTTGTTGGTGAACGGCACACCGTAGGGCACCGCCGACCAGGTGTCCGGCAACTCGCCGGCCTCGAAAATCGTTGCGTGAATGGCGGTTTCGGTGGCTCCGCCGAGGCCCGCGACGCGGACACCGGGCGCCTGCGCCTGCAGGTGCCGGACCATGGCGGTCCGGACCCAGTCGCCGCCGGTGAGCACCACCCGGACGGTGTCCAGACGCCCCGCACCGACCTCCACGAGCATCTCCAGCCAGCCCGGCAGGAAGTTGAGCACCGTCACGCCGTGCTGGGCGATGAGGGCGGCCCAGCGGTCCGGGTCGCGCCGGTACGGCTCGTCGACGACGACGATGCTGCCGCCCGTCGCGAGCGTGGCGAACATGTCGAGCACCGACAGGTCGCACTCGAGGGTGGCCAGCGCGAGGCAGCGGTCGGCCGGTCCGATGTCGAAGTGCCCGTACAGGAATTCCGCGGTGTTCATCGCCGCGTCGTGGGTGACCTCGACGCCCTTGGGCTCGCCGGTGGAGCCGGAGGTGAACAGCACGTAGGCCAGTTCGTGCGGATCGGTGGCGGCCGGGACGAACGGGCCCTCGGCGCGACGGCCGATCCGCAATGCCTCCGTCACGGTGAGCGACGGTTTCCAGGACGGTGCCAGGTCACCGCAGTAGAGCGCCATGCGGACGCCGCCGGTGGCCAGGATCTTCTCGGTGCGGTCGGCGGGCTGGTCCACGCCGATCGGCAGGTAGACCGCGCCGGCGGCGAGGATGGCCAGCAGCGCGATGATCTGTTCGGCGCCCTTGGGTCCGAGGACGGCCACGGTGTCCCCCGGCACGATACCGGCGATCTGCAGCGCGGACGCGACGGCCGAAACCTCCTCGGCCAGTTCGGCATACGTCCACTGCCGAGACTCGCCGATCATGGCGATGGCGTCGGGGCGGGCTGCTGCCGAGGCGAAGAAGCCGGTGTGCAGCGCCGCGCCGCTGGGCGCCGCGGTGCGGCTGTTGGCCGCGTCACGGACCGCGCGCTGCGCCGCCGACAAGGGCTCCGGGGTGGGTGCCTCCCATGCGGCGTCGTCGCCGGCCAGCCGTTCGAGCTCGGCGATGTGCCGGGCGAACATGGCGTCGATGACGCCGTCGGGGAACGCGTCCTCGCGCACATCCCAGTTGACCAGCACGCCGCCGTTGAACTCGGTAACCTGGGCGTCCAGCATCACCTGCGGCCCTTGCGAATTGATCCACCCGGGCGTGCCGAACGTCTCGAGCACGGCCGAGCCGAACAGTTCGCCGAGGCCGAGGGCGCTGGTGAAGACGACGGGTGCCAGCACCTGGGTGCCGCGGTGCCGGCTCAGGTCGCGCAGCACCTCGAGCCCGGAGTACTCGGAATGCGCTGCGGCGCTGCGGAATGCATCCTGCAGCACGCCGCAGCGCGCCGTCGCGGTGGCCGCGTCGGTCAGGTCGACGTCCAGCAGCAGCGACGACGTGAAGTCACCCACCAGGCGGTCGACGTCGGCGTGCCGCTGATCGCGCCCGAACAGCGGCACGTTCAGCAGGAAGCGCTGTCCGGCCGACCAGCAGGCCAGGGCATCGGAGAAGGACGCGGCCAGGGCCATCGCGGGCGTGATGCCGCGCCGGCGGGCCGCGGCATACAGCGCGTCCCGCACGTCGGGGGCCAGCCAGTGCCAGCGCCGCGTGGTGTGCCGCGGGTCGTTCTGCTCGGCAACCGGAACCAGCGGCAGGCGTGGCGGGTCGGGCAGTTCCGGGAGCCGCTCGCCCCACCACTGCCGATCCGCGTCGGCGCGGGGATTGGGTTCTTGCGCCGATTGCGTTGTGGCCACGCGGTATTCGCGGTACGTGTAGGCCAGCGGAGCCAGCTCGACACCGCGGTACAGGGCCGCGAGATCGGTCATCAGGGTGCGGTAGCTCATGGCGTCGGCGGCCTGCATGTCCAGGTCGACGTGCAGGCGGGTCTTGCCGTCCGGGAGCAGGGTCAGGGTCAGTTCGAAGACCTGGTCGGTCAACTGCTGATGCGCCTTGCGGCGCTGGGTCGCGGCCAGCTGCTCGGCAATCTGGTCCGCCGGCAGGTCCCGCAGGTCGGTGACCGTCACCGGGAAGTCGCCGTCGAGCGCCTTGATGCGCTGCGTGCCGTCGGCGAGGAACTGCACGCGCAGCATGGGGTGCCGTGCCGCCAAAGCCGTTGCGGCGGCGGTCAGTCGCCCGGCATCGACGCCGTGGCCGTCGAATTCGACATAGAGGTGCCCGGCGACGCCACCCAATTGCTGGTCGTCTTCCCGGCCGATCCACATGGCGTGCTGCATCGGGGCCAGGCCGAACGGCTGGTCATGTTCCGAATCATCCTGCGGTGCCGAAGTTTCGGCGCGCTGCAGGCCGCCCGCCGCCGACAGCAGTTCGGACCAGGCCGCGATGGTCGGCTCGGCGGCCAGTGCGGCGAAGTCGATGTCGATGCCCTGCTTCCGCCAGCGTCCGGCGAGGGACATCATGCGGATGGAATCCAGGCCCTGGCTGATCAGGTCGGCGCCCGGGTCGAGGGTGTCGGCACGGGCACCCAGCAGTTCGGCAACCTCCTCGCGGATGGCCTGCGAATTCACTGCCACGACGCCCACAAAACCCTCCCGAACACGTTAAAGACAGGCTGTCCTAATTTTGATTAGGCTACCCTATATTGCCGCTACCTCCATGCCTACCCCGAGGGATCCGCCGTGACGCGCACCACTGTCTCCACCGAGGCCGACCAGCATTTGCTGAATGGATTCGTTCCGTTTCCGCACGATCGCGCAGAGCGTTACCGCGAGGCGGGCTATTGGGCAGGCAAACCGCTGGACAGCTTGTTGTCCGACGCCGCGCGACAGTGGCCGGACCGCGTCGCCGTCGTCGACTCATCCGCGTCACACACGTTTGCCGAACTCGATCGGCTGGCCGCCGAAGCCGCCGCCGGCTTCGCCGCTCTCGGCATCGAAACCGGCGACCGCGTACTGCTGCAAATGCCCAACACCACCGACTTCGCCATCGCCCTGTTCGGACTGCTGCGCGCGGGTGCGGTGCCCGTCATGTGCCTGCCCGCTCATCGGCGCGCCGAACTCGGTCATTTCGCCACGGTCAGCGGCGCCGTCGCGCTCGTCATCGCCGACCGGTTCGGCGGCTTCGACTATCGCGACATGGCGCGCGAGCTGGTTGCCGAGCACCCGCGCCTGCGGCACGTGGTCGTCAGCGGCGATGCCGGCGAATTCACCAGCTGGACTTCCCTTTTCGGCCACGCGGCGGCAGCCGCGCCGACGATCGACACCGCGGAACCCGCCCTGCTGCTGGTCTCCGGCGGCACCACCGGGGCGCCGAAGCTGATCCCCCGCACCCACGACGACTACTACTACAACGCCACCGCCAGCGCCGCGGTGTGCGAAATGACCGGTGACGACGTGTATCTGACGGTGCTGCCGGCTGCGCACAACTTCCCGCTGTCGTGCCCGGGGATGCTGGGCGCCATGTCCGTCGGCGCCACCACGGTCTTCACCACCGATCCCAGCCCGGAGTCCGCGTTCGCCACCATCGCCCGGCACCGCGTCACCGTCTGCGCTCTGGTGCCCGCCCTGGCCACCCTGTGGACGCAGGCCTGCGATTGGGAACCGCAGCGCCCCACCACCTTGCGACTGCTCCAGGTCGGCGGCGCCAAACTGTCCGCACCGGACGCGGCGGCCGCGCGCGCCGCGCTGACCCCCGGCCTGCAACAGGTTTTCGGCATGGCCGAGGGGCTGATCAACTACACCCGTCCCGGCGATGATCCCGAACTGCTGGACCACACCCAAGGGGCACCGCTGTGCCCGGACGACGAGTTGCGCATCGTCGACGACGAGGGCGCCGACGTGCCGGTCGGCGGCGAGGGTGAGCTGCTGGTGCGTGGGCCGTACACCCTGAACGGCTACTACCGGGCCCCGTCCGACAACGAGCGGTCATTCAGCCCGGATGGCTTCTACCGCAGCGGGGATCGGGTGCGCCGCCGGGCCGACGGCTACCTCGAGGTCACCGGACGCATCAAGGACGTCATCCACCGGGGCGGGGAGACGATCTCGGCGCTCGATCTCGAGGAACACCTGCTCACGCACCCGTCGATCCGGGCCGCGGCCGCGGTCCCGCTGCCGGACCCCTATCTGGGCGAAAAGATATGCGCGGTGGTCGTATTCAGCGGTCCTGCCGTCAGCCTCAGCAACCTCAACAGCTACCTCGACGACCGCGGCGTTGCGGTACACAGCCGGCCCGACACCCTGATCGCACAGCCATCGCTGCCGGTGACTGCTGTCGGCAAGGTCGACAAGAAGGCCATCAGCCGGGCCATCGCGGCCGCCACATCCGCCTGACCATGAAATCCCTCGCGAGCAGACTCAAAACTGTCGAATTTCGCCAGATATCGACAGTTTTACGTCTGCTCGCGGGATAAACCGACCCCCGCTAGGAGCCAGCTTCCATGTCCGATACCCCGAAGACCCTGCGCGAGTACATCGTCAACACGGCGATCAACACCATTCCACCGCTGATCGCGTACTACGTGCTGCGCGTGTTCGACTTCGAGCCGTACCTCGCGCTGGTCGGGGCCATCATCACCGCCGCCGCGCAGGGCGCGCTGACCATGGTGCGCAAGCGCAAGGTCGAGCCCGCGAACGTCGTGGTGATCGTCGGCGCCGCGTGCTCGCTGATCATCGCGCTCACCACCAGGAACCCGCGCATCGTGCAGGCCCTCGAACTCGTCCCCATGTCGCTGCTGGTGTGGTCCTTCGCCATCAGCGGGCTACTGCGCAAACCGAATTCGAAGAAGATGGCCGGCGTCATCTCCCCCGCGCTCGCCGAGCCGGCGCTGCCCGAACGCGGCTGGACCGAGCAGAGCATCCAGGACTGGCACCGGCTGCACACGCAGCTGTGCGTCGGGCTCGGGCTCCTGTGCGGTTTCTATCCCGTCTTCGCGCTGTACATGATCTTCAACTACCCGGTCGACATCTCGCAGTTCGTCATCGTCGCGACCGGCCCCACGCTCGTGGTGCTGTGCATCGTGTTCGCGGTGGCCCGCATTCGCCGGTTCGTCGGGCAGCACGACGGTGCCGCCGACGTCGCGGTGGTCGCCGGCGGGTCTGAGTAGTCACACTCATCCGCGCCGCCCGGCGCTCGGGCATCATCAGCTCATGCCGAGACTGTTGCCCGATTTCCACACCGTGATCGACGGCACCGCGCCCGACCGCGACCGCAGCATCGACGTGGCGCGCCTGGGTGCGCTGCTGGTGGTGATGTTCGGTCACTGCACGATGCTGCTCGCCACCATCAAGGCCGACGGCATCCACATCGGCAACACCCTGGGCGCCGTTCCCGGCCTGCAGCCGGCCACCTGGGTGTTGCAGGTCATGCCGTTGTTCTTCTTCGCCGGAGCCACGGCGGGCATTCACAGCTGGCGTGCCGGGACGCCCTGGGGCACCTGGCTTTTCACCCGCGCGCAACGCCTGTGCCGACCGGCGCTGTGGTACCTGGGCGCCTGGACCGTCGCCCTGATCGTGGTGCGGTTCACCATGGGTGCCGAGTCCGCGGCGGCCCTGGGCAACGAGGCCGTCGCACTGCTGTGGTTCCTCGGCACCTATCTGATCGTGCTGGCGTTCGTCCCCGCCTTGGCGCGCTTGCGCTCGGCGCGGTCGGCCGCACTGGTCGTCGCGGCCCTCATGGCGGCTGCGGCGCTCGGCGACTGGGCCCGGATCAGCACGCACATGCTGGAAGCCGGCGCGGCGAATCTGATTGTGGTCTGGCTGATTCCGATGGTCATCGGCGCGGCGTACGCGCACCGGCTCATCGCACCGAGGACGGCGCTGGCCGTCGCCGCCGGCACCCTGGCCGTCCAGGTGCTGGTTGCCAGGTACGGGCCCTACGACGTGTCACTGGTGGTCACCGGCACCGAACGGATGTCGAACGTCACCCCGCCGACGCTGCTGCTTGCCCTGCAATGCGTCTGGATGTCCAGTCTGTTCATCGCCTGCGCCGGTGCGGTCCGCCGGTGGGCCGGGCGTCCCCGCATCTGGTACCTGATCGTGGTGGGCAACAGCGGGGCGATGACGTTGTACCTGTGGCACATCGCGGCCATCGCCATCGCGACGTTCAGCCTGCATGCCGTGGGCCTGGACGCGTACGACCCGGCGGCCCCGTACTTCTGGCGCAACATCGCGATCCGCGCGCTGGTCTTCGCCGTGGTGATGACGGTCATGTTCCTGCTGCTGTCCCCGCTCGAGCACAACCCGCTGCGCTGTTGGGACGCGCGCGTGCGGGCGACGGGTCGCGCGTCGACCGCGGCCGGTGTGCTGGTCTGCGTGGCCGGGGTGGCGCTGCTGCTGATGGCCAAGAACGGGCTGGGCACGAGCGCGGGCTGGATGTTGTTGGCGCTCTTCATCGGTGCGCTCACCGGGGCCCGACTCAGTGCGGGTCGAACTCAGTGCGCGCTGACGAACGTCACGGTCGGCGTCGATGAACCCTTGACCAACGTCGGCCCGGAAGCGGACAAGACGTAGGACTCGTTGCCCGTGGGGTAGCCGCCGCCGTTGGTCGAGATGTGCACGTGTGTGTAGTGATTGGCGTCGGGCCCGCCGTAGTCCGGCATCCGGTGGGCGGTGCCGTCCGGGAAGTAGATGGCCTGCCGCCAGATCACATGGTTCAGATCGAACTTCTGCGCGTTGGCCAGCACGTACCGCAGGATGCGGTCCCCGAGCGCCTTGCCTGCCGACGACCCGTAGTCGGGCACCATCACGTCGAGCGCCAGGCCTTCGGGATGCCAGCGCAGCGCGTCCGGCCGGACCCCGGTCATGGTGTGAATCTCCGGGAACGTCGCGCTGACCGCGCGTTCGGCGAGGATGGTGTCGACCTGCAGGCCGCGTTCGGCGGCGACGCCCACCGGCAAAGCCATGGTGCGCACCATGGCGCGCGAACTCTCGGCGGCCTCGGCGACGATCAGCGAACCCGGATGGGAAGCGGCCCGCTCGGCCAGGACCACCTGCGCGCAGCAGACATCCACGTCAGCGGCGGTGGTGACGGCCTGGGTCGCGGTGCCGGCGGTGACGAACGCCGCAGCCGGCATGACGAGCGCCGCCAGAGCCACCGACCAGCGGCGCCTGGCGCGCGTCGCGGTAGCTAATCCGGCCTTGTCCACCGGTGCACCATACCCCGCAGGTCACCGTTTGATAACGGCTTCAAAATTAGCGAGCTGGTAAATTATCTCTACCCCACGAGGAGGAACCGCGGTGTCCGCCCAACCGAGAACCGCCGCCGAGCCGTCGGTCGACACCATCGCCGACGCTCTCGTGACCGCATCGCGCCTGCTCCTGGACATCACGGCCCGCTCCGTTGCGGTCGTCGACGACATGCTGACAATCCCCCAGCTGCGGGTCCTGGCGATCCTGGCGGCACACGGCACGAGCAACCTGACGACACTTGCCGGTCAGCTCGACGTACAGCCCTCGACGATCGGCCGGATGACCGAGCGCCTGGTCACGGCCGGTCTGATCGACCGGCACCCGAACCCCGGTTCCCGCCGCGAGATCGTCGTGGAGCTGACCCGCCGGGGACGCGCCGTCGTGGACACCGTGACCGCCCGCCGCCGTGCCGAGATCGCCCGGATCGTCGAGGTCATGCCGGCCCGTGAGCGCATGGGGTTGGTCCGCGCGCTCCACGCGTTCACCGACGCCGGCGGCGAACCGCCCGCCGACGCCCCGGCCGGCCTGGACTTCTAGCTCAGGCGCGGGGCACCAGATACGGGGCCAGCGTCGTCAGCTTCTCGCAGGTCTCCTCGAACTCGCGTTCCGGCGTCGACTCGGCGATGATCCCGGCGCCGGCGCGCAGCCAGGTCCGGCCGTCGGCCTCGTAGGCCGAGCGCAGCGTCAACGCGGCGTCCATACCGCCGTCGGCGCTGAACATCACGACCGCGCCGGAGTACAGACCACGCGGCGACTCGTCGAGCCGCATGATGGCGTCGACGCTCTCGGCCTTGGGAATGCCCGAGGCCGTCACCGCCGGGAACAGCGCCTCCAGCGCATGCATCCGGTTCATATGTTCCGACAGCTCGCCGGACACCGTCGAGCCCAGGTGCTGCACGCTGCCGCGCTCCCGCACCGTCATGAAGTCGCTGACGACCGTGGTGCCGGGCTTGGCCACCTCGGCGATCTCCTCCTGCGAGCTGCGGACCGAAATCGCATGCTCGACAATCTCTTTCGAGTTCGATTCCAGGTCGGCGCGGGCAGCGCGGTCGTGATCCACGCCGCGGCCGAAGGCGCGGGTGCCGGCCAGCGGCTCGGTGACCACGGTGCCGTCGGCCCGCACCGCGGCGACGAGCTCCGGACTGAAGCCCAGCGCGCGAATTCCGCCCAGCCGCAACAGGAATGACCGCACCGGGGTGTTGTTCGCCCGGCCCACCCGGTACGTCGCCGGGAAGTCGACCGCGAACGGCACCTCGAACCGGCGCGACAGGATGACCTTCTGGTAGTCGCCCGCCACAATCTCGGCGACGGCGGCGGCAACCCGCGACGGGTAGTCACTGCCGTCGACGCTCACGTCGACGGCGCGGGTGGCCCCGGCCGCCGGAATACCCGACTGCAGCAGCCGATTCAGCGTCTCGACCACCACGTCCCCGTCGCCCGACACGCACACCTCGCCGTCGGCGACGACCACCTGCGTCTGCGCGCTGAAGACCCGCGCCAGCGGGGTCCCCGCAGGCAGTCGCTGTGCCAGCCCGAAGCGGTAGGTGCCGAATTCGAAAGCGACCCAACCGAAAAGCCGGTCCGTCTCCAGGAGCAGCCGGTCGACGGCGTCGCCCAGCACCTCACCGGGCCGGCCGCTCCACGCCTGGCGGGCGACTGCGCCGCCGGCGTCGACGATCCGCAATTCGTCGCTGTCGAATTCGATGGCGGTGCGCACTCCGATGGCCAGCACCCACTCGCCCGAGTGCTCGTAGCCGACATAGTCGGCGCCGGAGCGCTCCGGAAGTTCGGCTGCCAGTTGCGCGATCAGATCGGCCGGGACGACGTCGGCGGGCAAAGCAATGCGCGTCACCGACGCCGCGTCTATAGCTTCAGCAGTCACGAAAGTTAATTTAGCCTAACCTCACCCAAAAAACACTGCCCGCCCCTGTGATTCAGGACCCAGCGCCGGCTTTCGCCTCCCGCGTCGCGACGGTCCACCCACTGGCCGACGTCCGCTGCGCCCAGAAGTCGGCGTAGCGGCCACCGCGCGCCATCAGCTGGTCATGCGTGCCAATGTCGTCCACCGTGCCGCGATCGGACAGCACGACGATGTTGTCGGCGGCCGTGACCGTCGACAGCTTGTGCGCGATCACGATGACGGTGCTGCGGTCCGCCAGTTCGCGGATGGACGCGGCGACGTGGCGTTCGTTCTCGGGGTCCAGCGCGCTGGTGGCCTCGTCGAACAGCACCACCGGCGCGTTTTTCAGCAATGCCCGCGCGATCGAGACGCGCTGGCGTTCACCGCCGGACAGCGCCGAACCTCCCTCGCCGACCCGCGTCTGCCAACCGGCCGGCAGCCGGTCCACGACGGACTGCAGGCCGGCGGTGCGGGCCGCTTCCCGGATGTCGTCGTCGGACGCGGCCGGGGCCCCGATCCGCACGTTCTCCCAGAGCGTGTCGTCGAACAGGTACACGTCCTGGAACACCAGGGACAGCTGGGCCATCAGCTCCGCGGTGGTCTGGTCCCGGACATCGACGCCACCGACGCGGACCACGCCGGCGTCGACGTCGTAGAAGCGCGCCAGCAGCCGCGTGATGGTGGTCTTGCCCGAGCCCGACGGGCCGACCAGCGCCGTCATGGTGCCCGGCGCCGCGACGAAGCTGACGTCCTCGAGCACGCGGCGCCCCGGATAACTGAAGGCGACGCCGTCCAGTTCGACCTGTCCGGGCATCGAGACCGATTGCGGTGCAGCCGGTTCCGGGAGCGCCGGGGTGTCGAGCACCGACGTGATCCGATCCAGTTCGGCACCGGCCATCCGCATCGCGGAGCCGTATTCGGCCAGTTCCGACAGCGGCGAGGTGAAGCGCGCCGCCAGCCCGAGGATGGCCACCAGCGTCACCGGGTTGATCGCACCGCCGACGGCCAGCCAGACGCCCACTGTGATGAGTCCGCCGAGCACCGCCTGCACGCCGACGCCGCTCAGCATCATGCCCGCCACCGAGGCCCACAGCGCCCGTTTGCCGACCCGCTCTTGCTCGGCCAGCGCCCCGGTCAGCGGATCGAATTCGGCCCCGGTCCGCCCGAACGCGCGCAGCACCGGCTGGCAGCGCGCGAATTCGATGACACGGGAGTTCACCTCGATCTCGGCGGCATGCGTGCGCGCCTCGGCCGACGCGATCAACGCCGCGGACGCCCGGGTGGCCAGGATCAGGACCACGCCACCCGCCAGGGCCGCGACGCCGATCCGCCAGTCGAAGACGAACAGCCCGACCACGACGGTCAGTGCGCTGGTGGTGTTGACCACCAGCGGCGTCACCAGGTGCGCGCTGCTCGTGCCGACGAAAGTCGTACCCTTGACCGCGATCTGGGATACCTGGCCGACCCGCTCGCGGGTGAACCAGCCCAGCGGCAGGGTCACCATGTGGTCGCCGAGCCGGTGGTGCAGCAGCCGCATCGTGGTCAGGGCCATCCGCATCGACTGCGCGGCCTGCACGTAGTGCGCGACGGCGCTGAGCAGCACCACCACCGCCAGGACGACGAGCCAGCGACCCGCCGCACCGAAGTCACCGTCGAACAACGCCAGCGAGATCGGCACCAGCAGCGTCATCGAAAGACCGTGCAGCAGGCCGTAACCGACGGCCCAGGCCAGGAAGCTGTACATCCGCCCGCGCTCGGGGCCGAGGATCCGCAGGAACCCGTTGATCATCGTCATCGCGCCGCCTCCAAGTCACCGGTGGCCGTGTAGGTCTGCCACATGCGCGCGAAAACCCCTTCCGCAGCGAGCAATTCGTCGTACCGCCCCTGTTCGGCGATGCGCCCCTCCCGCAGGACGACGATGTTGTCGGCGCCGACGATCGACCCCAGCCGGTGGGCGATCACCAGCACGGTGCGGCCCTCGATCAGGGTCGACAGCGCGGCCTGGATCTGCGCCTCGGAGTCGGGGTCGGCGAAGGCCGTGGCCTCGTCGAGCACGAGGATCGGGGTGTCGGCGAGCAGCGCGCGGGCGATGCTGATGCGCTGCGCCTCGCCACCGGAGAAGTGCGCGTCCTCGCCGACCACCGAGTCATACCCCTTGGGCAGTGCCAGGATCCGGTCGTGGATGTGCGCGGCGCGCGCCGCCTGCCGCACCTCCTCGTCGTCGGCACCGGCGCGGCCCAGCCGGATGTTGTCGGCCACGCTCATGCCCAGCAGCTGCACGTCCTGCAGGACGAAACCGACGTGCCGGTACAGCACCGCGGGGTCGATCTGACGGACGTCCACGCCGCCGATGCGCACCTCGCCACCGGTGACGTCGTGAAAGCGCGGGACGAGCGTCGCGAGCGTCGACTTGCCGCTGCCCGACGGGCCGACCAACGCGGTGATGCTGCCGGCGGGCAGATCGAGCGAGATGTCGTGCAGCACCGTGTTGGTGCCGTCGTACGAGAATTCGACGCCCGAGAAGCTGACCGAATTATCTTGCGGCACTTGCGGGTTCTGGTCGATCGGCAACTCGGGGGCGGTCAGCAGCGCCGTCAGCCGGCCGGCCGCGGCGACGGCCTGGCGGCTCGCGGCGGCGGAGTACCCGACGGCCAGCACGGCGGTGGGGATGGTGACGGCGACGAGCGTCGACCCCAGCACCTCGATGGGCGTCACCCAGCCGCTGCGGATGAACCACAGCCCGCCGGCGAGGTTCACCAGCAGCACCACCGGTGCCTCGACGAACACCGACGACACCGCGCGCAGCCGCACCATGGGCCCCACGAATCCGGCGAAGCCGTCGTTGAACTCGTCAGCAGCGTCGGCAAATCGCTTGTGCGCCTTGCCGGTTTCCCCGAAGGTCTTGACGACCGAGACCCCGGCGATGAACTCGACGATGGTCGCGCTGATCTGGGCGATGCCCTCGTTCATCTGGGCCATGCGGGCCATCGCGCCGCGCATCAGGACGCTGTAGACGACGAGGTAGATCGGAATGGTGCCGATGGCCAGCAGCCCCAGCCGCCAGTCCAGGTACCAGCAGTACGCCAGGCCGAATGCCGGTGTGGCGAGCGCGCCGGTCTTCTCGACCGCGGCGTGGGCCACCAGGTGGTGCAGCTCGCCGACGTCGTGCTGGACGGCCTTGCGCACCTCGCCGGAGGACGTCGCATCGAACCAGCCCAGCGGCAGCCGTCCCAGCGCGGTCACCAACCGGCGGCGCAGCTCGCCCTGCAACTGGACGTCGGCGTGGTGGGTGAGCGTCAGCGCCAGGCCGCCGGCCAGGGTGCGCAGGCCGAGGCCGCCGCCGATGAAGACCGCGACGATCGTCCACACCCGGGCCGCCTCGATCGGGCCACCCGCCAGCAGATACCGGCCCAGCTCGACGATGCCGATGAACGGCACCACCGTCGCGGCCGCCGCGATCAGCTGCAGCAACTGCGCGAGCGCGGTGCGCCCACGCACCGGGGCCAGCAGCTCCTTGAGCGCCGCGCGGTCCTGCGCGGCCGCGAGCTTCGCCTGTTTGAGCTGCGCACGCGGCGACGGTTCTGCGTCGGTCATCGGAATACCCACTCCACCCGTAGACTAAGGTTTGCCTAACCATAGCGACTGGCTGTGGGATGCGAGAACCCGCCCGCTGGGTTCAGTCCAGGACCGTGCGCACCACGGCGTCGGCCAGCAGCCGGCCGGACTCCGTCAGCACCAGACGGTCGTCGGTGACCGCCACGAGGCCGTCGGCCACCGCGCCCTCGGCCCGGTCCCGCTCGGCCGCGGTGAGCACGGCGACCGGCAGACCGCTGCGCAGCCGCAACCGCAACATGACGTCCTCGACGTGCCGGGTGGCGTCGTCCAGCTCCTCGAAGTCCGCGACCGGCAGTCTGCCCGCGGCGAGGGCCTCGGCATAAGCGTTGGGGTGCTTGACATTCCACCAGCGCCGGGCGCCGACGAAACCGTGCGCACCCGGCCCGGCGCCCCACCACTGGCCGCCGTCCCAGTAGCCGAGGTTGTGCCGGCACTCGCCGCCCGGACGGCTCCAGTTCGACACCTCGTACCAGTCCAGCCCGGCCTGGCTCAGGTGCGTATCCAGCAGCTCGTAGCGGGTCGCGAGCACGTCGTCGTCGGGTGCCGGGATCTCGCCGCGCCGCACCTTGCGGGCCAGCGCGGTGCCGTCCTCGACGATCAGCGCGTACGCCGAGACGTGGTCGACACCGGCCTCGATGGCCGCATCCGCGGACCGGCGCAGATCGTCGTCGGACTCCCCCGGCGTCCCGTAGATGAGGTCGAGGTTGACGTGCGCGAACCCGGCCGCCAGCGCCTCCCGCGCCGCCGCCGGGGCGCGGCCGGCCGAGTGGGTGCGGTCGAGTGCCGCCAGCACGTGCGGCGCCGTCGACTGCATGCCGAGGGAAACCCGCGTGTAGCCGGCGTCCAGCAACTCGGCGAAGAACTCGGGCGACGTCGACTCCGGGTTGGACTCGGTCGTCACCTCGGCGCCGGGGCCGAGGTGGAAATTGTCCCGCACCGCGTCGAGCACGGCCCGCAGGCCGGAGCCACCCAGCAGCGACGGGGTGCCGCCGCCGACGAACACCGTGTCGACCGGCAGGTCGACCTGGGCGGCGGCCATCGCCAGCTCGGTGCGCAGCGCCGTCAGCCAGCCCTCGGGGCTGGCTCCGCCCAGCTCACTGGCGGTGTAGGTGTTGAAGTCGCAGTAGCCGCAGCGGGTTGCGCAGAACGGGACGTGGATATAGATGCCGAACGGCCCGGTAGCGCTGGTATGGGCGTCGGTCATGGCAACCAGTGTCCCACCGCGGCGAGCGAGGTTTTGCTCGCGATGATTCCGAACCTGGCCCGGTTAGGCCGAATGTCCTGTTCGTGGCAGAATGGCCGGGTGTCCGCCAGCCTCAACCGCGCCCTCGGTTCCGCATTGGTAATGCGGCGGCATGTCGACTTCAAGCGCGTATGCAGCTGTTGCTGTCTGCCTTGATGCTGCCTTGATGCCCTAGTTCTGACCACCAGAATCTTTCAGCCGGCACAGGATCGGCAGTGCCGGACAGCCCCCCGGTGTACGCGTGATCCAACGCCAGCTCTTGCGCGAAGGAAACCACCCAGTGACAACAGCAAAACCCGCCAAGACCCGCGACGAAGGCCAGTGGGCGCTGGGCAACCGTGAACCGCTGAACCCCAACGAGGTGTTCAAGCAGGAGGACGACGCCCTCAACGTGCGGCAGCGCATCATCGACGTCCACTCCAAGCAGGGCTTCGAGTCGATCAGCAAGGACGATCTGCGCGGACGCTACCGCTGGATGGGTCTGTACACGCAGCGCGAGCAGGGCTACGACGGCACCTACACCGGCGACGACAACGCCGACCTTCTCGAGGCGCCCTACTTCATGATGCGGGTGCGCTGCGACGGCGGCGCCCTGACCAGCGCCGCGCTGCGGACCATCGGCGAAATCTCGGTCGAGTTCGCCCGCGACAGCGCCGACATCACCGACCGCGAGAACATCCAGTACCACTGGATCCGCGTCGAGGACGTGCCGGAGATCTGGCGTCGCCTCGAATCGGTCGGTCTGCAGACGACCGAGGCGTGCGGCGACTGCCCGCGCGTCGTGCTCGGTGGCCCACTGTCCGGTGAGTCCCTCACCGAGGTGCTCGACCCGAGCTGGGCCGTCGACGAGATCGTGCGCCGCTACGTCGGCAACCCGGAGTTCTCGAACCTGCCGCGCAAGTACAAGACCGCCATCTCGGGTCTGCAGGACGTCGCGCACGAGATCAACGACATCGCCTTCATCGGCGTCAACCACCCCGAGCACGGCCCCGGCCTGGACGTCTGGGTCGGCGGCGGCCTGTCCACCAACCCGATGCTGGCCCAGCGCCTCGGCGCGTGGGTGCCGCTGGCGGAGGTGCCCGAAGTCTGGGAGGGCATCACCAAGGTCTTCCGCGACTACGGCTACCGCCGTCTGCGCTCCAAGGCCCGCCTTAAGTTCCTGATCAAGGACTGGGGCGTGGAGAAGTTCCGCGAAGTTCTCGAGACCGAATACCTCGGCCGCAAGCTCATCGACGGCCCGGCGCCCGAGCAGGTGCCGCACACCATCGACCACGTCGGCGTGCAGAAGCTGAAGAACGGCCTGAACGCCGTCGGTGTCGCGGCCATCGCCGGCCGCTCGTCGGGCACCATCCTGACCAAGGTCGCCGACCTGGCCGAGGCCGCCGGCTCCGACCGGATCCGCCTCACCCCGTACCAGAAGCTGATCATCCTCGACGTGCCCGACGACAAGGTCGAGGAACTGATCGCCGGCCTGGACGCGCTTGGCCTGCAGACCCGGCCGTCGCACTGGCGCAAGAACCTGATGGCCTGCACCGGTATCGAGTACTGCAAGCTGTCGTTCGCCGAGACCCGGGTCCGGGCGCAGTCGCTGGTGCCCGAGCTCGAGCAGCGGCTCGCCGACCTGAACTCGCAGCTCGACGTGCCGGTCACGATCAATCTCAACGGCTGCCCGAACTCGTGCGCCCGTATCCAGATCGCCGACATCGGCTTCAAGGGCCAGATGATCGACGACGGCAACGGTCCCGAGGAGGGCTTCCAGGTGCACCTGGGCGGCAGCCTGGGCCTGGACAGCGGTTTCGGGCGCAAGCTGCGTCAGCACAAGGTGCTGGCCACCGAGCTCGGTGACTACATCGACCGTGTCGTGCGCAACTTCGTGAAACAACGCGAGGCCGGAGAGCGTTTTGCCCAGTGGGCCGTTCGGGCCGACGAAGCTGACTTGAGGTGACCGCTGACATGACAGACGTATCGGAAACTGACCTACGGGAACTCGCCGAGCGCGGCGCTGCCGAACTGGCCGACGCCGGCGCCGAGGAACTGCTGCGCTGGGTCGACGAGAACTTCGCCGGCCGGTATGTCGTGGCGTCCAACATGCAGGACGCTGTGCTCGTCGAGATGGCCGCGAAGGTCCGTCCCGGCGTCGATGTCCTGTTCCTGGACACCGGCTACCACTTCGCCGAGACCATCGGCACCCGGGACGCCGTCGAGGCCGTCTACGGCGTGCACGTGGTGAACGTGACGCCCGAGCACACCGTCGCCGAGCAGGACCAGCTTCTCGGCAAGGACCTGTTCGCGCGTGATGCGGCGCAGTGCTGCAACCTGCGCAAGGTGCAGCCGCTGTCCAAGGCACTCAAGGGCTACTCGGCGTGGGTGACGGGCATCCGCCGTGTCGAGGCGCCGACGCGCGCCAACGCGCCGCTGATCAGTTTCGACGAGGCGTTCGGTCTGGTGAAGATCAACCCCATCGCCGCGTGGAGCGATGACGACATGCAGGCGTACATCGAAGCCAACGGCATTCTGGTGAATCCGCTTGTGGACGAGGGCTATCCGTCCATCGGCTGCGCACCGTGCACCCAGAAGCCGGCCGAGGGCGCCGATCCCCGCAGTGGTCGCTGGGCCGGTCTGGCCAAGACCGAGTGCGGTCTGCACGCGTCCTGAGTTCGCCCTGGGCGAGCGCAGCGACGGGAAGGAACCCGTGCAACTGATCCTCACCGCGCACGGCAGTGCCGATCCGCGGTCTGCGGCGAACGCCCGTGAGGTGGCCCGCACCGTGGCCGCCCTACGGCGCGACGTCGACGTCAAAGTGGCGTTCTGCGAACAGAATTCGCCGAATCTGCGGGACGTGCTGGCCGACTCCCCAGCCGACGGCGTCGTGGTGCCACTGCTGCTGGCCGACGCCTATCACGCGCGCGTCGACATCCCCGCGATGATCGCCGACGCCGGTCCGGCGGTCCGGCAAGCGGCCGTGCTCGGCGAGGACGATCGGCTGATCCACGTGCTGAGCCAGCGGCTGACGCACTGCGGGGTGTCCCGGCTGGACTCGAGCGTCGGCGTCCTGGTGACGGCTGTCGGGTCGTCGTCGGCGGCCGCCAACGCACGCACCGCCACCGTGGCCCCCGGGCTCGCCGCGGGCACCCACTGGCACGCCACGACGGCGTTCGCCACCGGCCCGCACGCCAACCTGGCCCGAGCCGCCGAGCTGTTGCGGGATCAGGGTGCGACGCGTCTGGTCATCGCGCCCTGGTTCCTGGCCCACGGCACGATCACCGATCGCGTCGCCGAATTCGCTGCGGCACAACACCTCGCCATGGCCCAGCCGCTGGGCGCACACCGGCTCGTCGCCGAGACCGTACTGGACCGCTTCGACGAGGTCGCCGCGATTCCACGCGCCGCGTAACTCGTCTGAATCCCGGCAAGACCGCGGCCGGCGCCGTATGGATTGCGTATAGATCGTGGAATTGCACCGACGGCGCCGGTTGACTCGGCCTCATGCGAATTTTCGGGATCGCCGATGTCTGAGCTGCTGCAACTGCTGTCGATGATGGCGCTGCCGGCGACGGTGCTGCTGGTGTGCCGACGCGTCAACCGGCGCAACCCGCCGTCGGGCGCAGTCCGAACCTGACAACACTGCACGGCTACGTCGCCTACGATCCGGACGGTTGGTCAACGATCCGGACGAAGGAGACGCCGCGCGTGGGCACACACCCCGACACCGGTCGGAAGGGGCTGGGAGCGGGCCTGGCCATCAGCGCACTGGGCGTCGTGTTCGGCGACATCGGCACCAGCCCGATCTACACGATGCAGACGCTGTTCAACCCCGATGACCCGCATCCGGTGCCGATCAGCCACGACAACATCTATGGCGTCGTCTCCCTGGTGTTCTGGTCGGTGATGCTGATCGTCACCATCACCTACGTCAGCTTGGTGATGCGCGCCGACAACGACGGCGAGGGCGGCGTCATGGCGCTGATCACCCTGGTGAAGCAGTCGTCGAACAAGCTCGGCAGGCGCACCGCGGCCTTCCTCGCCGCGCTCGGAATCCTCGGTGCCGCACTGTTTTTCGGCGACTCGATGATCACCCCGGCCATCTCGGTGCTGTCGGCCGTCGAAGGCTCGAAAACCATCGACCCGGGCCTTGCGGACTGGGTGGTGCCCATCACCGCGGTGATCATCATCGCGTTGTTCAGCGTGCAGCACCGCGGCACCGCGGTCGTCGGCAAGTTCTTCGGTCCGGTGATGATCGTGTGGTTCACGGTGATCGGCGCCTGCGGCGTCGGCGGCATCATCAGGGAGCCCGAGATCCTGCGCGCCCTGAATCCGCTGTACGCGCTGGGCTTCATGGCCGGGCATTTCCACATCGCGTTCTTCGCGCTGGCCGCCGTGGTGCTGTCGGTGACGGGCGCCGAGGCCCTGTACGCCGACATGGGGCATTTCGGCCGCAAACCGATCACCGTCGCCTGGCTGCTGCTGGTGTTCCCGGCCTGCATGTTGAGCTACTTCGGGCAAGGCGCGCTGCTGCTGCAGAACCCGAACGTCCACGATGCCCCGTTCTTCCTGCTGACGCCCGAATGGGGCCGGCTGCCGATGGTCCTGCTCGCCACCGCGGCAACCGTGATCGCGTCGCAAGCCGTCATCACCGGGGCGTTCTCCGTCGCCGCCCAGGCCGCACACCTCGGTTATCTGCCGCGGCTGCGGATCCTGCACACGTCGGCGTCCACGATGGGCCAGATCTACGTGCCGTGGATCAACAGCATGCTCCTGATCGCGGTGCTGACCCTGGTCTTCGCCTTCCGCAGCTCCGCGGCGCTGGGCTACGCGTACGGCATGGCGGTCACCGGGACCATGACCATCACCACGCTGCTGTTCCTCAACATCGCCCGTGCCAGGTGGAACTGGCCCCTGTGGTCCGTGATCACGATCGGGGTCCCGCTGCTCACCGTGGACCTGTTGTTCCTCGCCGCCAACCTCACCAAGCTGGTCCACGGCGCCTGGCTGCCATTGCTGATCGGGTTGATCGCGTTCACGGTGATGACGACGTGGCAGGACGGCCGCGCGGTGGTGACGCGGGCCCGTGACGCGGTCGAAGGCCCGCTGCGGCAGTTCGTGGAATCGATCGTCACCAGCGATCCGCCGTTGACGCGGGTGCCGGGCACCGCGGTGTTCCTCAACCGCGGCATCGAGACCGCACCGCTGGCCATGCGCGCCAACGTGAAGTACAACCGCATGCTGCACGAGCACGTCGTGGTGCTGTCGCTCGAGACCGCGACGGTGCCGAGGGTCGCCGACGGCGCCCGCTTGGCGGTCGACGATCTGGGCTACCGCGACGACGGCATCATCCACGTCACGGCCACCTACGGATACATGGACCGGCCCGACGTGCCCGCCGCGCTGGCGCTGCTCGACTCGGCTCGCACCGAAGGTCCACTGGATCTGGCCGGTGCGACCTACTTCCTGTCCAAAGTCGATCTGGTGATGGGCAAGGAACCATCGATGGCCCCATGGCGGACAAGGCTTTTCATCGGCACGTCCTACATCACGTCAGATGCCGCGGCCTACTTCCGGCTGCCCCTCGACCGCACGGTGATCCTGGGCTCCCGCATCGAGGTGTGAAATACCCACCCCGGGCTCGCGCGTTGTCGCAAACAGATAGATTTTGTGATGAATGAAACCCTTGACGGGACACCTGCCATTCAGCAGATTCGGCAGGTGCCTGCGCGGGCACCACAATTTCACCAAGCTAGCGCCGACGAGAGGTCACCGATGGGCAAGATCTACGCCAATGTCACCGAATTGGTCGGGCGCACGCCGCTGGTCCGGCTCAACCGGTTGACCGATGGCGCCGGCGCGCAGGTCGTCGCGAAGCTGGAGTTCTACAACCCGGCGAACAGCGTGAAGGACCGCATCGGTGTGGCGATCGTCGACGCCGCCGAGCAGTCCGGTGAACTCAAGCCCGGTGGCACCATCGTGGAGGCCACGAGCGGCAACACGGGCATCGCGCTGGCGCTGGTGGGTGCGGCCCGTGGCTACAAGGTCATCCTGACCATGCCGGAGACGATGTCCCTCGAACGACGCGTGATGCTGCGCGCGTATGGCGCCGAGATCGTGCTGACCCCGGGTGCCGAAGGCATGGCCGGCGCTGTCGCCAAGGCCAAGCAGATTCTCGCCGAGACCCCGAACTCCGTCGCTGCCGATCAGTTCGCCAACCCGGCCAACCCGGCGATCCACGAGAAGACCACGGCCGAGGAGGTCTGGGCCGACACCGACGGTGCGGTCGACATCTTCGTCGCAGGTATCGGCACGGGCGGCACCCTCACGGGCGTCGGGCACGTCCTCAAGTCCCGCAAGCCCGATGTGAAGATCGTCGGCGTCGAACCGGTCGACTCCCCCATCCTCACCGGCGGCCAGGCCGGGCCGCACAAAATTCAGGGCATCGGCGCCAACTTCATCCCCGAGGTGCTGGACCGCGACGTGTACGACGAGATCATCGACGTCTCCTTCCCGGACGCCATCGAGGTGGCGCGGCAGCTGGGCACCCAGGAGGGCATCCTCGGCGGCATCTCGGCGGGCGCCAACGTGTGGGCGGCCCTGCAGCTCGCCAAGCGTCCCGAGAACGACGGCAAGCTCATCGTGGTGGTCATCCCCGACTTCGGCGAGCGGTACGTCTCCACGGCGCTGTACGAGCACATCCGGGACTGACCGGGGCGAGCGAAGCGACGGGAAAAGAAACAAAAATGACGCTGTTCGCCGGGGCTCTTTCGACCCTCCGCGAGGACCTGGACAACGCGCGCAGCCACGACCCGGCGGGACGCGGGGACTTCGAGAACGCCCTGGTGTACTCCGGCCTGCACGCCATCTGGTCGCACCGCCTGGCCCACCGGCTGTGGGCCCGGCCGGCCGGGCGTGGGCCGGCCCGCGTGCTGGCTCAGGTGACGCGGTTCCTCACCGGCATCGAGATTCACCCGGGTGCGACCATCGGGCGGCGGTTCTTCATCGACCACGGCATGGGCGTGGTGATCGGCGAGACCACCGAGATCGGCGACGACGTCATGGTCTACCACGGCGTGACCCTCGGCGGCCGCAGCCTCAACAAGGGCAAGCGCCACCCGACAATCGGCAACCGCGTGACCGTCGGCGCCGGCGCCAAGGTGCTCGGCCCCATCCTCGTCGGCGACGACTCGGCCATCGGCGCGAATGCCGTTGTGACACACGATGTTCCGGCGGACTCCATCGCCACCGGCATTCCAGCGATCGTGCGCCCGCGCACCGAGAAACAGCGCGAACCCGCCGTCGACCCGACAACCTACATCGACCCCGCGATGTACATCTGACGCACCCGGCCACCGGGTCAACACGCAAAACACTGCGGCCGCGCAACCAGTCTGGTTGCGCGGCCGCAGTGCGTGATCCCTGGTGGCTCAGGCCCCGGCGAGGACCGCCTCGACTTCTTGCGTCTGCCCCGCGATCGGCGGGATGCGGGTGGCCCGGACGTACACGGTGTCGCCCTCGATGAGCTGCAACGCCTCGGCGTCACCGCGCGTGATCTGGGCCGTGAACGGCGTGTGGTCCGCTGCGGTCGTCAGCTCGACGCGAACCTCGAAGCCGAGGACGACGACGCGGTCGACCTTGGCGCGGAGTACGCCGGTGGCCGCGACGTCGTCGTCGGCCTGCGAGATCGCCATGTCGGGGTTGCGGCCCACGCGGATGTCGTGCGGGCGCACCAGCGTGCCGTTGATGGTCGACACGGCGCCGAGGAACGACATCACGAACGGGTTGGCCGGGCTGTCGTAGACCTCGGTCGGGGACCCGACCTGCTCGATGCGGCCCTTGTTCAGCACCGCGATCCGGTCGGCGACGTCGAGCGCCTCGGCCTGGTCGTGCGTGACGAGCACCGTGGTCACGTGCACCTCGTCGTGCAGACGGCGCAGCCAGCTGCGCAGGTCGTCACGCACCTTGGCGTCGAGGGCGCCGAACGGCTCGTCGAGCAGCAGCACCTGGGGATCGACCGCGAGGGCCCGGGCCAGCGCCATGCGCTGACGCTGGCCGCCCGACAACTGGCTGGGGTAGCGCGTCTGGAAGCCGCTGAGGCCCACGACCTCGAGCAGGCTGTCGACCTTCTCCTGGATCTCCGCCTTCGGCTTCTTGCGGATCTTCAGGCCGAACGCGACGTTCTCGCGCACGGTCAGGTGCTTGAACGCCGCGTAGTGCTGGAAGACGAACCCGATGCCGCGGCGCTGCGGCGGCACCCCGGTGACGTCGTTGCCCTTGATGGTGATGGTGCCGGTGTCCGGGGTGTCGAGGCCGGCGATGGCCCGCAACAGCGTGGACTTGCCCGACCCACTGGGGCCCAGCAGCGCGGTCAGCGAGCCCTCGGGCACGTCGAAGTCGACGTTGTCGAGGGCCGCGAAGTCGCCGTACCGCTTGTTGGCACCACGCACCGTGATGGCGGGAGTGCTGCCCTGCTTCTGCTCGTCACTCATGATCGGTTCTTCCTATCGAAAAGCTATTGTGCCGCCCGGACACGCCGGGCGTCGAGGATTACCTGCACGATCAGCACGATCACCGCGACCGCCATCAACAGAGTCGACACGGCATAGGCGCCGTATTCGGCGCCGCGGCTGTACCGGTCCGAGACCAGCAGGGTGAGGGTCTGGGACTGGCCGGGCAGATTGGAGGACACCATGATGACGGCGCCGTACTCCCCCAGCGTGCGGGCGACGGTCAGCACGATGCCGTAGGTCAGGCCCCAGCGGATGGACGGCAGCGTGATACGCCAGAACGTCTGCCACCACTGCGCGCCGAGGGTGGAGGCCGCCTCTTCCTGGTCGGTGCCCAGTTCATGCAGCACCGGTTCGACCTCGCGGATCACGAACGGAACCGTGACGAAGATGCTGGCGAGCACGATGCCGGGGAAGCCGAAGATGATCTTGAGGCCCCAGCTGTTCTCGACGAAGCCGAGCAGGCCGGCCGAGCCCCACAGCAGGATCAGGGCCACACCGACGACGACGGGCGACACCGCGAACGGCAGGTCGATCACCGCTTGCAGCACGCTCTTGCCGCGGAACCGGTTGCGGGCCAACACGAGTGCGGTCGGGACGCCGAACAGCACGTTGAGCGGCACCACGATGGCGACGACGAGCAGCGACAGCTGCAGCGCGGAAATGGCTGCCGGCGTGGTGATCTGGGCGAAGAACTCCCCCAGGCCGGGCTGGAACGTGCGCCACAGGATCAGGCCGACGGGCACGATGACGAGCACGGTGATGTAGGCCAGCGCCACGTACCGGGCCAGGTAGCGGACCAGTGGCGAGAGAGTCATGGCGCCAGCTCCTCACGCTTGGCCGCCCGCGATCCGATGACCCGCAACACGAACAGCACCAGGAACGAAATCACCAGCAGCACAATCGAGATCGCGGCCGCGCCGGTACGGTCGTCGTTCTCGATCAGGGTGCGGATCCACTGCGACGACACCTCGGTCTCGCCAGGCACCGCGCCGCCGATCAGCACCACCGAACCGAATTCACCGATGGCGCGGGAGAAGGCCAGGCCGGCTCCCGACAGCAGGGACGGCAGTAGCGCCGGCAGTACGACCTTGGTGAAGATGACGAAGTTGTTGGCGCCGAGCGACGCGGCGGCCTCTTCGGTCTCCTGGTCGAGTTCGAGCAGCACCGGCTGCACCGACCGCACCACGAACGGCAGCGTGACGAACAGCAGCGCGACGCCGATGCCCCACTTGGTGTGCTGCAGATGCAGATTCACCGGGCTGGCCGGACCGTACAGCGCCAGCATCACGAGGCTGGCCACGATGGTCGGCAGCGCGAACGGCAGGTCGATGACGGCGTCCACCAGTCGCTTGCCGACGAAGTCGTCCCGGGTCAGCACCCACGCCACCAACAGCCCGAAGACCAGGTTGATGAGCGCGACGGCCGCCGAGACCTCGAGCGTCACGCGAAACGACGCGATGGCCGAATTCGATGTGACCGCGGACCAGAAGTAACCCCAGCCGCCGCGAGCGGATTGGACCAGGATCGCGGCGAGCGGCAGCAGCACGATGACGGAGAGCCAGATGCTCGCCGCCCCCACGCGCAACGACGTGGTGCCGAATGCGTGCCGTACGCCGGACCCCGGCCCGGTCGAGCCACCGTTGCTGGTGGACTCGGGCCGGGCCGGGGTGCCGTCAAACGTGGTTGCGGATGTCATCCAGTGGCCTGCTTGTAGATCTTGGTGATGCTGCCGTTCTCCTTGTCGAACAACGCGGGATCGACGGTCTTCCATCCACCGAGGTCAGCGATGGTCCACAGCTTCTCCGGGGTCGGGAAGTCCTTGGCGAACTCGGCGGTCACGGCCGGATCGACCGGACGGAACCCGGCCTGCGCCCACAGCTTCTGTCCATCCGCGGTGTAGAGGAAGTTCTTCAGCGCGTTGGCCTTGTCCTGGTGCGGACCCGACGTCACGACCGCCACCGGGTTCTCGATCTTGAAGGTCTGTGCCGGGTTGACGTGCTCGACGTCCTTGCCCTGGCGCTCGACGTTGATGGCCTCGTTCTCGTAGCTGATCAGCACGTCACCGGTGCCGTGCAGGAACAGGTCGGTGGCTTCGCGGCCCGAGCCCGGACGGGTCTTGACGTGCTCGACGACCAGCTGCCGCACGAAGTCGATGCCGGCCTGGGCGTCCTTGCCACCGTTGCTCTTCGCGGCGTACGGGGCCAGCAGGTTCCACTTGGCCGAACCCGAGCTCAGCGGGCTGGGCGTGACGACCTCGATGCCCGGCTTGAGCAGGTCGTCCCAGTCCTTGATGCCCTTGGGGTTGCCCTTGCGCACCACCAGCGACACCACCGAACCGAACGGGATGCCCTTGGTGGCGTCGGCGTTCCAGTCCTTGCTGACCTTGCCGGCCTTCACCAGGCGGGTGACGTCGGGCTCCACCGAGAAGTTGACGATGTCGGCGGGAGCGCCGGACTCGACCTTGCGCGACTGGTCGCCCGAGGCGCCGTACGACGTGGTCACGGCGACGCCCTTGCCCTCCGGGGTGGCGGCGAACGCCGGGATGATCTTGCTCCAGCCGGGCTCCGGCACGGCGTAGGCCACCAGGGTGAGGGTGGTGTTGGCACCCGACTGTGCACCGCCACCACCGGCGGTGTCACTCGCGCCGCCACCGCAAGCGGCGAGCACCGTGGTGCTGGCCACGACGGCAGCGACCGCGGTGGCGGGCCGCCAGTTCTTGATGATCTTGTGCATTGATGAACCTTCCTTGCTGGTTTACGGATGGATTACCCGTCACACGGCAAGGGTGATTGATCAGCACGTGGGCATAGCAGAAGCCGACGCCGATCCCAGAAACCGCGGACGGAAACGGGTCAGCGACAACAGGCGACGTCAGCAACAGCGCGGGTACCCACGGCAATGAGAGCCAGGATGTGGCCCTCGGTTGTGCCGGACGCTGCGTGCATGGCGGGAAGAATATCAGAGGTCGGCTGGTAGCAACTGCTCAGCGAGTCAACAGCCACGTGACGATGACCAGCACCACCAGCAGGACCAGGATCAGCGTCACCCGCGACTGCGGCAGTCCGTTCACAGTGCGTCCTCCTCGACGTGGCGGGCCCGGTGCAGCAGGGTGATGGAGTAGCCCAGCGCCACGTCGAGCAGCACTGCCAGGCCATATGCGAGGCCCAGCACCACGGGCATCACGATGATCGTCTGCACCACGAACGACAGTCCGGACAGCCACAGCTCGACGCCGTCCCACCAATTCAGAATGCCGTTCATCGATTCCCACCCTACGGTGTGCGCCCTTTCGAATCGCGTTGGGCCGAACCCGGCAGGCCCCCGCGAGGGCGTTCGGTGGACGCCAACCGCAGATGCAGTCGATGATGTGCGAATGGTGCTGCCACAAACGGACAAGTCGGGCCAATCCAGCGACCCAGGCCACATCCTGGCGAACGGCCACGGGATTCCCCACCTCGCCGCCGCGGGCGATGATCTGACGGGCGGTGCGATCTCCACGGCGGTCCGCACGCCGTTCCCGCCCATCGCGGATTACGCCTTCCTGTCCGACTGCGAGAACACCTGCCTGATCTCGTCTGCGGGCTCCGTGGAGTGGATGTGTGTGCCCCGTCCGGACTCCCCCAGCGTCTTCGGTTCGATCCTGGACCGCGGTGCCGGCCACTTCCGCTTGGCGCCCTACGGCGTGACGGTGCCGTCGGCGCGGCGGTACCTGCCGGGCTCGTTGATCCTGGAGACCACGTGGCAGACGCACACGGGCTGGGCCATCGTGCGCGACGCCCTGGTGATGGGACCGTGGCACGACATCGAAACCCGTTCCCGCACACACCGTCGCACCCCGATGGACTGGGACGCCGAGCACATCCTGCTGCGCACCGTCCGCTGTGTTAGCGGCACCGTCGAGTTCGTCATGAGCTGTGAGCCGTCGTTCGACTACCACCGCGAGAGCGCGACGTGGGAGTACTCGGCCGCGGCCTACGGCGAGGCGATCGCGCGCGCCGGCAAGAACCCCGAGGCGCACCCGACGCTGCGGCTCACCACCAACCTGCGGATCGGCCTGGAGGGCCACGAGGCGCGGGCCCGGACCCGGCTCACCGAGGGCGACAAGGTTTTCGTGGCGCTCTCGTGGTCCAAGCACCCGGCGCCGCAGACCTTCGACGAGGCCTCGGACAAGATGTGGAAGACCAGCGAGGCGTGGCGGCAATGGATCAACGTCGGCGACTTCCCCGACCACCCGTGGCGGTCGTACCTGCAGCGCAGCGCGCTGACGCTCAAGGGCCTGACGTACTCCCCGACCGGCGCCCTGCTGGCCGCGAGCACCACCTCGCTGCCGGAAACGCCGCACGGCGAACGGAACTGGGACTACCGGTACTCGTGGATCCGGGACTCCACGTTCGCGCTGTGGGGCCTGTACACCCTGGGTCTGGACCGCGAGGCCGACGACTTCTTCTCGTTCATCGCCGACGTGTGCGGCGCCAACAACGGTGAGCGCCATCCCCTTCAGGTGATGTACGGCGTCGGCGGCGAACGCAGCCTCGTCGAAGAGGAACTGCATCACCTGTCCGGCTACGACTACTCGCGGCCGGTCCGGATCGGCAACGGCGCCTACAACCAGATGCAGCACGACATCTGGGGCACCATGCTCGACTCGGTGTACCTGCACGCCAAATCCCGCGAGCAGATTCCCGAGATGCTCTGGCCGGTGCTGAAAAACCAAGTGGAAGAAGCGATCAAGCACTGGAAGGAACCCGACCGCGGCATCTGGGAGGTGCGCGGCGAACCACAGCACTTCACCTCCAGCAAGATCATGTGCTGGGTGGCGTTGGATCGCGGGTCGAAACTCGCTGAGCTGCAAGGGGAAAAGTCCTACGCGCAGCAGTGGCGCGCCATCGCCGACGAGATCAAGGCCGACGTCCTGGCCCACGGTGTCGACAAGCGCGGTGTGCTGACGCAGCGGTACGGCGACGACGCCCTCGATGCCTCACTGCTGCTGGCGATCCTCACCCGGTTCCTGCCGGCCGACGATCCCCGGGTGCGCGCGACGGTGATGGCCATCGCCGAAGAGCTCACCGAGGAAGGTCTGGTGCTGCGCTACCGCACTGAGGAGACCGACGACGGATTGTCCGGTGAGGAAGGCACTTTCACCATCTGCTCGTTCTGGCTGGTGTCGGCGCTGGTCGAGATCGGCGAGGTGAGCCGGGCCCGGCACCTGTGCGAGAAACTGCTGTCGTTCGCCAGCCCGCTGCACCTGTACGCCGAGGAGATCGAGCCGCGCACCGGCCGGCACCTGGGCAACTTCCCGCAGGCGTTCACCCACCTGGCGCTGATCAACGCCGTCGTGCACGTCATCCGCGCCGAAGAGGAAGCCGACAGCAGCGGGGTGTTCCAGCCCGCCAACGCCCCGATGTAACCAGTGATTTGTGCACGATTTTCCGCGGTGGCCGCGGAAAATCGTGCACAAATCCCACGGGTCAGAAGGTGAGCTCGAAGTCGATGACGGTCGGCGTCGGCACCGCGAGGGCGACGGGCGTCAGGCTGCTGTCGTGCGCCACCCCGGTGATGACGCGGCCGCCGAAACCGTTCTGTGCCGCAGGCACACTCGCCGTGACGGTCACCCGACGGGCGCCGGACAGCGGACGCAGGTAGATGTCGCTGCCGGGGACCACGGGGGCCGTGATCGGCTCGCCCGCCGCGTCGACGAGCGTTCCGCCGACGGCGGTCAGCGCGGCCGCGTCGGTGGCTTCGAACCGGAACGGACCGACGACGTCGGCCACCACCGCGCGGTCGGCGATGAGTCGGGGCACCACCGTCAGGCTCCGGGCTGCCTCGGCCCCGGCTACGAGGTGGTTGTACAGCGCGACAACACGTTCGGCGTTGCGGTAGTTGCCGGATCCGTCGAGGGTGAAGCTCACGTCTTCGATGTCGACGAATGCCCCGCTGTCGGCGAGCACCTGCAGCCGGTAGAAGCGGTACCCGCGGTGCTGGCGGCCCGGGCGGCTGTCCGAGGCGGTGGCCCCGACGCCGATGCCCCGGCGGTGGCGCCCGTAGCCCGCCGCGACGTTGAGCCCCGACGCGGCGACGTCGCGCCATGTCGTCCCGTCGACCGATTTCTGCAGCACCAGCGAGACGGCGGCGTCACTCGTCAGTTCGACCGTGTAGCTGCCCAATTGGGGCTCGCCGTCGAACTCGAAGGTGATGGCATCCGGCTCCCGCGTGACCGCGACCGGCACGTTGAGGGGACGGTTGTCCAGGCGCAGGCCGTTGGTGAAATGCCAGATCGCAGCCTGCGTCGCGGCGATGGCCTCGTGCTCGGCCAGGTGCGCGTCACCGCTGAGGTGGCCGGCTCCGCGTACCCGCCGGCTCAACTCGACGGTGCCCAGCGTGGGGTACGAGTTGCGGATGATCCAGTCCACCTCGGCCTCGAAGGCGCGCGCCGCCACGTTGGGGACCGCCGACCAGTTCGCGGGCCGGTACTGCGACGGCCGGGTGGGGGCCACGCCGAGGAAGTCCAGCGAGTACGCGTCGATGTTCGGGTTCAGCCGGATCAGGTCGGTGCGCGCGGTCGTCCCGTCGGCGAACACCACGGTGTCGACGGTCGGCGAGTACGTGCCACCGCGGTAGCGGGTCATCCGGGTGATCTCGGCGTCGCGGCGCACGGTCCGGCGGACCGCGACGGAGGTACCGGTGGGGGCGAGCAGAGAGGAGGGCATTGCTGTGTTGCTTTCTGGAGGCTGTGAACAGCGCGTTTAGGTGCTCCGCCAGAAGATGGGCGGGCTGAACGCGAAAGGGCCGGCGTCAGAAAATCAACAACAACAACACGGCACGACGAAGCAGCGCCGCATGGGCATGCGCAGCGATCCGTCGTGGGTCATGCCGCCTACCATACGGCACCCGCACAGAAAAGCCACGGCCGAATTCATCACAGCGGTCCGAGGTCGGACGGGTTTCAACCACGATGCGCGCTAACCCTGTGCAGACCCCCGCGAAGCCGTATCGTGGCCGCCGCATCCCCACCACGACCCGTCGGAGGTAGCCCCATGACGTCTGCGCAGAACGAGTCGCAGGCCCTCGGCGATCTCGCCGCAAGGCAGCTTGCCAATGCCACCAAGACAGTTCCGCAACTGTCGACCATCACCCCGCGCTTCCTGCTGCACCTGCTGAGCTGGGTACCGGTCGAGGCGGGCATCTACCGCGTCAACCGCGTGGTCAACCCCGAGCAGGTCGCCATCCACGCCGAGCAGGGCTCGGGCAACGAGGATCCGCTGCCCGAGACCTACGTCGACTACGAGACGAGCCCGCGCGAATACACACTGCGGTCCATCTCGACGCTGCTCGACATCCACACCCGGGTCTCCGACCTCTACTCCAGCCCCCACGACCAGGTCGCCCAGCAGTTGCGGCTGACCATCGAGACCATCAAGGAGCGCCAGGAGTCCGAGCTGATCAACAACCCCGAGTACGGGTTGCTGTCGCAGGTCACCCCGGAGCAGACCATCCAGACCCTGCGCGGGACCCCGACCCCGGACGACCTCGACTCGCTGATCACCAAGGTGTGGAAGACCCCCGCGTTCTTCCTGACCAACCCGCTCGGGGTGGCGGCGTTCGGCCGGGAGGCCACCCGTCGCGGCGTGCCGCCACCAGTGGTCAGCCTGTTCGGCGCGCAGTTCATCACCTGGCGCGGCATCCCGATCATCCCGTCGGACAAGGTGCCGGTCGTGGACGGGAAGACCAAGTTCGTCCTGGTCCGCACCGGCGAGGAGCGGCAGGGCGTGGTCGGCCTGTTCCAGCCGGGACTGGTCGGCGAGCAGGCCCCGGGCCTGTCGGTGCGCTTCACCGGCATCAACCGGTCGGCGATCGCGTCGTACCTGGTCACCCTGTACTCGTCGCTGGCGGTGCTCACCGACGATGCGCTGGCGGTCCTGGAGGACGTCGGGGTGGACCACTTCCATGAGTACAAGTGATCTGGGACCAGGGCCGGACCAGCCGCTGAGTGACAGCGACCTGTCGGCGCTGGCCAGCCACCTGTTCGCGACCAGTTTCCGGCCCGGTCCGGACAGCCCGCCGGTGACCACTCAGGTGGCACCGCGCGGGGTGGCGCCCGACGTCACCGCTCCGGCATCCGCCGGCGCCACTGCGGCCGGCCTGGCCCATCAGGGCACTGCGGGCGAACTCGTGTCGGTGCCCGAGCTGTTCGCGCCGGCCCCGACTTCGCCTGGGCCGGAAGGCATTCCACCGGGCACCGCGCCGGTGGCGCCGCGCGGCAACGCGGCGAGCCCGCTTGCTCCCGTCGGTGGGTTGGAAGCGTTCGCGGTGCCGACGGGTCTGGTCCCGACGGTGCCGGGGGTGTTGGCGGGGACGCCGAGCGCTCCCGTCGCGCCCCGTGGATCGGCTCCGACGTGGCCCGGGACGGTTCCGTCCGTTCCGAATCTCGGGTGGTCCGGTGCCCCGGCACCGTCCGAGGATGCCGGGAGTTACTACTTCCTGCAGTCGCCGACGGAATCCGTTGCTGCCGAACCGGTTCCGGTGGTGCCCGACGATCACGAGGTCTTCGATGTCCACGCGATCAGAGCCGATTTCCCGATCCTCAAGGAGACGGTCAACGGCAAGCCGCTGATCTGGTTCGACAACGCGGCCACGACGCAGAAACCGCAGTCGGTCATCGACCGACTGTCGTACTTCTACGCCCACGAGAACTCGAACATCCACCGGGCCGCCCATGAGCTGGCGGCGCGAGCCACGGATGCCTACGAGGACGCCCGCGAAGCGGTGCGGCGGTTCATCGGCGCGTCGAAGACCGAGGAGATCATCTTCGTCCGCGGCACCACCGAGGCCATCAACCTGGTGGCCTACTCGTGGGGTGGCAAGCACCTGGGACCGGGTGACGAGATCGTCATCACCCACCTGGAGCACCACGCCAATATCGTTCCGTGGCAACTGATCGCGCAGCAGACGGGCGCGGTCATCAAGGTCGCCCCGGTCGACGACGCCGGCAACCTGCTGCTCGGCGAGTTCGAGGACCTGTTGGGGCCGCGGACCAAACTGGTTGCGGCCACGCAGGTTTCGAATGCGCTGGGTACCGTGACGCCGGTCGAGACCATCGTCGAACTGGGCCACCGCTACGGCGCCCGGGTGCTCATCGACGGGGCGCAGTCCGTCCCGCACATCCCGATCGACGTGGCCGGACTCGGTGCGGACTTCTTCGTGTTCTCCGGGCACAAGCTCTACGGGCCGACGGGCATCGGCGTGCTGTACGGGCGCGAGGACGTACTGGCCGAAACCCCGCCGTGGCAGGGCGGCGGCAACATGATCGCCGACGTGACGCTGGAACGCTCGGTGTTCCAGGGACCACCGAACAAGTTCGAGGCAGGGACCGGCAACATCGCCGATGCCGTCGGGCTGGGCGAGGCCATCCGGTACGTGGAACGCATTGGTATCGAACGGATTGCGGCCTACGAACACGCTCTCCTGGAGTACGCCACGCCGCTGTTGGCGGCCATTCCGGGAGTACGCCTCGTGGGCACGGCCGACGAGAAGGCCAGCGTGCTGTCCTTCGTGTTGGCCGGGCACGAACCACTCGAAGTCGGCAAGGCACTCAACGCCGAAGGCATCGCGGTGCGGGCCGGGCATCACTGTGCCCAGCCCATCCTGCGGCGCCTGGGACTCGAGGCGACGGTGCGTCCGTCGTTCGCGTTCTACAACACGTTCGAGGAGATCGACGTGTTCATCGACGCCGTCCGCCGGATCGCCGAGGGCAGTCCGTAACGGCCCCTTCGCGCGCTGGCGCCTCTTGCCGAGGAGTCGTGAAGACCCCAATTTCGTCCGAAATTGGGGTTTTCGCGGCTGCTGGGCCAGGAATATATTGAAAGAGTGACCAGGGGCTACGGCGCCAGGTATGACGTCATGGACCGGTTGTCGGCCGGCCCCTCCTCCGTCGTTGTGGTCGACGCAGTTGCGCTGTTCCGCACCAATCGTTCCCGACATCCAGGCCGCGTCTAGGGGCCCGGCCCCCGCTGCGCGCAAGTCGACCGGTGCGGACGGCGTCACCGGACCATTCCGAGAATCGGAGGACAGGATGAAGCGCTATCTGACACTTGGCTATGGCGTGCTGTGTTACGCGGTGTTCCTGGCCTCGTTCCTCTACGCCATCGGCTTCGTGGGCAACCTGGTGGTGCCGCGCACCGTCGACCACGGAATCAGCGCGCCGATCGCGCAGGCCGTGATCGTCAACCTGATCCTGCTCAGCCTGTTCGCGATGCAGCACAGCGTCATGGCGCGTCCGGCGTTCAAGCAGCGGTGGACCCGCGTCGTCGCATCGTCCGTCGAACGCAGCACCTATGTGCTGATGTCGAGTCTGCTGTTGGGTCTGCTCTTCTGGCAGTGGCGGACCATGCCGCAGGTCGTCTGGCACGTCAGCGCGCCGGCCGGGCGGTACGTGCTGCTCACCCTGTTCTGGGCGGGCTGGGCGATCGTGCTGGTCTCGACGTTCATGATCAGCCATTTCGATCTGTTCGGGCTGCGCCAGGTGTATCTGGCATGGCGTGGAGAGCCCTACCGCGACTTGCCTTTCCGGACCACGCTGTTCTACCGCGTGGTGCGGCACCCGATCATGGTGGGTTTCCTCATCGCCTTCTGGGCCACCCCGACGATGACGGCGGGGCATCTGATGTTCTCGCTCGCCACCACCGGATACATCCTGATCGCGATCCAGCTCGAGGAGCATGACCTGGTGGCGAGCCTCGGCGACTCGTACGCGAGTTACCGCGACGAGGTGCCCATGATGATCCCCGGGCTGCACCCGCACCACCACTCAGCACGCCCGCATCACGCGGCGTAACCAGCGATTTGTGCACGATTTTCCGCGGTGACCGCGGAAAATCGTGCACAAATCCCTACTTCTTGGGCTTGTCGCTCGTCGCGTCGGTCGACAGCGCGGCCACGAAGGCCTCCTGCGGAACCTCAACCCGGCCAATGGTTTTCATGCGCTTCTTGCCCTCCTTCTGCTTCTCGAGCAGCTTGCGCTTACGGGTGATGTCACCGCCGTAGCACTTGGAGAGCACGTCCTTGCGGATGGCCCGGATGTTCTCGCGCGCAATGATTCTCGAGCCGATCGCGGCCTGCACCGGGACCTCGAACTGCTGACGCGGGATCAGCTCCTTGAGCTTGGTCGTCATCTTGTTGCCGTACGCCGACGCCGAATCCTTGTGCACGATGGCGCTGAACGCGTCGACGGCCTCGCCCTGCAGCAGGATGTCGACCTTCACCAGATCGGCCTCCTGTTCGCCGGCCTCCTCGTAGTCCAGCGACGCGTAGCCGCGCGTGCGGGACTTCAGCGAGTCGAAGAAGTCGAAGATGATCTCGCCGAGCGGCATGGTGTAGCGCAGCTCGACGCGCTCCGGGGACAGGTAGTCCATGCCCTGCAGTTCACCGCGGCGGGACTGACAGAGCTCCATGATGGTGCCGATGAACTCGCTGGGCGCGATCACCGTCGTCTTCACGACGGGCTCGAAGACGCTGCGCACCTTGCCTTCCGGCCAGTCCGACGGGTTGGTGACGACCATCTCGGTGTTGTCGTCCTTGATCACCCGGTAGACCACGTTGGGCGACGTGGAGATCAGGTCCAGGTTGAACTCGCGCTCGAGGCGCTCGCGGGTGATCTCCATGTGCAGCAGACCCAGGAAGCCGCAGCGGAAGCCGAAGCCAAGGGCCACAGAGGTTTCCGGCTCGTAGGTCAGAGCCGCGTCGTTGAGCTGGAGCTTGTCGAGGGCGTCGCGCAGGTTCGGGTAGTCCGACCCGTCGACGGGGTACAGGCCCGAGTAGACCATCGGCTTGGGCTCGCGGTAGCCCGTCAACGCGTCGGTGGCGCCCTTGCGGGCCGTCGTCACCGTGTCACCGACCTTGGACTGACGGACGTCCTTCACGCCGGTGATGAGGTAACCCACCTCGCCGACGCCGAGACCCTCGGAGGCCTTGGGCTCGGGCGACACGATGCCGACCTCGAGCAGTTCGTGCGTCGCACCGGTCGACATCATCGCGATCTTCTCGCGCGGGACGATCTTGCCGTCCACCACCCGGACGTAGGTCACCACGCCGCGGTAGATGTCGTAGACCGAGTCGAAGATCATGGCGCGGGTCGGCGCGTCCGGATCGCCGGTCGGTGCCGGGATCTGCCTGACGACGGCGTCGAGCAGCTCCTTGACGCCCTCACCCGTCTTGCCCGACACCCGCAGCACGTCGGACGGCTCACAGCCGATGATGTGCGCGATCTCACCCGCGTAGCGGTCCGGGTCGGCGGCCGGCAGGTCGATCTTGTTGAGCACCGGGATGATCGTCAGGTCGCGGTCCAGCGCCAGGTACAGGTTGGCCAGGGTCTGCGCCTCGATGCCCTGCGCGGCGTCGACGAGCAGCACGGCGCCCTCACAGGCCTCCAGCGCGCGCGACACCTCGTAGGTGAAGTCGACGTGGCCCGGGGTGTCGATCAGGTGCAGGACGAACTCCTCGTCACCGACCTTCCAGGGCAACCGGACGTTCTGCGCCTTGATCGTGATGCCGCGCTCACGCTCGATGTCCATGCGGTCCAGGTACTGCGCGCGCATCGACCGGTCGTCGACGACGCCGGTGAGCTGCAGCATGCGGTCGGCCAGGGTGGACTTGCCGTGGTCGATATGGGCGATGATGCAGAAGTTCCGAATCTGCGCCGGCGCAGTGAACGTCTTGTCGGCGAAACTGCTGATGGGAATCTCCTGGTGACGATGGGTCTGCGCGTATCACGCGCGGCTACCAGGGTATCTAGCGAGGACCCCGGCGACTAAATCGCGGCCCGGAAACTCCCCTATGCTCGATGCCATGGCGTCGCAGTGGAGGACGTTCCAGCGTCTGGCGGAACAACTGGTGTTCAACGAGGCGCCCAAACTCATCCGCACCTTGCAGCAGCCTGACGGACTGTCCCGGACCATTCAGCAGGGCATCCGGTTCGGCATCGAGGTGGGCCTGACGGCGCTCGGCGCCGTCCCGACGGAAACGCAGGCGGCCATCACCGCCGGGCGCCCGATCACCGAGACCATCGTCCCCACGGCGCACCGCGCCCGTCGTATCGTCTACTCCCCCGACCTGGACGGCCAGGCCGACCCGGGCGAGATCGTCTGGACCTGGGTCGTCTACGAAGACGACCCGACGCGCGGCAAGGACCGCCCGGTGCTGGTCGTGGGCCGCGACCGCAGCACCTTGCTGGGGCTGATGCTGTCCAGCCAGGACCGCCACCAGGGCGACGCCGACTGGGTGGGCATCGGATCAGGCAGCTGGGACTACGAAGGTCGCGCCAGCTGGGTGCGCCTCGACCGCGTGCTCGACGTGCCCGAGGAAGGCATCCGCCGCGAAGGCGCGATCCTCGACCGCGAGAAGTTCGAGATCATCGCCGCCCGCCTCCGCGCCAGTTACTCCTGGCGCTAGCCCCGAGCCCCCTTCCCGCGAGCCACCCCTCTCCCGCTAGCCTCCTTTCCGCGAGCGGCCGTGTTTGTACGGCGACACGCCGCTTTTGGCGTGCAATCAGGGGCCGCTCGTGCCCGTCGAGCGTGCGTTGACCGCGCGTTGAGCGGGCTCAGCGCGCCGGACGCCACATCGGAATCAGGCTCGGCCCACCGTTCGGCAGCGTCATCTCGCCCGTGACCTCGAACCCGAACCGCTCGTAGTACGGCACGTTCACCGGGTTGCTCGATTCCAGATAGGCCGGGGCATGTTCGGCGTCGACGCGGTCCAGCCGGGACCGCATGAGGGCCTGCCCGTACCCGCCGCCGCGCACCGTCGGGTCGCTGCCGATCACCGCGAGGTACCAATGCGGCTCCTCCGGGTGGTGCTTCTTCATCAGCTCCGCGGCCGCCTGGCCGCGCAGCACCGCGGTGCCGAACGTCAGCAGCATCATGGGCACGGCCCGCAGCTCGGCGCCGCGCGTCTGCTGCCACTTGCCCGGGGGATCCCACAACGCCGCCGCGCCGATGCCGTCCCCCGACAAGGCCACCTCGACGCCGCCGTGGCCCAAGTGCTGGTACTTGGTGAGCGCCGTGAACAGGCGTGGCAGCCGGCGTCGGCGCAGCCCATCGTCGGGCAGCATCCACGTCATCACCGGGTCGTCGGCGAATGCGCGGGCAAGGGTGTGCGACAAGCCGCCGATGTCGGAACGGGTGGCCGCCCGGGTCTGGATTTCACGCATGCCGCCAGCTTGCCGTGAATCGCCCCGCCGGTGCAGGCGTCGCCGACAATTCACGCCCGCTCGCCGCCGGTGAGCGCCCCCGAATTGCCCGCCGAACTCGGCGTGTCGCCGTGCAGACACGGCCGCTCGCGGGAAGTGGCGACGGGAAAGTCAGCCGCCCTGGGTGATGTAGTCCTGCAGGTGCTGCTGCTCGGTCTCGAGCTCTTCCATCCGCGTCTTGACGACGTCGCCGATGCTGACGATGCCGGCCAGCCGGCCGTCGTCGAGGACGGGCACGTGCCGCACCCGGTTCTGCGTCATCAGCACCACCAGGTGGTCGACGGTGTCGCGCGGCGTGCACGTCGCCAGGACCGTCGTCATGATCTCCGAAACCGGCTGGCCCAGTAGGCCGCCGCCGCGCTTGTGCAGCTCGCGCACGACGTCGCGCTCGGACACGATGCCGGCCAATCCGTCGTCCCCGACGACCACCATGGCACCGATGTTCAACGCCGCGAGGCTGGCCAGGAGTTGCGACACCGTGGTCTCCGGGGCGATGGTCGCTACCGCGGCACCCTTGTTGCTCAGTACGTCCGCGATCCGCATCGCCCGCCTCCGATCGTGATCCACCTCACATCCATGGTAGTCGGCGACTGAGAGTGCGCGGCGAAAGTCAAGCGAGCCGGGTGATTTCCACGACGACGTCCAGGTCGGTGGAACCCTCGCCCGAGTAGATGCCCTTCAGCGGGGTGACGTCCGCATAGTCCCGCCCCACCGCGACGGTCACGTACTGCTCGTTGATCTCGACGTCGTTGGTCGGGTCGTAGTCCCACCAGCCGCCGGTCCAGGCCTGCACCCACGCGTGGCTCTGGCCTTCGATGGTGTCGCCGACCTCCGCCCGGCGCTGCGGATGCAGGTAACCGGACACATAGCGGGCCGGAATCCCCATGCCGCGCAGCAGGATCAACGTCAGGTGCGCGAAGTCCTGACAGACGCCCTTGCCCTCACGCAGCGCGTCCAGTCCGGACGAGTGCACACCCGTGGTGCCCGGCACGTAGTCCAATTCGGTGTTGACCCAGTTCGCCGCGGCGATCACGGCCTCCTGCGGGTCGTAGTACTTCATGATCCGCTGGCCGACGCGCTGCAGCCGCTTGCTGACCGGCGTGTACCGGGTCGGGACGAGCAGCTCGTCGAACCGGTCGCGCACGCCGGCGCCTGCCAGGTCGTCCCACGTGACGAGTTCCGCGGGCATTTCGCCCTTGTCGGTCTCGACGACCGAGGACGACGTCACCTCCAACTCGGTGTGCGGTGCGTGCAGATCGAAGGCCGTCACCGCGGTGCCCCAGTAGTCGATGTACCGGTACGAGCGGGTGGCCGGCGTGGTCTCGACGCGATTGAGGACGACGTTCTGCCGCGAGTCCGAGCGCGGCGTCAGACGGGCCTCGTTGAACGACGCCGTCACCGCCGACTTGTAGGCATACCCGGTGGCATGGACAACTCTGAGCCGCCACATATCAGATTTCACCTTCTTCGATAACCGATACCGGGTGGCCCGCGTCCGTCCATGCGACCCACGGCGCCGCGTGAAAGTACTCCAGCGCCAATGCTTCTCCGATTTCCCGGCAGCTGCGTTGCAGACCCGCCAGGCGATCCTCCAGGGAGTCCAGCAGCAGGCCCGGCTGCAGGAACTCCAATTCGCTGCGCGCCCGGCCGAGCAGGCGCTGCGCCTCGCCGGTGGCACCGATCCGGTCATGCGGCCGGTTGTGCAGTTCGTCCAGATGCCGCTCGGCCAATCGCAGCGAATAGAACACCGACCGCGGAAACAGCCTGTCCAGCAACATGAATTCGACGACCCGGCCGGCATCGAGCACGCCGCGGTAGGTCCGCAGGTAGGTGTCGTGGGCACCGGCCGAGCGCAGCACCGTCACCCACGCCGGCGACGACGCACTGTCACCGACGCGGGCCAGCAGCAGGCGCACGGTCATGTCGACACGCTCGATCGCCCGGCCCAGCATCATGAAGCGGTAGCCGTCGTCGCGCGACAGCGTCGAGTCGGCCAGGCCCGCGAACATCGCGGCGCGCCCTTCCACGAAGCTCAGGAACTCGTGCGGCCCAAGCCTTCTGGCGGCCCGCTCCCGCTCGGCGAGGGCGTTGTAGGTGGTGTTGAGGCACTCCCACATCTCGGTGGACGTGACTTCGCGTGCGCCGCGGGCGTTTTCACGCGCCGCCGAGATCGACTCGACGATCGAGTTCTGCGCGTCACCGCGGCCGAACGCGACGAGGTCGGTCAGCGACCACATGTCCAGCGGTGCCGCCGGCGGCTCGATCCCGAGGACCCGCAACAACGTTCGCGACGCCAGGTCGGGGTCGACGCTCGAGTCCTCCAACAGCTGGTGCACGGTGACGTCCAGGATGCGGGCGGTGTCGTCGGCCCGCTCGACGTAGCGGCCGATCCAGTACAGCGATTCCGCGTTGCGCGCCAACATCAGTACATCACCGCCTGTTGCTGTTGCTGCTGCTGTTGATGGGCAGTCTGGACGGCCTGCTGTGGGGGTCCCTCGTCGGCGGCCTGGCCGGCGGACGGCAGGGAGCGGACGACTTCGGCGGCGCCGAGCTCGTGGGTGGCGGTCGACGCCCGCGACGCCAGCACCCAGGTGTCCTTCGAGCCGCCACCTTGGCTGGAGTTGACGACCAGCGAGCCCTCCGGCAGGGCGACGCGGGTCAGGCCGCCGGGCAGCACCCAGACGTCGTCACCGTCGTTGACCGCGAAGGGCCGCAGATCGACGTGCCGGGGTGCCAGCTTGTCGCCGATGCGCGTCGGCACCGTCGACAGCTGCACGACGGGCTGGGCGATCCACCCGCGCGGGTCGGCGCGGACCTTCTTCGAGATCGCGGCGATCTCCTTCTCGGAGGCGTCCGGTCCGAAGACGATGCCGTAGCCGCCCGAGCCCTCGACGGGCTTGATCACCAGCTCGCGGATGCGGTCGAGCACTTCCTCGCATTCGTCCTCGAGCCAACAGCGGTAGGTGTCGACGTTCGCCAGCAGAGGCTTCTCGCCCAGGTAGTACTCGATGATGGTCGGCACGTAGGTGTAGACGAGCTTGTCGTCGCCGACACCGTTGCCCACGGCGCTGGAGATGACGACGTTGCCCGCGCGGGCCGCGTTGAGCAGCCCGGCGACGCCGAGCACCGTGTCGGGCCGGAACTGCATGGGGTCGAGGAACATGTCGTCGATGCGGCGGTAGATGACGTCCACCTGGCGCTCGCCTTCGGTGGTCCGCATGTAGACGACGTTGTCGCGACAGAACAGATCACGGCCCTCGACCAGCTCGACGCCCATCTGCCGGGCCAGCAGCGAGTGCTCGAAGTAGGCCGAGTTGTAGACGCCCGGGGTGAGGACCACCACAGTCGGGTCCGCTTCGTTCGACGCCGCCGCGTTGCGCAGCGCCCGCAGCAGGTGCGACGAGTAGTCACCGACCGCCCGCACCCGGTGCGTCGCGAAGAGGTTGGGGAAGACGCGGGCCATGGTGCGCCGGTTCTCCATCACGTAGGACACCCCCGACGGCGAGCGCAGGTTGTCCTCGAGCACCCGGAAGTCGCCCTTGTCGTCCCGGATCAGGTCGATGCCCGCGACGTGGATGCGGACGCCGTTGGGCGGGACGATCCCGGCGGCCTCGCGGTGGAAGTGCTCGCACGAGGTCACCAGCCGGCGCGGGATGACCCCGTCGCGCAGGATTTCCTGGTCGCCGTAGACGTCGTCGAGGTACATCTCGAGCGCCTTGACCCGCTGCTTGATGCCCTTTTCCAGCTTCGACCACTCGGCGGCCGAGATGACCCTGGGCACCAGGTCCAGCGGAAACGGCCGCTCCTGACCGGACAGCGAGAATGTGATGCCCTGGTCGGTGAACGCGCGGCCGAGCGCTTCCGACCGGGCTGCCAGCTCGGACGTGTCCGATGGCGCCAATTCGGCGAAGACGCCCTTGTAGAGACCCCGGACGGCACCCTGGGCGTCGAACATCTCGTCGTACGCGGCGGCATAACTGTCGACGTCGTCGTAGCCGTCGAACACACCGTCGTAGCGATTCCCTGGGGAGGTCGGCCGCGTCCGCGCGGGACCACTGTGCGATGTCCGTGGGCTCATGGCAGACATGCTGCATCAACCTGGCAGTTTCGGCAGGGCAACTTGGCATTCACGGATATGCTCGGGGTCGTCGCCGGCCAGTGCGCGCATGCCGCGCTTTGGGGTTTTCGCATGGACGCTGGTAACCTGAACAGTCGCTGCCCGTTGACGGGCGAAGAGCGCAGACTTAAGACCGAGCATGCTCGTCCCCGTGCATGCCCAAATTGAGATTTAGAAGGAACGACACGCGTGGCCAACATCAAGTCGCAGGAAAAGCGCATCCGCACCAACGAGCGTGCACGTCTGCGCAACCAGTCGGTGAAGTCGGCGCTGCGTACGGCCATCCGCGGTTTCCGTGAGGCCGTCGAGGCGGGCGAGAAGGAAAAGGCCGGCGAGCTGCTCGTCGCCACCAACCGCAAGCTGGACAAGGCCGCCACCAAGGGTGTCATCCACAAGAACCAGGCCGCCAACAAGAAGTCGGCGCTGACCCTGGCCTTCAACAAGCTCTGATCTGAGCCGGTAGCTTTCGCGAAACCGCGGCCCGTTCACCGGGCCGCGGTTTTGTTGTGTCCGGACTAGCTGTCGGCCAACTCGGCGACGCGCCGCACCGCCGACTCCAGCGCGTAGTCGGCGTTGGCCGCCACACCCTTGACGTCGGCGTTCAGCGCCGCCACCACCCGCAGTGCCTCGGCCACGGTGTCCCGGTTCCAGCGCCGCGCCTGCTTCTGCGCCTTCTGCACGCGCCACGGCGGCATCCCCAACTCCCCCGCCAACCGGTAGGGGTCACCGGACTGACCGCCGACCCGCGCAATCGAGTGCACGGCCTCGGCCAGCGCATCGGCCAGCACCACGTGCGGCACGCCGCCGGCCATCGCCCAGCGCAACGCCTCGGCGACACCACTGACATCGCCCGAAACCGCCTTGTCCGCGATGTCGAACCCGTTCACCTCCGCCTTACCGGAGTGGTAGCGCCGTACCGCCGCCGCATCGATCTGACCGCCCGTGTCGGCCACCAGCTGCGAGCACGCCGCCGCCAGTTCGCGGATGTCCGATCCGACCGAGTCGAGCACGGCATTGATGGCGTCGTCACCGACCTTCACCTTCAACGACCGGAATTCCTTGCGCACGAAGTCGGCGCGCTCGGCGGCCTTGGTGATCTTCGCGCACGGATGTACCTCGGCGCCAAGCTTTTTCAGCTGATCGGCCAGCGCCTTCGCGCGGCCACCACCGGAGTGCACGACGACGAGCATGGTGCCGCCCGGCAGGTCGGCTGCCGCGTCGGCGATGAGGGCGACGGCGTCCTTGCCGGCTTCGGCGGCAGACTCGAGGACCACCACACGTTCCTCGGCGAACAGCGACGGGCTCAGCAGCTCGGCGAGCTCGCTGGTGGACACGTCACCGGCCCGCAGCCGGTCGACCGGCACGTTGTCGTTGCCGGCCTGCTTGCGCGCGTTCCGCAGTACGTCCGCCACCGCCCGCTCGACCAGCAGTTCCTCGTCGCCCAACACCAGATGCAACGCCTCGGTCGATCCACTCACCCGTTGATCGTTTCATGGCGGGCAGACAATCAGCGCAGTGCGGGTTGCGAATACCGGGTTAGGGTTGCAATGCGCGATTGGTGATGCCAGGGAGGGGACCATGACTGGCATCGATGAGGAAACTCTCATTGCCGCAGTCGCGGACTGGCAATTGAGCGAGGTTCGGATTCTTGAACCAGGGGCAACGACGCGGCAGCTCATTCCCGAAGCCTGGTGGCCCGTGGCCGAATCTACTGACCCCGACGAACGGAAACACGCGGCCCTGGAATTGTGGAACGCGGACTTCCTCGCATTAATCCCGCGCTATGCGCACTCGCTGCAGACTGCGCTCGTCGACGTGCGAGTGGCCAAGCACAGGTACTACAGCGCACCCTCTCTCGACTACGTCCTGCGCACCGACGAAGGAGAACTACGTGTATGGGCGGGTGACGATCCTCGCACCTTCGGAGACATCGAACCCCCCTTCTTCGCAACCCTCCCCACGCCGGTACAAACATTCCTACGCCAGGTTCACGCCGGCTACGCCACATTCGACGGCGAGTCCAACGGATTGGTTTCGCCGTCTGGCATGGTCACACTCGCAGCCCGCTGGTTTCAGCCGCCCGACACCAACGAGATCATCGAATGGTTCGAAGACGTGCCGTTCCCCGGCACCCAACGCTTGATATTCCTCACCGGCGTCAATGACGAAACTGCCCTGTATGTCTCTCCGGATCTCCCAGCAGGACAAGCAATCACCTACTACGAACCTGACTTCGAAATCGCGCCGTTCGGTGAAGCGCTGGACGACTTCCTCACCGGGCCGTTGGACAACTGAACCCTCACACACTCCACGCCAGCCGGAACTTCTCGGCCAGTTCGGTGTCGGACAGGCCGCCGTAGTTCTGCTGTTCGTAGCCGCGCACACCCAGCACGGCGTCGATCGGCGCGTCCCCGAGGATGTCGCGGACCACGGCGCTGTGCCGCAGCGCATCGAGCACCTCGGGCTGCTTCGCCGGCAGCGTCACCACGCCGGCGTGCTCGCGCTGGGCTTGCTTCAGGGACCCGGGGTCGACGGTGACCTCGGGCGGCAGCGGCAGTTCGCGGGTGATGCCGTCGAGCGCCAGGCCGAGGATGGTCGCCGACGCCAGGTACGGATTGGCCGACGGGTCGACGATCTTGACCTCGACGTTGGCGCCATGCGGATTTCCGGACTCGGCGCTGACGAAGCGCACGGCGGCCTCCCGGTTCTCGGTGCCCCAGCAGACGGTGGCGCCGGACCAACTTCCCGGCTGGATTCGCAGACCGGACACGATCGAGCCACACAGCACGCCCTGCGCGTCAGGCAGACCGGCTAGCAGCCCCGCTATGGCCGACTCGCCGGCATCGGTCATACCGCGCTCCCCTGAGCCACCGGAGAACACCGGCACACTGTCACGATTCAGTGAAAAGTGTTGATGTGCACCGGAACCCACACTGCCGGCGAACGGCACCGGAGACAGGCTGACGCGCAGGCCGTGGCGGCGGGCGACGCGGCTGATGATGACGCGCGCGAGCACCAGCTGGTCCGCGGCGGCCACCGGATCGCGGGGCAACAGCGAGAATTCGAATTGGTTGGCTCCGTACTCGGGATGGAACTGTTCGATCGACAACCCTGCGGCGGCGGCCGCGTCCATCACGTCCCGGACGAAACCCTCGAATTCGAGCACGCCGGCCAGCCCATACTGCGCCCACAGGTTGGCCGGCAGCTGCGCGCCGTCGGAGCCGACGAGCACGAACTCCACCTCGTGCCCGACCACGGCCGTCAGCCCGGCCGCGGCCAATCGCTGCGTAACCCGTTGCAGCACAGCGCGACCGCAGTACGGGTCCGCGTTGCCGTCCTGGGTGAAGAACGCACCTGGCGCCCAGGCGAGGCCGTCCCCCAAGAGGGCCCGCCCCGTCAGGTCAACACGGACCAGCCGGTCCCCGACCACACCGATCTCATCGCTCACCACGATGCCGGCCTGGTCGATGGCGAAGACGTGCCACGTCGGGCTGGTACCCAACCCATGCTCGGCGAAAACCGCCACCCGGTTCAGCGGAACCACCTTGACCTGTGTCAGGCCTGCGGCATTGACCACGGTGCCGATCAGGGTCCCGACGCCCGCCGCTTCGAGCGCCGCAACTGCCGCTGCCACGGACCCGGCCGGATCGTCATCCACGTCAATAATTCTGCTACGCGACGCGCCAGTTCATGGCCGGATCGCATTTCCCCGTCGCCGGCGCCACGCGGCCAGCAGCAGCGCGCCGCCCACTGTCGTCGCGCCGAGCAGCAGCGCGCCGCCCCAACCTGACGGGACACTCACCGCCGCGCCCGGAACCGCGGCACTCCGCCGCGCGACATGCAACAACCACCACAGTTCGGGTCCGGTGAACCGGATCAACAGTTGCGCCGCGGCCGGCCAGCACCACGCCACCGCCGCAGCCGCGGTGCCGAGGATCGTGATGGGTGGAATAACCGGGGCGACAAGGAGATTGGCCGCCACCGCGACCAGACTGAGGCTACCCGAGATCGCCGCTACCAACGGCGCCGTCACGAGTTGTGCGGCAACGGCGACGCACACGGCGTCGGCGAGCGGCTTCGGCCAACCGCGGCCCACCAGTCGGCGCGACCATCCCGGCGCGATGACCACGAGGCCCGCCGTCGCCACCACGGACAGCGCGAAGCCCGCGTCCACCGCGAGCGCCGGCGAGAGCACCATGAGCACCAGCACGCTGGCCGACAACGCGGGGATCGCCTGCCGCCGCCGATGCACCAGCATGCCCAGCAACATCACCGAACCCATTGCCGCGGCCCGTAATACGCTCGGCGAAGGTTGCACGATGACGACGAACGCGAACAGCGTGACCGCGGCCAGCGCCACTGCCATCCGCGGACCCACCAACGCCGCGCTGAGGAGCACCGCGCCGCACACGATGGTCACATTCGCGCCCGAGACCGCCGTCAAGTGCGTCAACCCCGCCCGGCGGAACGCGGCCGTCGTGTCCGACTCGACCGCCGACACGTCACCGAGCACCAGACCAGGGAGCATCGCGGCCTGATCGGGCGGCAACGCCAGTCGCGCGGCCTCGCCGAATTCGGCCCGCACGTGTGCCGCCGCGCGCTGCCCGGTCGAGGCTGTCCCGAACCGGGGCGCGCCCACGGCGGCCAGCACCGCCACCGACAGGTCGCGCCGCTTCGGCCGGGTGACCCTGGCCCGGAACGCCATCGGGCGGCCCACGCCGACCTCCGAATACCCGACGGCCGGCGCGAAAACCATGACCCGCCCGGATGATTCGGCCTCCTGAAGCCTCTGCAACGACGCCGCGAACATGAGGCGGCCACCCTGGATGGTCTTCGGCGACTCCGACGGCGTGACGGTCACCGTCACCGTCGTGCCGAACCGCGCCGCCAAAGGGTGGGTGTCGACCGCGTGTACCCGCACCGTCGCGACAATCGCGAATGCCGCACCCACCGCCGCCACGGCGAGCACCGCGGGCCAGCGCACCGAGCCCATCCACAGCCCGACTCCCACGGTGCCCGCCACCGCAACAACCACCGCCGCCAGCGCCGCCCACGGCCCCCACCACACGCCGGCCGCCGTCACCGTCCAGCACGTCACGGCGGCCGGCACCAGCCGCAGGTCGATGCCGGGGACATCCGGCGCGGGGCTGGCCGTCACACCTTGACCAGGGCACGCAGTTTCTCCAGCCGGCCCGGCCCGATGCCGTCGACCTCGCCCAACTGGTCGACACTCGCGAACCGGCCGTTGGCACCACGCCACGCCACAATCGCTTTCGCCATGACCGGACCGATGCCGGGCAGACCGTCGAGCTGCTCCTCCGTCGCGGTGTTCAGATCAACGGGTCCTTGTGCACCACTGCCTCTTCCGTCGCCGGGCGGCACCTTCTCCGGTGGCCCCGACGTCGCGCCCGCCGAACTACGCATCACCGCGGGCGAACCCAACGGCGCGGTGATGCCGACCAGAATCTGCTCCCCGTCGGCCACCTTGCGGGCCATGTTCAGCCCGACGAGGTCGGCTCCCGCCAGCGCTCCCCCAGCTGCGGTGACGGCGTCAGCGATGCGGGCGCCGGCGGGCAGCGTCACCAGCCCCGGCTTGTGAACCAGGCCCGCCACACTGACCACGACGTCCTCAGTCTTGGCCGCGGGCGCGGGCGTCCCAGGCACGGAGGACGAAACCATCTGTACGGGTGGCAGTTTCGCCGCGGTCACCGGCGGCTTGTCATCGCCGAGCACTGCGATGACGGTCACCAGGACCGCGACCACGCCGACCACGGCGAGCGCGATGACGCCCGCACGCCCGGGGTCGGCCCGCACCGTCGCGAGCCACCCCGACTTGCCAGGCATGGCGTCGGGCAACCACCGCGACAGCGAGGTGTCGTCGTTCGAGTCGGGCTCTGCGTCGGGGTCCGTCGCGTCGCCGGGCTGCGCGGCCAGCCGGCGCTGCGCCCGATCGACCGGTGTCTGAGTGACCATGCCCGCGACGTTAAGCACCGCGTCCGACCGGAACGGCGCCAAAAGGCCGCCCAACGCGCGGCCTGTGGATCAATCGCGTTCTGTGGATAAAAGTGGGCGGCTTCGATCCCAACCGGATCGATCGCCGCCAAAATTGGCATCGTGGTGCGCCGAACTGTGGGCCGACATGCGCCGCGAGCCCTAGAGTCGGGGTGACCATGACGACCCAAATACCTTCGCCACGTTTGAGTTTGACCGCACAGCAACGCGAAGCGCTGGCCGCGGCGGCGAGCTTCCCGCTGTTGAGCGCGATCCAGGGCAGGCGGTCGCGGCGCTTCCCCGTCGGCGGCTCCATCCCATCGGGACCGTTGGCCTACACCAGTAGCCGCGACGTCGAACCACTCGACGAGGTCGAACGCGCACTGATCCTCGCGACGGTAACCGGTGTAACCGGCTGGCATTTCGGGATCAGTCACCATCCCGGATATGCACCGGCGTTCCCGAACTACAGCGGGTCGGCATCAGGTCGCACGTTCCCGTCAGCCGCGGGTTTCGAGATCGTCGAGTTCTTCTTCACCGATGACTCGGGCACCTACTTCCTGTCGTCCCGAGACACGGCACCGACAGTGCCGGTCAACGACGGCGTGGTCGACATCGACGACTGGCTGGCCGCGACGGCGTCGTCCTATCGCCAGCTCTCCACCGATCGCATCCACATTCCACGGTCGGAGCCGTACCTCGAAGGCCACAACACGTGGATCGCCAATCACCCCGGCTCCCTGCTGGTCATCCCGGTCGCCGACATCGCACAACATCTCTTGGCCAATCTGGCGTTCTTCCTGCAGAACGGCTACCTGATCTATGACGACGTCAACAACCGGCCGATCCCGGGATTGAAGGAGGCCGCCGCGGGTCTGGCGCACCGGGACGACGACCCTTTCCCACTGACCTTCGTCGAGCAGTACTCGCTCACGGAAGCCACCGCCGAGTTGATGACGAGCGTCTACAACGGGCACCTACTACTCGGGGCGCTGGGCCTGGGCGGTTGGACGTTCGACGGTATCGACCGGCTCACCATCCTCGGCGCGTCCGGCGACCCGGAGGTTCCCGCGCTGGGATTCAACGTCCAAACCGACGAACGGTGGGCACTGCCCAATCCGACGGGGCTGGACGGCGTTTTCGAAACGTACAGCCGCCCGCACTACCCGGACATCGCGGCTGCGGTGCGCGCCTTCGCCGACCGAAAATTCGGCCCCGGCGGGCCTTTTCACCCGGACACCCCAGGGCCGTGGCGGGATTCGCGGGCCGTGCGTTCGGCCGCGGCTGGGCACGACGAGCAGTTCATCACCTTGCTCACCATCGCCGCGCAATACATCGACGATACGTTCGGCAAGTTTCCCGGCACCGTACCCACCGTGCACATCATGAATTACCTTCAGGCACAACACATCGACCTCGGGTTCTACGACACGCATTTCCAGCCCGGGGCGTATCTGTCGACCCACGCCGAGCACGACCGGATTTGGCACGGGTGACCGGACTCCAGCTCACAGACCGTTCTGACGAGGCCTCTCCATGTCGGATGCTGGACGTTCCCGCGACGCTTGAACCTCCGCACCCTGCGCCCGTCCGCCCGCAGGCTCACAGCAATCGGGACCCTTTCACTTGACGACTGTAACTACTAGTACGTATGTTTCGTGATTGTGCAAACACGCGCCCGTCTTGTGAACGCGACTCAAGAGCTGCTCTGGGAACGCGGTTATGCGGCAACCAGCCCAAAGGACATCCTGAGCCGCGCGGAAGCAGGGCAGGGCAGCATGTACCACCACTTCGCCGGAAAACAGGAGCTCGCGGCCACAGCCTTGGCAGAGAGCGCAGCCACGATGCGCGCCGAAGCTGACCTTCTACTCTCGGGTGACGGGACGGCACTCGAGCGGGTGATCGCTTACCTAGAACGCCAGCGCGATTCGTTGCGGGGCTGCCGCATGGGGCGCATGACCTACGACGCCGATGTTTTGGCGACACCAGATCTTCTCCGCCCGGTTGCAGAGACCCTCGGCTGGTTGGTCGACCGCATCGCTCAGGTCATTGGCCAGGGCATTGACGAGCGCGAGTTCCCCGCCGCCACAGACGCACATCAGCTCGCATCCATGGTGGTCGCGACCGTCCAGGGAGGCTACGTCCTCGCGCGGGCGCAACAGGACCCAGCTGCTTTCGAGGCGGCGGTACAAGGAGCTGCAGGCCTCCTACAGAGCCGGAATCTGCGATGACCGCCGTAGCTGGGCATGCCGCCATGACCCACGTGGCCCATCAGGAGACCGCAACCGACGGAACCACCACAACGTGGTACGAGCCTGTTGCTGACCGGGCCCACGTCCAGGCGACCAAGAGGCATCACTGATGTACGCCATGCAATATCAGATCGCATTGCCCACCGACTACGACATGGGCATCATCCGGAACCGGGTGCGCAGGACCGGCCACCTCTTCGACGGCTTCGCCAGCCTCGAGTTCAAGGCCTACTTGATCCAGGAGAAATCCCAAGGCGCTCCCCGAAACGCGTACGCCCCGTTCTATGTCTGGCGCGACATCGACGGCATGCGCAACTTTTGCTGGGGCGAGCCGGGCTATTCCGCCATCGTTCGAGACTTCGGCCGGCAACCGATCCAAGACTGGACGCTTCACAAGATCGTCCACGGCCCCGCCGCCTACGCACAAGCCCGCAGCCTCACCGTGAAGTCTGCGTCGCTGCCTTCCGCTGCCGCACCGTCCGATTGCCTGGATCCGATCACCCAACGGTTTCTCGAGCACGTCGAAGACACCACTGTGGCCCTCGTGACCGCTGTCGATATAACCAGCTGGACCCTCATCCAGGTCGAACTCTCGACAGAGGAGCCCGATCAGACCTTGACCCACATGGCCGCCTACGAAGTCCTGCACGTCTCCGCGGCCTGACGGGTTCGCACCGCCGCCGGCTCCAGCCCACCACCGGGACCACCGGGTAGACACCTGCGGCATAGTGTCTAGCGAAAGCACAGCCCCAACGAGGAGGCCTCCATGACCACCGACCGCCCGCTCCGCGTCATCCAGTGGACCACCGGCAACATCGGCAAGCGATCCCTGCACGCCATCATCGCCCGTGACGACATGGAATTGGTCGGCGTCTACGCGTACGGCGCCGAGAAGGTCGGGGTGGACGCCGCCGAACTGGCCGGTTGGCCCGAACCCACCGGAATCAAGGCCACCAACGACATCGAAGAGTTGGTGGCGCTCAAGCCGGATGCCTGCTGCTACAACCCGATCTGGCCCAGCGTCGACGAGCTGGTCCGCCTGCTCGAATCGGGCATCAATGTGTGTTCGACCGCAGCCTGGATCACCGGCGGCAAGCAGAGCCCAGAGGACCTCGCGCGCATCCAGAAGGCTTGCGAGGCAGGCAATTCCACGATCTTCGGCAGCGGCGCACACCCCGGCCTGACGAACATGATGGGCATGGTGCTGTCCAGCGCGTGCGAGAGCGTCGACGAAATCCGTATCACCGAGTCGGTCGACTGCGGCGTCTACGAATCGGCCGGCACCATGGCCGCGATGGGTTTCGGCAAGGACCCCGAGACACCGGGCCTGGCCGAGAGCGTGCGCCTGGAGAGCGAGGTGTTCGCCGAGTCAGCCGCGATGATGGCCGATGCCATCGGAGCCAAGCTGGACCGGATCACCTTCGACGTCACCTTCACCCCGGCGACCGAGGATTCCGACCTCGGGTTCATGCAGATCCCCAAGGGCACGGTCGCCAGCGTCTACGGCTATCACCGCGGTTGGGTCGGCGACAAGAACGTCGTCAGCGTCGGCTTCAACTGGATCATGGGCGAGCACGTCACCCCGCCGAAGCCCGTGGCGCACGGTCACGTGATCCAGGTGTTCGGCGTGCCCAACATGCGCACAGTCGTGTACTGCCTGCCGTCGAAGGACTGGAGCGAGGTGAGCCTCAACGGTCTCGGCATGATCTACACCGCGCTGCCGGCCACCAACGCAGTACCTGCGGTGGTGGCGGCAGCGCCGGGCATCCTGACGCTAAAAGATCTGCCGCCGGTCACCGGCCGGTTCGCCGGCTAGTCCAAAAGCATTCACAGCCGGTACATTTCGCGCGCCATGAGCGCGTCTTCGATGAAGTCGAAGTGTGTCTCGTAGACCGGGTTCTCCGGGTGGTGCTCGTCGGCCAGCCGGTGCATGGCCTGGCCGACGGAGCGCTCCATGTTGGTGATCCACTGGGGCACCGTGGGTGCGTGAAACGGCAGGGCGTGGGTCCAGCCGAGGTTCAGTGTGTGGCTCATCGTCGTCACCTTTCAATCGGGGTTCGCGGCGACGGAGTGCCGCGCGGGATTTCAGAGTGCGACGACGACGGCGCCGGATCGCGAGTAGACGGGTACTCGAAAACCGACCAGCGCCGCGCGCTTACCCGCGTAGTTGTTGGCCGACTGCCGGAAAAGCTCCCCGCTGCCGGGGCCGCTAGTCCTGCGTATTGACGATGACGCCGACGGCGCCGGAGCCGACATGCACCGCCAGCACCGGCCCCATGTCGGTCACGACAAGTGAATCGACCTGGGGCAGGCGGGAAGTCAGTGCGGCGCCGATCTGCGCGGCGTCGTCGTGGTTGTCGACGTGGTGTACGGCGATCGCTGCGGGCCGCTCACCGACCAGCGCGACCACCCGTTCGATCATCGCGGCATGAGCCTTGGCCACGGTTCGGATTCGCTGATCGAGCACCAGCCGGCCGTCGATGTCCAACTGCAGCAACGGCTTCAGCGACAATGCGGTGCCGAGCCAGGACGCGGCGGTGCCGATGCGGCCACTACGCCGCAGGTTGTCCAAACGGTGGACGACGATGAACCCGTGCTGCCGCCCGGATTCCGCACGCGCCAGCGCCTCAACGGCATCCAGATCCGCGCCGGCCGCTGCAGCGCGGGCTGCAGCCAGCGCGACGAAGCCGACCCCCATCGCCGCCGATCGCGAATTGACCACGCGCACAGACGAACCCAGCTCACGGCCCACGGCCGCGGCGGAACTGAACGTGCTCGACAGACCGGCCGACAGATGCACCGCCACGACGCCGTCGCCGCCGCTGTCGGCCAGCGCCTGCTTGTAGACGTCGGTCAGATCCGCGGGCGCCGCGCCCGAGGTGGACACATGCGACCGGTCCTGGATGTCCTGCGGAATCGGGTCGATCCCGTCCTGGTAGTCGGTGCCGTCCTGCAGCACATGCAGCGGCACGACCCGGATGTCCCAGCGCTTCAACTCATCTGGGTCAAGCCGAGCCGACGAGTCGGTGACCACCACCACTGCCATGGCTAGTCGTCGGTCCGCTGCGACACCACACCGGCCTCGGCCAGCCCCTTGAGCATCAGTTCGGCGACGGCACGGTGCGCCTCGAAGTTCCAGTGGATACCGTCCGGGTTGGCGCGGCCCGACATCACCTCGTCACCGACGGCGGCCTTGAGGTCGACGACCGGAATCTGCTTCCCCTCAGCCCAATCGGTGATCGCCGCGACGGTGGCGTCGCGCCAGCGGTGCGAGCTGCCGTAGGTCTCCGCGATGTGCACCGACGGGATGGTGGCGACGAACGGAATGCCCGGGCGGTTGAAATCGATTGCCCCGCGGGTCTCTTCGAGATATTCGACCGTCAGGTGCGCCGGCAGCGCGGGCCGCGCGATCGGTGACAGCCGCGGCTGCAGCCAGCCGTAACCGTCGCGCACGATGCGGCGCAGCCACGGCGGCCGCACGTAGCGGATCAGTTCCCGCAGTGCCGTCGGCAACGGCGACGGCAGCGAGTCCATGCCGCACGTCGCGAAGATCACCGCGCCGGCCTTCGGCAACGCCGCCCACGACCGCGGATCCTGCGTCGCGGCCCACCACACGTCGCGGCAGGTCCAGCCGATGCGGCCGATCAGCTCGAGGTCCCAACCGAGTTGGGACGCAACGATGTTGGGCCAGATGCGTGGATCGTCGGACGGCAGCCCGCCGGTCGGCCCGTAGTAGGACAGCGAGTCGCAGAAGACGAGAAGGACAGGCTTCTGCGAGGCAGTCGGCGTGTCAGAGGACATCGTTGGCCACCTGAGCCGAGGCGTTCCACACATCCAGGCGCCACTTCACCGGATCGTCGTCGGCCAGTCCGGCACTGTGCCCCGACAGCTGCACCCAGCTGGCGTTGCCCATGCCGCCGAGGATCGGCCAGTTGTCGACCGGCAGCTCCAGCAGGGCCGCGGTCAGCGCGGCGATCAGCCCGCCGTGCGCGACGAGCACCACGGGGCGGTCGACCTCGTCGACACCCCATTCGGGCAGATTGCGCAGCTGCTCCTGCACCACCGGAAGGGCGCGGTTCGCCACGTCCACCCGGCTCTCGCCGTTGTGCGGCGCCCAGCGGGCATCGTCACGCCAGGCCAGCCGCGCACCGGGCGCAATGTCGTCGACCTCGTGATGGGTCAGGCCCTGCCAGTCCCCGAGGTGTGTCTCGCGTAGCCGCTCATCGATCGACACCGGCATCCCGGCCTGCTCCCCCAGCGTCGTCGCGGTGTCGAGGGCGCGGCGCAGATCGGAGGACACGATCACCAGGGGCTGACGCTTGGCCAGCACCTCGGCCGCCGCCACCGCCTGCGCCCGGCCCAGATCACTGAGGTCGGTGTCGAGCTGGCCCTGCATCCGGCTCGTGGCGTTGTACTCCGTCTGACCGTGACGCAGCAGCAGGAGGCGGCGGTTCCTCACTCTCGGCCCTCGGCGGACTCGTCGGATGCGTCGTCTCCGTCGGGGTTGACCGGCAGCTCACCGTCGAGGTCGACCTCGACGGCCGGACAGTCCCGCCACAGCCGGTCGAGCGCGTAGTACTCGCGCTCCTCCTGGTGCTGGATGTGCACCACGATGTCGACGTAGTCGAGCAGCACCCAGCGGCCCTCGCGGGCACCCTCGCGACGGGCCGGCTTGTGGCCCGCCCAGCGCATCTTCTCCTCGACCTCGTCGACGATGGCGTTGACCTGGCGGTCGTTGGACGCGGAAGCGATGACGAAGTAGTCGGTGATGACCAACTGATCCGAGACGTCGATGACGCTGATGTTCTCGCCCAGCTTGGCGGACGCCGCGCGGGCGGCGACCGTCGCCATGCTCAGGGCTTCGGGGGTGGCGGTCATGAACTCTCCTGCTTGTTCGTGGCTTGATAGAGGCCACGTTTGGACACGTATTGGACGACGCCGTCGGGCACCAGGTACCAGATGGGCCGGTTGGCCTGGGCGCGGCGACGGCAGTCGCTCGACGAGATGGCCAGCGCAGGCACCTCGACCAGGGTCAGGGCGTCGAGCGGCAGTTCTTTCTGTGCCGCCTCGATGTGTTTCCCGTCCAGCTCGTAGCCGGGCCGGCTGACCCCGATGAACCGGGCCGTGGAGAACAGTTCCTCCCAGTTCTGCCACGACAGGATCGAGGCCAGCGCGTCGGCGCCGGTGATGAAGAACAGGTCGGTGTCCGGGTTCTGCCGGGCCAGGTCGCGCAGAGTGTCCTTGGTGTAGGTCGGGCCACCACGGTCGATGTCGACGCGGCTCACGGAGAACCGTGGGTTGGCGGCCGTCGCGATGACCGTCATCAGGTACCGGTCCTCGGCGGCGGTGACGTGCCGATCGCGCTTCTGCCAGGGCTGCCCGGTCGGCACGAAGATCACTTCGTCGAGTTCGAACAGGTCGGCCACCTCGCTGGCCGCGACGAGGTGTCCATGGTGGATGGGGTCGAACGTCCCACCCATCACGCCCAGCCTGCGTCGAGTCACGATTGGCCAGCTTACTGGAGCCCCTGATACCCGCGAACGTGCGTGTTTGCGGGAATCAGACGGGCAGCAGGTTGTCGATCACCGACGCGAGCTGCTTCGCGGACCGGCATTCGTGCATGGTGATGACGTCCTGGTACTTGGCCGTCGCCGAGTCGCCGCTGCCCCACAGGTGCTTGGGCTCGGGGTTGAGCCAGTGCGCGTGCCGGCTGGCGTTCACCATGTGTGCCAGCAGGTCGGCCTGCGGGTTGCGGTAGTTGTTGCGGCCGTCGCCGAGCACCAGCAGGGCCGTGCGGGGCGAGAGCGCATTGGGCCACTTGTCCATGAACGAGACGAACGCGTGGCCGTAGTCCGAGTGCCCGTCCCGCGTGTAGACGGCGGCCTCGCGGGTGATCTTCTGCACCGCGACGGCCAGGTCGGCGTCGGGGCCGAACAGCTCGGTGACTTCGTCGGTGGTGTCGATGAAGGCGAAGACCCGCACCCGCGAGAACTGCTGACGCAGGGCATGCACCAGCATCAGCGTGAAGTGGCTGAAGCCCGCGACGGAGCCGGACACGTCGCACAGCACCACCAGCTCGGGACGGGCCGGGTGCGGTTTCTTGAGGACGACCTCGATGGGCACGCCGCCGGTCGACATCGACTTGCGCAGTGTCTTGCGCAGGTCGATCTGGCCGGCATGGGAACGACGCCGACGCGCCGCGAGCCGGGTGGCCAGCGTACGGGCCAGCGGCGCAACGACATTACGCATCTGCCGCAGCTGATCGCCTGACGCCCTGAGGAATTCGACGTTCTCGGCCAGCTGCGGAATACCGTAGGTCTGCACGTGGTCGCGGCCGATCTGCTCGGCGGTGCGCCGCTTGGTCTCCGACTCGACCATGTGCCGCAGCTGCGAAATACGCTTGGCGGCAATCGCTTTGGCGATCTGCTCCTGCGTGGGCGTGGGCTCGTCGCCGTACGGCGCCAGCAGTCCGGCCAGCAGCTTGCCTTCGAGCTGGTCCAGCCCCATGGCCTTGAGCGCCTGATACGACGAGTACGACGGGCCGCGACTCGAGTTGTACTTGCCGTAGGCGTCGACGATCTGCGCGATCATCGCCATCAGGCGGTCGTCAAGGTTCGCCATGTCCGCGTCGGACAGCAGGTCGATCAGCGCCGCGCGCATGCCCTCGACGTCCTCGGGCGGGATCCGGTCGGGCCGGTTCTCCGGATCCTCGTCGTCGTCGAGTTCCAAGACCGCCCGATCCCCCATGGCCGCGGGGAACCACAGGTCGAACAGCGCGTTGTACGTCTCGCGGTGGTCGGGCCGGCGCAGCACCGCACACGCCAGACCCTCGCGCAGCACCATGCGGTCACCCAGTCCCAGGGTGGCCATCACCCGGCCGGCGTCGACGGTCTCCGACGGCCCGACGTTGATGCCCACCTTGCGCAGGGCCTCCACGAACCCCACGAGGTGGCCCGGAATGCCATGCGGGGCAAGCGGTTGCGCGGGCGTGCGGGCGACGGCCATGCGGACTCCCCTAGTTCAGCTTCAACTCGCCGATGGCGCGCTGCTGATCTGACTGGTGTTTGAGCACCACACCCAGCGTCGCGGCGATCATCTCGTCATCGATGGTGTCCATGCCCAACGCCAGCACCGTCCGGCCCCAGTCGATGGTCTCGGCGACCGACGGCAGCTTCTTGAGCTGCATGCCGCGCAGCACACCGATGATCCGGACCAGCTCGTCGGCGATCTTCTCCGGCAGCTCGGGCACCCGGGACAGCAGGATGCGCCGTTCCAGATCGGGGTCAGGGAAGTCGATGTGCAGGAACAGGCAGCGACGCTTGAGCGCCTCGGACAGTTCACGGGTGGCGTTCGACGTCAGCACGACCAGCGGTGTCTGCTGCGCCGTGATGGTGCCGAGTTCGGGCACGGTGACGGCGAAGTCGGACAGGATCTCCAGCAGCAGGCCTTCGATCTCGATGTCGGCCTTGTCGGTCTCGTCGATCAGCAGCACGGTGGGCTCGGTGCGGCGGATGGCCGTCAGCAGCGGCCGGCTCAGCAGGAACTCCTCGCTGAACACGTCCATCTTGGTCTGGTCCCAGTCACCAGACTGCTGACCCGATTGGATGCGCAAGATCTGCTTGGCGTGGTTCCACTCGTACAGCGCGCGGGCCTCGTCGACGCCCTCGTAGCACTGCAGCCGCACCAGCTCCGACCCCGTGCACTGGGCGATGGCCCGGGCCAGTTCGGTCTTGCCGACACCCGCCGGTCCTTCGATCAGCAGCGGCTTGCCCAGCCGGTCCGCCAGGAAAACCGCTGTGGCCGTTGCGGTGTCGGGCAGGTATCCGGTTTCGGTGAGTCGCTTGGCGACGTCATCGATGGCGGCATTTTCGCCGAACAGCGGCACCGAACGAGCGGGTGTACTCAAGTTCTTCTCCTCTTACACGGGCCGGGTCTGGCCGTCGCCCCACACGATCCATTTGGTGGAGGTCAGTTCCGGCAGCCCCATCGGACCGCGCGCGTGCAGCTTCTGGGTCGAGATGCCGATCTCGGCGCCGAAGCCGAACTGCTCACCGTCGGTGAAGGCCGTCGACGCGTTGACCATCACGGCGGCAGCGTCCACCTGCTCGGAGAACCGCTGGGCCGCAGCAAGATTGGTCGTGACGATCGCCTCGGTGTGCCCGGTGCCGTACTCGTTGACATGCGCGATGGCGCCGTCGACACCGTCCACCACGGCCACCGCCATGTCCAGCGACAGGAACTCGGCGCGCAGCTCGTCTTCGCTCGGGTCCAGATGCACCGTCACCCCGGCGTCCTGCAGCGCGGTCACCAGCCGCGGCAGCGCGGTGTCGGCGATGGCCCGGTCCACCAGGAGGGTCTCGGCCGAGTTGCACACGCTGGGACGGCGGGTCTTGGAGTTCAGCAGGATGCTCTCGGCCATGTCGAGATCGGCGGCCTCGTGAACGTAGACGTGGCAGTTGCCGACACCGGTCTCGATGGTCGGCACGGTGGCGTCGCGCACCACGGCGTCGATCAGGCCGGCGCCGCCGCGCGGGATCACGACGTCGACCAGCCCGCGAGCCTGGATCAGGTGGGTGACGCTGGCGCGGTCCTCGCTGGGCAGCAGCTGCACCGCGTCCTCGGGCAGGCCCTCGGCGGCCAGCGCCGCCCGCAGTGCGGTGACCAGAGCCGCGTTCGACCGGGCTGCCGACGAGCTGCCGCGCAGCAGCGCCGCGTTGCCGGACTTCAGCGCCAGCCCGAAGGCGTCGACCGTCACATTGGGCCGGCTCTCGTAGACCATGCCGACCACGCCGAGCGGCACCCGCTGCTGACGAATCTGCAGACCATTGGGCAGCGTGCTGCCGCGCAGCACCTGACCCACGGGGTCCGGCAGCCCGGCGACCTGCCGCAATCCGGCGGCGATGCCGTCGAGGCGCTGGGGGTTCAGGGCCAGGCGGTCGATCATCGCCTCGGCGGTGCCGGCGGCGCGTGCGGCGTCGATGTCCTCGGCGTTGGCGGCGAGCACCAGGTCCGCGGCGGCGAGCACGGCATCGGCCGCGGCGTGCAGCGCGCGGTTCTTGGCTTCGGTGGTCAGCGTGGCCAGCACGCGCGACGCGACGCGGGCCCGCCGGGCGGCGTCATGCACCTGCTGACGCAGATCGGTGTCCGTAGCTGCGTGCACACTCATTAACCCAGGGTAACGAGGTATCGGCGGTCCGGGCCGGTCGGGGCTACGGTGGCCCGGTGACTCGCATCACTGTCGTGGGCAGCGTGAACATGGACCTGGTCTTCGATTTGGCCGACCTGCCGGGACCGGGGCAGACGGTGCTGGCGTCGTCATTGCATTCGGAGCCCGGCGGCAAGGGCGGCAATCAGGCCGTCGCGGCGGCCCGGGCGGGTGCCGATGTCCAGCTCGTCGCCGCGCTCGGAGCCGACGCCACGGGCGGCGCGCTGCGAAAGCACTTGCAGGACAACGGCGTCGGTCTGGTCGCGACCGTCAGCCTGCCGGTCCCGAGTGGTACCGCGGCGATCATGGTCGGCCACAACGCCGAAAACATGATCGTGGTGGCGCCGGGCGCCAACGGACACCTGACCCTGGACTCCGCACACGTTCGCGCGGTGGTCGCCGATTGCGACGTGCTGTTGCTGCAGCTGGAGATCCCGCCGGCCACCGCGCTGGCGGCGGCGCGGCTGGCGAAGGACGCCGGCGCGACGGTCGTGCTGAACGCCTCTCCTGCCGGCACCGATCCGGAGGTGCTCGCCGCGCTGGCCGCCGTCACCGACGTTGTGATCGTCAACGAAACCGAAGCCGCCCAATGGCATTGGCCCGTCCCACACCTGGTGATCACGCGGGGCGCCGACGGCGCGGAGCACCGCACGGCGGACGGTGAGACACAGGTCCCGGCGCCCCGGGTCGAAGCCGTCGACACCACCGGCGCGGGTGATGTCTTCGCCGGCGTTCTGGCTGCGGGTTGGACCGCGGACCCCGCGCATGCCCTCCGGCGGGCCGTCACAGCCGGCGCGCTCGCCACCCTGACACCCGGTGCCGGCGATTGCGCACCGCGAGACGAGGTCATCGAGGACGCGCTGGAAGACGACGCGTCAAACTGACGCGCAGATATACGCCACTTGGCGGATGATCTGCCGGCCGCGACGCCGGATAGTCGACGCATGACCATTGCCAGCGGTATTCCGAGCGTCTTCGACGTCACGCTTCCGGCGATCGACTATTCGGGCGCGCAAAGCCCCGACGAAGCGCAGGCGATCCTCGCGCCGGCGCGGGCGCAGTCGCCGATCGCGATGGGGCCGCACGGGCAGGAGGTGCTGACCTACGACCTCGCGCACGAAGTGCTGCGCGATCCGCGATTCCGGATACCCCAGGGCATGTTCCTCGTGGCGCAGGGCATCACGTCGGGCCCGGTGTGGGACCGCGTCAGCGCATCGATCATCAGCATCGACGGTCCCGAACACACCCGCCTGCGCCGACTGATCGCGACGGCCTTCAGCCGCCGCGCCATCGAACGCCTGCGCACCACGGTCGTCGACGTCGTCAGCGATCTGATCGACCGCCAGGTGGCCCGCGGGCACTGCGACGTGGTGACCGATATCGCGCGCCAGTACCCGACCCCGGTCATCTGTGCGCTGCTCGGCGCCCCCGCCGAGGACTGGGCACAATTGTCGGCCTGGGTGGACGATTTCATGCAGGCCTTCGACTGGCACGTCGCCGAACACGAGACCGCGATCCTGACCGCGTGGGACGCGCTTGATGACTACATCGACGACATGGTTGCCCGTCGGCGCGACAATCTCACCGACGATCTGATCTCGGATCTCATCCGCGCCGAGGAGGACGGTGACCGGCTCAGTGCCGACGAACTGCGCATGCTGTCCACCGGCCTGCTGGCGGCCGGCACCGACACCACCCGCAACCAGGTGGCCGCTTCGGTACAGGTCCTGTGTGAGCACCCGGACCAGTGGGCGCTCCTGGGGGCGCACCCGGATATGGCCGACCGTGCCGTCGAAGAGACCATGCGGCACTCCCCCATCGTGATCAGCTCGCTGCGGATGGCCCGCGAGGATGTCGAACTCGCCGGAATGCTGTTTCCCGCAGGAACTTTCCTGCAGGTGAACACCGGCGCGGCCAACCGCGACCCCGCCGTGTACGACGATCCCGACCGCCTCGACATCACCCGCGCGGGCGCCCCGGCGATGCAGACCTTCGGCGCCGGGATGCACTACTGCCTCGGCGTGCACCTGGCCAAGATGGAGCTGGCCGAAGCGCTCGCCCTCATGACCCAGCGCATGCCCAACGCCCGCGTGACCGGGCCGGTGCCGTGGAAACCGTTGGTGGGCCTGAGCGGACCGCTCACCCTGCCCATCGCCTTCGACCCCGTCGATCAGTCATGGCGGGCGGCTTCCTGAGCGAGCTGTCTGCGCGCGCCGAGTGAGGGTGCCACCGCCCAAAACCACACAGACGTTGCGATTCAGCAAATACTGCGGGTTTGCCGTGGGTGGTCCTAGAATCTGACGTTCAAATGGACGGTCACAAGGGAATCGCGGTGTCACGGCGATTCTTCGTGCTCACGGTCGCCATCGCCGTCTTCTATGTACCGCTGGCACTCAATTACACCTGGCCACTTTTCGCCCCTGGCTTGGCGCGCTGGCAGGACGCCGTCAACACCGTCATCAACGGTGATCACTACGCGATCGGTGACGGGTCCGTCGAGTCGGTACGCCACGGCGCCTACGCCGAGCATCGCGTGGTTCTCATGGTGCACACCACGTTGGCCGGACTTGCCTTGACTCTGGGGCTGTTTCAGTTCTCGTCGCGGCTGCGCAACCGCCGGCCGGCGGTGCATCGCTGGATCGGCCGCAGCTATCTGGCACTGATGTCCATCAGCATGCTGACCGCGTTGGTGTTCCTGTACGTCACGCCGCCGGCCCAGCACTTCATCGGCCCGGCATTCGAAACCCAGTTGCGCGCCTTGGCAATCGGCACCCTCGGCAGCGCGTGGTACGCGGTCTACGCGATCCGCCGCCGCGACGTGATCACGCACCGGGCCTGGATGACCTACGGCATCGCCCTGATGATGACGGCGCCGTTGCTGCGCGTGATCTGGATCGGGATTCAGCCGCTGATCCCCCAACACGATCTGCTGACCAACATCGGCGTGGGCTCCATCGTCCTCGGCGTCGTCGCGCCCGGCAGCGCGGTGTTCGCGTTCATGCTGACGCAACGATCGTCACCCGACACCCAAATCGGTTCGGCTCCAAGGTGTTCGGCTCCAAGGTGGACGTACGGCGCTGCCGTGGGATTGGCGATTGCCGGCTCACTCGCCTACGCCGGCCTCGTGGTGCGGCTGCCGGCGCCGATACCGCACGGCCTCGCGCTCTTTCATCTCGTACCGGCCTGGATCAGCATCGCAATCGCCGCACGTGGGGTGTTCCGTGCCCGCGCCGCGGGAGATGTGGCGCGCGAACGGCAGTGGCGCTGGCTGTTGTGGGGCTTCGCCGCGGCCCCGACGGCGGCCGCCTTGTACGCGCAGATCGTGCCGCCGGCCTTCACGACGGCCGACGCCGTTCTCGCCGGCGGCATGGACGGCCCGGTCATCCCGATCACCGTCGCCTTCGCGCTGGTGGTGCGTGCGGCCGCGCGGTCTCAGCGTCGGACCGACGACGACCTTGATGAGCCGAACGTGCTCGCCGCCGCGTGAGCGCGGCGGCAAGTTATCCACAGAACGCGATTCATCCACAATCTGCGCCTGCCACGTAGTTTGAAGCGGTCGAGATCGCTAAAATCGAACATATGTACGAGGAACTGGTGATCGAAACCAGGGAAGCCGACGACGCTTCCCTGGTCGACACGATGACCAGCGCAACACGGGCCGAAGCCCAGAGTGCCGCCCGCCGGCTGGCTGCCATCGCCGAACTCACCCACCGCCGCTGCATCGACCACGAGGACCGCGACCTGTGGGCGTGCGACGGCTGGGACGCCGCGGCGTGCGAGATCGGCGCGGCCCTGACGATCAATCGCTGGCAAGCCGCCAGTCAGATGCACCTCGCGCTCGCACTGCGTGACCGGCTCCCACACGTCGGCGCCCTGCTGGCGCGCGGGGACCTATCACTTCCGTTGGTCACCCTGATCTGCTGGCACACCGAGTTCGTGCAAGACCCCGCAGCGCTCGCCCTCATCGACACCGCCATGGCCGGCAGCGCGCGCGAATGGGGACCGTTGTCGAAGGCCGACACGATCCGGCAGATCGACAGCTGGATCGAGAAGTTCGACCCGGCCGCGGTGCGTCGTAGCCGTAACGCCGTCCGCGGTCGCGATGTCGAGTTCGGCAAGCCGGGTGACCCCGCAGGCGTCACCTCGGTCTGGGGTCTGTTACTGACCACCGACGCCGAACTGCTCAAGCGCACCCTCACCGCCATGGCCTACGAGGTCTGCGACGACGATCCCCGCAGCCTCGCCCAGCGCCGCGCCGACGCGTTGGGCATCCTGGCCGTCCGTGGCGATCGGCTGCCCTGTCACTGCGGCAAACCCGACTGCCCGGCAGCCGGAGCCGATCCGCGCGCCGCAGCCGTCGTCATAAATGTCTTGACTGGCGCTGCGCCACAACCGATCAGCGATCCTCTGCTCGATGCGCCGGAGGCCGCACCGCCGGTGACGGCAAACACTCCGGTCGCCGAGGCACTCGCGCCTCTGCCTGAGCCCGAGCCTGTCGTCGACCAGAGCGTGGTCGGCTATCTGTCCGGCGGGCCGGTGATACCCGCGGTGGTCATGGCAGACCTGGCCGCCCGGGGTGCGAGCGTGAAAATGGTTACCACGCCGCAGGTTCCGGCCGACGGGCAACCGCGGTACCGGCCGTCGACCGCGCTCGACCGCTACGTGCGGATGCGGGACATCACCTGCATGCACCCCGGCTGCGACCGCCCCGCCGTGGACGCCGACCTCGACCACACCATCCCCTGGCCGGCCGGAGCCACGCATCCCGGCAATCTCAGCCCGAAGTGCCGCAAGCACCACCTGGTCAAAACGTTCTACAGCGGCGCAACCGGATGGCACACCCGCCAGAACCCGGACGGCACCATCGTGTGGACCGCACCCACCGGGCATACATACACGACCGTGCCCGGTAGCCGAATCCTGTTTCCCGACAGGCACTTCCCTACCACAGCGCCGCCACCATCGGCAGCGCCGCCACCATCGGCTACGGCGACCACCAGCGATCAACCCGGTCGCGACCTCATGATGCCCACCCGCCGGCGCACCCGCATCGACGACCGCGCTCGACGTACCCGGCACGAGCGCAAACTCAATTGGGCCGAGCTCTTGGCGTCGGAGTCGACCGCCGAAGCCAAACTCCAACTCGCCCAACAACTCATCGACGGCGACAGCTCGCCACCGTTCTGAAGCCGGTGCGGCTACACGGCCACCGAGGACACGTTGATGACCCCGGCCGACGTGAAGCTCTGGTACGGCGTGGTCGAGGCGAGTTGATCGGGGTGCCGTGGAAACTCGGGTCGGTCGGCATCACGTCGGATGTGTAGAACTGCCCATCCTGGTCGACCCATTGGAAGCGGTCCAGTCAGTTGAGGTCTCGCTCGTCAGGAGCTGGTTCTGGATGGGGCTCGCCGGATCGAGCGTGATGAGGTCGTCGACCGTGCCGTGGATGATCAGGGTAGGTTTTCTGCTGCGGGGTCAGGAACGCCGGCCCGTTCAGGCCTCCGGCACGTTACGGTCGATCTCGTCGAGCCAGATGCGCGCCGACATGTCCGACGGCGCCCGCCAGTCCCCGCGCGGGGACAGCGCGCCGCCGGCGGACACCTTCGGACCATTCGGCAGCGCCGACCGCTTGAACTGACTGAACGAGTAGAACCGCTGGACGAAGACTTTCAGCCAGTGCCGGATGTCGGCGAGCGAGTAGGCGACGTGCTCGTCGTCCGGGAAGCCGGCCGGCCAGTCACCGGCGTCGGCGTCGTGCCACGCATGCCAGGACAGGAATGCGATCTTCGACGGCCGGAAGCCGTACCGCAACACCTGGAACAGCGAAAAGTCCTGCAGTGCATACGGTCCCACCTTGGCCTGGCTGCTCTGGACTGCCTCACCGTCGGTCGCCGGAACGAGCTCCGGGGTGATCTCGGTGTCCAGCACCGACTGCAACACCTCGTTGACGTCGGCGTTGAACTGACCCGAGGAGATCACCCACCGGATCAGATGCTGGATCAGGGTTTTCGGCACCCCGCCGTTGACGTTGTAGTGGGACATCTGGTCGCCGACGCCGTAGGTGCACCAGCCCAGGCCGAGCTCGGACAGGTCGCCGGTGCCCAGCACGATGCCGCCGCGCTGGTTGGCCAACCGGAACAGGAAGTCCGTCCGTAGGCCGGCCTGCACGTTCTCGAACGTCACGTCGTAGACGGCCTCACCGCGGGCGAACGGATGCCCCATCTCGCCCAGCATTTGCCGCGCGGTGTCCCGAATATCCAACTCCGAGAACGTAACTCCGAGCGCCTTCGCCAGCGCGGTCGCGTTGTTCTTGGTGCGATCGCCGGTCGCGAAACCCGGCATGGTGAAGGCCAGGATGTCGCTGCGCGGACGGCCCTCGCGGTCCATCGCCTTGGCCGCCACGATCAGCGCGTGCGTGGAGTCCAGCCCGCCGGACACGCCGATCACCACGGTCGGGAAGTTCAGCGCCCGCAGGCGCTGCTCCAGACCGGACACCTGGATGTTGTACGCCTCGTAGCAATCCTGTTGCAGCCGCGCGGGATCCGCCGGCACGAACGGGAAGCGCTCGACCTCCCGGAGCAGGCCGATGTCGCCCGCCGGCGGCGAGAGCGTGAACTCGATGCGGCGGAAATCCGATGTCCGGTCGGCGAAGGTGCGCCGGTTGTCATCGAACGTCCCCATGCGCAACCGCTCGGCGGCCAGCAGCTCGGTGTCGACGTCGGCCACCGACCGTCGCTCGCCGCACGGAAAACGCTCGGATTCGGCCAGCAGCACGCCGTTTTCGTAGATCATGGTCTGGCCGTCCCAGGCCAGGTCTGTTGTGGACTCACCCTCCCCCGCGGCGGCATACACGTACGCCGCCAGGCATCGCGACGACGCGGAGCGGGCCAGCAGCTTGCGGTCGTCGGCCCGGCCGATGGTGATGGGGCTGCCGGAGAGGTTCGCCAGCACCGTCGCACCGGCCAGCGCGGCCGTCGCACTCGGCGGCACCGGCACCCACATGTCCTCGCAGATCTCCACGTGCAGCACGAAATTCGGCAGATCAGCGGCGGCGAACAACAGGTCGGGGCCGAACGGCACGTCGATACCGTTCAGCCGGATCGTGCCCTCGGCATCATCGCCGGCCGCGATCTGACGCGATTCGTAGAACTCGCGGTAGGTCGGCAGGTACGACTTGGGCACCACGCCGAGTACCGAACCGCGGTGGATGACCACCGCGGTGTTGTAGATGCGGTGCCGGTGCCGCAGCGGCGCGCCCACCACCAGAACCGGCAGCAAGTCGGCCGATGCCTCGACGATCGACGCCAGCGCCTCGGTCGTCGACTCCAGCAGCGTGTCCGACAGCAGGATGTCCTCTATCGAGTACCCCGAGAGGGTCAGTTCCGGGAACACCGCCAATGCGACGGCGTCGTCGTGACACTCGCGGGCCAGGCGCAGCACCGACGCGGCGTTGGTCGCCGGGTCCGCGAGTGCGGTGTGGTGCGTGCACGCGGCGACGCGGACGAATCCGTGTCGGTAGGCGGAGTAGAAGTCCACGTCTCGATTGTTGCATCGACACGTGGTGCAACTCCGTGGACGGCCTACCCTCGATGACGTGCAGGCTCCTGAACTGGTCAATCTGCTGGCCGACCGGCGTCTCGCCGTGCTGACCGGCGCCGGCATCTCCACCGACTCGGGCATCCCGGACTACCGCGGGCCGGACTCGCCGCCGAGCAATCCGATGACCATCCAGCAGTTCCTGTCCGGGCCGGCCTTCCGGCAGCGGTACTGGGCCCGCAACCACATCGGCTGGCGGCACATGGCCGCACGCCGGCCCAACGCCGGCCACCGCGCCGTGGCCGCCATGGAACGCGCGGGCCTGGTGACGGGCGTCATCACCCAGAACGTCGACCTGCTCCACACCAAGGCCGGCTCCCAGACGGTGGTGAACCTGCACGGCACGTACGCCCAGGTCGTCTGCCTGAGCTGCGGACACACCATGACCCGGGCCGCGCTGGCCGTCGAACTGGAACGGCTCAATCCCGGTTTCACCGAACGGGCCGAGGTCGGAAGTATCGGCGTGGCCCCCGACGCCGACGCCACCGTCGAGGACACCGCGACATTCCGGTACCTGGACTGTCCACGCTGCGGCGGCATCCTCAAACCCGACATCGTGTACTTCGGCGACAGCGTGCCGAAAGACCGCGTGCAACAGGCGTACGCCCTGGTCGACGCCGCCGACGCGCTGCTGGTCGCGGGATCATCGCTGACGGTGTACTCGGGCTACCGCTTCGTCCGGTACGCGGCCGCCGCCGGCAAGCCCGTCGCGATCATCAACCGCGGCACCACCCGCGGCGACGACCTGGCCACGGTGAAGATCGAGAGTGGCTGTTCGGAAATGCTCGCGCTGCTGTCCGGCGAATTGGCCGCTCAGAACCTCTCCGGGTGCCAGTAGACATCCTCCGGAGTACCGGACAGCGCGTTGTCCACGGCCTCCCGGCCCTGCAGATAGCCGTAGTCCTGGTTCGACGACTCGTAGCGCCAGCCACCGAACCGGCCGCGGCTGTAGAAGCCGTGCGCGCGCAGCCGCTCGTCGACGGTCCGCACGATGTCGTCACGGCCCAGGGTCGGCACCGGATAGCCCATCGGCACTTCCCGCACGAACCGGCTCACCACGTACTCCGACTCGGCCCCCAGCGCCCGCAGTGATTCCTCGGTACGCCGCACCGCGTCGTCGGCGGTCAGTGGCTGTCCGGGCAGCAGCGGCACCTCGCACAGCACGTTCCAGCGGCCGTCGCCGGCGTTGGTGGGGTCGTAGTTGTTCAGCATCGTGGCCCGGTACCACGGCACGCCCAGGTCCGGGCAGTACAGCCAGGTCTTGTCGGCCAGCGCGTCCGGCGCCGCACCCCGGTAGCCCAGCCCGACCGCGTAGATCCGACTGGCACACAACGTGTTTCGCTCGGCCGTCCCGTGTGCGCCGGCGCCACCGAGCCAGCCCCAGGCCGTCGTCAGCGGCGCCGAGCTGACGCAGTGGTCGTAGGAGACGGTCGAGCCGTCGTCCAGCGTCGCGACCCGCCCGGCCACATCGATGTCGACGACGCGGGTATTCAGCCGCACCGTGCCGGGCGCCAGCATCTGGTCGTGCACGCCCTGCCACAGGGCACCGGTGCCGCCGATCGGATACGGAAAACTGCCCGCGGGGGCCGGCGCCGAGCCGGCCAGCCCGAGGCGCGGTACGTTCGGCGCGGCGCTGCCGCTGCGCAACGATGTCCATTCGTGGTCGATGTGTTCGAGCGGGGCCGTCCACATCTTGTAGTTGTAGGGGCCGAAAAACTCGTCAAAAAGTTTGCCACCGAAATTGTTGCGGTAATAGTCGGCGAGGTTGTGCAGCGGTGCGTCCGGGTACAGGTCGGTCGGCATCTCGGCGAGTTGCTGCTGGATGGGCGTGGGCACCAGACTCTGCGGCCCGCTGCCGTCGAGCCACACCCAGCCGTTGCGGGCGACGTCGTTCATCTTCACGCCCGAGGCGTCGACCGCACGGTCGAATTCCGCGAAGTGGCTGTGCAGCACGTGGCCGCCGAGATCCCAGGTGAAACCGTGTTCGTCGCGCACCGACGTGGCCATGCCGCCGACCTGATCACCGGCATCCACCACCAGATGGTCGACCCCGAGTTCGGTCAGCCGGACGGCAGCGCCCAAACCCGTCGGGCCGGCGCCGACAATGAGAAAGGTCGGCACAGGGTCAGAAATCGACGACCAGTCGGGCCGGTTCGAAGCCCTCGGCGAATGCCCGGCGGCACAGGAAGCCGTAGTGCTCAGCGGAACTGCGCACCCACGAGGCACTGACCTTCTCGCTGGCCTCGGCCTGCGACACGTGCGACATCAGGGCTTCGATCTTCTTGTCCAGCGAGTCAGAGATGTCGACGAACGCCGTCGGATTGAAACCGATGGCCGACGGCCCGCCGTACGTCATGATCGACGACACCCAGCGCGCCGCACCGAGGGTACACCGCGAGACCACCCGGTGGTCCTGGTGACTGTCGTTGGCCGTGTGGGTGTAAACGATTGTGGCAGAAGACTTTTCGATGGCGTCTTCGATCAGGTGGACGAGCTCGAACTCCTGCAGCGAAACGCGGCAGTCGCCGAAGCCCTGACCCCACAGCAGTTCGTGGACGCCGAGCACCTCCACCGCGCGGAGCTGTTCACGCACCCGCTCCTGCGAGTCGCCGGGCCCCTCCTCGCCGCGGGTCACCACCAACATCGTGACCCGGTCGCCGGCCGCGACATGCTTTGCCAGCGCACCCCCGCAGCCCAGTTCGATGTCATCGGGATGCGCGCCGACCGCCAGCACGGACTGTCTCGCCATCGCCCCCTCAATTCTGTTTGCTGCGTCAGGTGTCGAAGGCAGCATAACCCTAATTTAATGGGTAGGCCTTCTCCAGCAGGGAAAACACCGAACGAGGCGTCGATTCTAGCCAAATACACACGAAGTCGACGTCAAATTGCTACCAGATCATCGGCATGCACCGCGGGTCGGCGCAGCTCGACGGGCAGTTCGGGCGTGGACCGGCCGATGATGCCCGCGAGCTCGGAATCTTCGTAGGCCACGACGCCCCGCGCCACCGCGGTGCCGTCGGGACCGTGCAGCTCGACGACGTCGCCGCCGTGGAAGCGCCCGGCGACCGCGGTGATCCCGGCGGGCAGCAACGATTTTCTTTGCCCGACGACGGCCCGCACCGCACCGGCGTCCAGCGTCAGGGTCCCCGTCGTCTCGGCCGCATAGCGCACCCAGAACCGCCGCGCCGACATCCGCTCGGGACGCGCCGCAAAGACCGTACCCACCGACGCGTCGGTCAGCGCGGCAGCAGCGTCGCTGGCGGCCGCCAGCAGGACCGGCACACCAGCATCGGCGGCCAGCAGCGCAGACGACAGCTTGGAGGCCATACCGCCCGTGCCCAGGTGACTGCCCCCGGTCGCCGATACGCCGTCGAGGTCACCCGACGCGGCGACCTCGGGAATGAAGCGCGCGTTGCCCTTGCGGGGATCGGAGTCATACAGGCCGTCGATGTCGCTCAGCAGGATCAGCGCGTCGGCCCCCACCAGCTGCGCCACCAGTGCCGACAGCCGGTCGTTGTCGCCGAACCGGATTTCGTTGGTGGCCACGGTGTCGTTCTCGTTGACGATCGCCACCGCGTGCAACGCCCGGAGCCGGTCCAGCGTGCGCTGCGCGTTGTTGTGCTGCGCGCGCTGGGCGATGTCGTGGGCGGTGAGCAGTACCTGCCCGACGGTCCGGTCATACCGGCCGAACGCCGCGCTCCACGAGTTGACCAGGGCCACCTGCCCCACGCTGGCCGCGGCCTGCTTGGTGGCCAGGTCCGTCGGGCGCCGGCTCAGGCCGAGCGGCTCGATCCCCGCGGCGATGGCGCCGGACGACACGATCACGACGTCCGATCCGGCCTTCATCCGCTTCTCGATGGCGTCGGCCAGCGTAGCCAGCCGGCCGGCGTCGAACATGCCGTTGGGCGCGGTCAGCGCCGTGGTACCGATCTTGACGACGACGCTGCGTGCGGTGCGCACGGCCTCGCGATGCGCCGAGACCGTGCCGGAGCCCTGCGTCACAGGTCGTCCTCGGCATCCTCCGCTGACCGACGGCGCTCCTTACGGGCCGCCTTGCGTTCCGCGGCCCCGACACGGTCGGTCTGTTCCAGGCGAATGTCGGTGCCGCGACCGGACATCTGCATGTCGACACCCGCGGGCGTCTGCGGCTCCCAGTCGAAGGTGACGTCGCCGATGGTCACGGCACAGCCCGCGCGGGCGCCCATCTTGAGCAGTTCGTCCTCGACGCCCAGGCGCGCCAGGCGGTCACCGAGATAGCCGACGGCCTCGTCGTTGTCGAAGGCCGTCTGGGCGATCCAGCGTTCCGGCCGGGTGCCGCGCACGATGAAGCCGCCCGAGCCGTCCGATTCGACGGTGAAGCCGGTCTCGTTGACCGCGACGGGCCGGATGATCGGCCGGCGCGGGGCCACGACCGGCTGCGCGGCGCGGTATGCCGCGACCATGTCCCACAGGGCGAAGGTCAACGGGCGCAGGCCATCTCGGCTCACGGTCGAGATTTCGTAGACGGGCCAGCCGTACTTGGCCGCCACCTCGTCCTTCACGAAGTCGGCGAGTTCGCGGGCGTCGGGCACGTCGATCTTGTTGAGCAGCACCGCGCGGGGGCGCTCGGCCAGGTCGCCCAGGGTCGAATCCCCTTGCAGCGTGGGCGTATACGCGGCCAGCTCGGCCTCGAGCGCCTCGATGTCGGAGATCGGGTCGCGGCCCGGTTCGAGGGTCGCGCAGTCGACCACATGCACCAGCACGGCGCAGCGCTCGATGTGCCGCAGGAAGTCCAGGCCCAGGCCACGGCCTTCCGAAGCACCGGGGATTAGGCCCGGGACGTCGGCGACGGTGAAGGTGTTGTCGCCCGCCGACACCACACCCAGGTTGGGCACGAGTGTGGTGAACGGGTAGTCCGCGATCTTCGGCTTGGCGGCCGAGATGGCCGACACCAGAGAGGATTTACCGGCCGACGGGAAACCGACCAGGCCCACATCGGCGACCGTCTTGAGTTCGAGGGTGAGATCCCGGATCTCGCCCTTCTCCCCCAGCAGCGCGAAACCGGGCGCCTTGCGGGCCCGCGAGGCCAGCGCGGCGTTGCCCAGCCCACCGCGGCCACCCGCGGCGGCCTCGAAGCGGGTACCGGCGCCCACCAGGTCGGCCAGCATGCGGCCCTGCTCATCGAGCACGACGGTGCCGTCGGGCACGTGGACCTCGAGATCGGCGCCCGCGGCGCCGTCGCGGTTGCTGCCGGCGCCGGGCTTACCGGACGGCGCATCGACGTGCGGGCGGAAGTGGAAGTCCAGCAAGGTGTGCACCTGCGGGTCGACGACCAGGACGATGCTGCCGCCCTTGCCGCCGTTGCCCCCGTCCGGCCCACCGAGCGGCTTGAACTTCTCCCGGTGTACCGATGCACAGCCATTGCCGCCGTTACCGGCGCGTGCGTGGATCACCACACGGTCAACGAACCGGGGTGCCATCTGACGTCCTCTCCCTCAAGAAAAAGAAAAGCTGCCACGAGGCGAAACCTCGTGGCAGCTTCACACCTCGTGGGAAAAGGTTAAGCCTCGACCGGGACGATGTTGACCGTCTTGCGACCACGCTTGGAGCCGAAGAGCACCGAGCCGGCGGCCGTGGCGAACAGGGTGTCGTCGCCACCGCGACCGACGTTCACGCCCGGGTGGAAGTGAGTGCCGCGCTGACGGACGAGGATCTCGCCGGCCTTGACGACCTGGCCGCCGAAACGCTTGACGCCCAGTCGCTGGGCGGCTGAATCGCGACCGTTACGAGAGCTGGACGCGCCCTTTTTATGTGCCATGTCTGTTCGCTCCCTTACTTACTTGATGCCGGTGACCTTGACGACCGTCAGCTGCTGACGGTGGCCCTGGCGCTTGTGGTAGCCGGTCTTGTTCTTGAACTTGTGGATACGGATCTTCGGGCCCTTGGTGTGCTCGAGCACCTCACCGGTGACAGCGACCTTGGCCAGCGCGTCGGCACTGGTGGTGACCTTCGCACCCTCGACCACGAGAGCGACGGGCAGCGACACCGAGGCGCCCTGCTCAGCGTCGAGCTTCTCGATCTTGACCACGTCACCGACGGCAACCTTGTACTGCTTGCCACCAGTCTTGACGATTGCGTACGTGGCGTTATCGGCTGCCATCGTTGGTGTTCCTCTGTTCTTCGTTTCGTCTACTGCGGGGCGCGCGCCACCCGAAGGCTGCGAGCGCGGGTCTTAGGTTGGAGCGGCGCGGGCGTCCGCAGCTCTCCATGTCGCCGGTGTCGGCCAGGCGACAACTGGTCAAGGGTACGTGACCAGTTAATCGAGGGTCAAACCGCGTGGACCCTCACGGCATCAGCCATCGACACCTCCGACCGGCGGACCGGCGGGACGGGCCGCAGCGCGGCGCCGCTGCCGGACGACGGGAACCTGGGCGACGACCGGTTCAGCGGGCTGATCAGCCTCGTCCTCGTCGTCTTCGTCGTCGTCCTCATCCGAGTCGTCCTCGTCCGAGTCGTCGTCTTCGTCGGTGTCGTCGTCGAGGTCCAGCTCGTCGCTGTCGTCGTCGCCGTCCTCGAAGTCCTCGTCGAGCTCGACTTCGAGCTCATCGTCTTCCGAGTCCTCGTCGGTGTCCAGCTCGGTCAGCACCTCGGCGGACTCGACGGCGTCGCCGTCGGCCGCTTCGTCGGCCAGACCCTCGGTGTCCTCGGTGGCGTCCTCGTCGTCGAGCTCGTCCTCGTGCTTGCCGTTCGCGGCCGCCATGGCCTTGAACATCGGGTGCTCGCCCTGCGGATGCGACGGCACCTTGGCCACCGGCGTCTCCTCGGCGCGCGGCGCGGCCTTCTTGGCGCGCTTGCTGCGCCGGCCGCCACCACCGGCGCCGCCGGCGGCCTCGGCCTTCCGGCCGTTCGCCGACGCGGTGTCCACCGGATCGCCGTGCAGCATGATGCCGCGGCCCGCGCAGTGCGGACACGTCGTGGAGAACGCCTCGATCAGGCCGGTGCCGAGCCGCTTGCGGGTCAGCTGCACCAGTCCGAGGGAGGTGACCTCGGACACCTGGTGGCGGGTCCGGTCCCGGGCCAGCGCCTCGGTCAGACGGCGCAGCACCAGGTCACGGTTGGATTCGAGCACCATGTCGATGAAGTCGATGACGATGATGCCGCCGATGTCCCGCAGCCGCAGCTGACGGACGATCTCCTCGGCCGCTTCGAGGTTGTTGCGGGTGACCGTCTGCTCCAGGTTGCCGCCCGAGCCGGTGAACTTGCCGGTGTTGACGTCGACGACGGTCATGGCCTCGGTGCGGTCGATCACCAGGGTGCCACCCGAGGGCAGCCAGACCTTGCGGTCCATCGCCTTGGCCAGCTGCTCGTCGATGCGGTACACGGAGAACACGTCCGGACCCGTGGGCCCGCCGGCGGGCTCGTACTGCGAGATGCGCGAGAGCAGTTCGGGCGCAACCGCGTTCACGTAGCCGTTGATGGTGTTCCAGGCCTCGTCACCCGACACCACGAGCTTGGAGAAGTCCTCGTTGAACAGGTCGCGGATGACCTTGACCAGGACGTCGGGCTCCTCGTACAGCGCCACGGCGGCGCCGGCGGCCTTGGCCTTGGTCTCGGCAGCCGTCGTCTCGATCTCGGTCCAGCGTTCCTGCAACCGGTTGACGTCCGCGCGGATGTCCTCTTCCTTCACGCCCTCGGACGCGGTGCGGATGATCACACCGGCGTCGGCGGGCACGACCTCCTTGAGGATTTCCTTCAGGCGCTGGCGCTCGGTGTCCGGCAGCTTGCGGCTGATGCCGGTCGACGACGCCCCCGGCACGTACACCAGGTAGCGACCGGCCAGCGAAATCTGCGTGGTGAGGCGCGCGCCCTTGTGCCCGACCGGGTCCTTGCTGACCTGGACGACGACGTAGTCGCCGGGCTTGAGCGCCTGCTCGATCTTGCGGTTGTTGCCGCCGAGGCCGGCAGCCTCCCAGTTGACCTCGCCGGCGTAGAGCACACCGTTGCGGCCCCGGCCGATGTCGACGAACGCCGCCTCCATCGAGGGCAGCACGTTCTGCACGATGCCGAGGTAGATGTTGCCGACCAGGCTGGCCGACGCGGCGGACGTCACGAAGTGCTCGACCACCACGCCGTCTTCCAGCACGGCGATCTGGGTGTAGCGGGCACCTTCGTGCGGCGGCTCGGTGCGGATCTTGTCGCGCACCACCATCACGCGCTCGACGGCTTCGCGGCGGGCCAGGAACTCGGCCTCGCTCAGGATCGGCGGCCGGCGCCGGCCCGCGTCCCGGCCGTCACGACGGCGCTGACGCTTGGCCTCGAGCCGGGTGGACCCGGTGATGCCCTGGATTTCGTTGTTGTCCGACTTGGTGCGCGGGGCGCGCTCGTGGACGACGGTGTTGGGCGGATCGTCGGGCGAACCGGCCTCACCATCGGCATCGTCACCGCCGGCACCGCCCGACTTGCGGCGGCGACGACGGCGGCGACGGCGGCTGGCACCGTCGGACGCGTTCGCGTCGTCGTCACCGGCGTCTTCGTCGGCCTCGCCGTCGGTGTCCTCGTCACCTTCGGCCGACGCATCCTGCGTCTCGCCTTCGGCGTCACCGTCGGTGGCGTCGTCGCTGCTCTGTTCACCCCGGCCGCGGCCACGACCCCGGCGGCCACGACGGCGGCGCCGGTTGGCGGGCCGCTCGCCGTCTTCGTCGGTGCCGTCCTCGCCGCCCTCGTCGGCGGCGTCGGCCGCATCGTCGGCGGTGTCGTCGTCGGCGAAGTCGTCGGGCTCGGCGGGCGGCCGGAATGTCACGGGCTGCGGCGCCACGAACAGCGGCAGGTAGTCGGCGGGCTCGGCAGCGGGCGCCGGGACCGTCTCGAGTAGCAGGCGGGACTCGGGCTCGTCTTCGTCGGGCTCCGCGGCACCGGCATCGGCCGCCTCGCGGGCGATCTCGACGGCGGCTTCGGCGACGTCGACGGCTTCGACGGCGACCTCGGCGGTCACTTCGGTGCTTTCGCTGACGACCTCGACCAGCACTTCGGCCGCCGGCTCGACGGTCGCGGCCGGTGCGGGGTCCTGCGTCGCCTCGCCACCGAGTCCCAGCAGGTCACGGACCCGCTCGGCCTCGGCGCGCGTCACCGTGGACGCCGGGTTGCGGGGCCTACCGTCGACCCCGGCGAGGGTCTCGGTGATCTTCTTGCTGGTCGTCCCGAGGATCCGGGCGAGCGAGAAAATCCGCAGGCGCTCGGGGAGCTCTATCGGCTCCGCTGCGCTGCTGGCGTCTTCGGATCGGGCTTCAAGTTGGGCATCGTCGGCCACGTATTCTCCTCAAGCCCCCGGGCGCGTCGTGCGACGCGGCCACGCGAGGGCTTCTTGTATTGGCTCGGGGAACTTCTCCCGAGATTGTTGTGGTCTCGCACCTAGCGGCCCACGGGGAGCCCTCGGTGCCTGGCTGAATGATGGCTGGACGGTCGGCGCCGCACCCGGATTACTCCGGGTGGTCGCGTCGTCTAAGTCTTCATCCGGGCGTCCGCTCCTGGTATGAAGCAGGTCACCCGTAGGCCAGTATCCCACATCGTCGGCCAATCTCCGACGAGGTGCCGCCGGTAGCTCAGCTACCGGCGGACCACAGTGTCAGCTACCGGGGAACCACAAGGCGATTTCACGGGCCGCGGACTCCGGGGAATCCGAGCCGTGCACCAGGTTGTCCTGGGTGACCAGGGCCAGGTCACCACGGATGGTGCCGGTCGCGGCCTTCTCCACCGGGTCGGTGCCGCCGGCGATCTGCCGGAAAGCGGCGACGGCCCGCGGGCCCTCGACGATGGCGGCCACCACCGGGCCGGAGGTGATGAATTCCAGCAGGTCACCGAAGAAAGGCTTGCCCTCGTGCTCGGCGTAGTGCTTGGTCGCCAGCTCCACGCTGACGGTCTTCAGCTCCAGTGCAGCGAAGGTCAGGCCCTTGCGCTCGATCCGGCTGATGATTTCGCCGATCAGGTTGCGCTTGACGCCGTCGGGCTTGATCAAAACAAGGGTCTGCTCAGTCACGGCGGACAGCGTACTAGTCAGTAACCGAATGGAGCGATTCGGGCGCAGGTCATTGCTGGCCGGGCAGCAGGCCGCGGTCCTGGCGGCGCTTGACCTCGGACCGCAGGTACGCGATCAGGACCCAGACGAGCAGGAAGATGATGCCGACGATGCCGATGGTGACGTCGATGAACGCACCGAGGATCAGCACGAACTGCATACCGATGTTGACCCACAGCGCCCACGACCGGCCCTGCATCCCCGACAACAGGCCCAGGACGACCGCCATGCCGATGAGGTAGCCGCTGCTGAGCGGCGTCAGGCCGCCGTGGAACACCGACACCACCGGCAGCGCCAGCAGCACCACGATGACTTCCAGGATCAGGGTGCCGGCCATCACGCCGCGGAAGCTCTTCCAGGGGTCGGGCTGGTTCGGGGCGGTCATGCCGGGTCCTTTCCGAACAGGGTGCGGGCCGCACCGGCCGTCACGACCGAACCGGTGATCACCATGCCCGCGCCGGAGAACCCGTCGGAGGAGCCGTAGTCGTTGCCCGACTGCTCCACCAGCGCCGTCGCCGCCTCGATGGCGTCGGGCAGGTTCGGTGCGGTGACGACGCGTTCGGGGCCGAAGGTCTCCTCGGCCAGGGACGCCAGCGTCTCGGTGTCCATGGCGCGCGGCGACCCGTTGTGGGTCACCACCACCAGGTCGAACGCCGGCTCGAGCGCGGCCAGGATGCCGGTGACGTCCTTGTCGGCCATGACCGAGATGACGCCGACCAGGAACCGGAACTCGAACTCGGTCTGCAATGCGTCGGCGAGCGCCGCGGCGCCGGCCGGATTGTGCGCGGCGTCGATGAACACCGTTGGGGCGCTGCGCATCCGCTCCAGGCGGCCGGGGGTGGTCACCGACGCGAAGCCCTGACGGACGGTGTCGACATCGAGCTGACGGTCGGCACCGGCGCCGAAGAACGCCTCGACGGCAGCCAGCGCCAGGACGGCATTGTGCGCCTGATGCTCGCCGTGCAGTGGCAGGAAGATGTCGGTGTAGACACCGCCGAGGCCCTGCAGTTCCAGCAGCTGCCCCCCGACGGCGACCTGCCGGGCGCGGACGGCGAACTCGGACTCCTCACGGGCGACGGCGGCGTCGGCCGTAACCGCCTGCGCCATCAGCACTTCCATGGCCTCGGGAACCTGGCGGGCGATCACCGCGACAGTGCTGGGATCGGTGCCGGCGGGCACCAGGTCGGGCTGCTGGCGGGCGATGATGCCGGCCTTCTCCCCCGCGATCGCGGCGATGGTGTCGCCGAGATAATCGGTGTGGTCCAGGCCGATCGGCGTGATGACGGCGACCGGGGCGTCGACGACGTTGGTGGCATCCCACCGTCCGCCGAGGCCGGTTTCGATGACGGCGACGTCCACGGGTGCGTCGGCGAACGCGGCGAACGCCATGGCGGTGAGCACCTCGAACTTGCTCATCTTGGGGCCGGGCTCACCCAGCTCACCCGCTTCCGACTGCCGGTCGACAATCTCGACGAACGGCTCGATCTCGGTGTAGGTGGCGACGTATTGCGCTGGGCTGATGGGCTTTCCGTCGATCGCGATGCGTTCGGTGGCGGCCTGCAGGTGCGGGCTCGTCGTCCGGCCGGTGCGCCGCGAGAACGCCGTCAGCAGCGCGTCGATCATCCGGGTGACCGAGGTCTTGCCGTTGGTGCCGGCCACGTGGATGCTCGGATAGCCGCGCTGCGGCGAACCGAGCATCTCCAGCAGCGCCTCGATCCGGACGGTGCTCGGCTCGATCTTGGTCTCCGGCCACCGCTGGTCGAGCAGATACTCGACCTGCAGCAGTTCGGCGATCTCGTCGGGTGTGGGGGTGCTCATGCGGACGGCAGGCCGGCCAGCCGGGTGTTGATCCGGTCGACCTCTTCCTGGGCGAGCTGCTGGCGGGCCCGGATCTTGGCGACCACATCCTCCGGCGCCTTCGCGAGGAACGCCTCGTTACCCAATTTGCCTGCGGTCTGGGCGAGTTCCTTCTGCGCGGCGGCCAGGTCCTTCTCCAGCCGGCGCCGCTCGGCGGCGACGTCGACGGTGCCCGAGGTGTCCACCTCGACGACGACGGTGCCCTTGGACAGCCGGACCTCCACCGCCGCCGAGGGATTGAAGCCGTCGGCCGGCTCGGTCAGCCAGGCCAGGGAGGTCACCGCGGCCACCTGGGCATCCAGGTCGGCCTCGCTGATGCCCACCAGGCGGGCGGGCACCTTCTGCCGGTCGTTGAGGCCCTGGTCACTACGGAACCGGCGGACCTCGGTGATGAGCTTCTGCATGTCGGTGATCCGCTGCGCGGAATCCTGATCGAGCGCGACACCGGAGGCCTGCGGCCATTCCGCGATGACCAGCGACTCGCCACCGGTCAGCGACTTCCACAGCGCCTCGGTGACGAACGGCATCACCGGGTGCAGCAGCTTGAGCAGCACGTCGAGCACCGCGGCCAGGACCGCCTTGGTGTGCTCGGCGCGCGAACCACCTTCGAACAGTTGGGCTTTCGCGAGCTCGAGGTACCAGTCACAGAACTCGTCCCACGCGAAGTGGTACAGCGCCTCGCAGGCCCGGCTGAATTCGTAGCGCTCGAGCGTGTTGTCCACCTCGGCCCGGACCTCTTCGAGACGGCCCAGAATCCAGCGGTCGGCGTCGGTGAGCTCAGCGGCTTCCGGCAGCGGAGCCGGCGCCGCACCATTCATCATCGCGAAACGCGTTGCGTTGAACAGCTTGGTCGCGAAGTTGCGGGACGCGCGGGCGTGGTCCTCACCGATCGACAGGTCGCCACCGGGGCTGGCACCGCGGGCCAGGGTGAAGCGCAGCGCATCGGCGCCGAACGTCTCGACCCAGTCCAGCGGGTCGATGCCATTGCCCTTGGACTTGCTCATCTTCTGCCCGAACTGATCGCGGATCAGCCCGTGCAGGAAGACGTTCTCGAACGGCACCTTCGCGCCGCCCAGCACCGGATCGTCGGCGACGAAGGTGCCGAACATCATCATGCGGGCCACCCAGAAGAACAGGATGTCGTAGCCCGTGACCAGAACCGTTGTCGGATAGAACTTCTCGAGCTCCGGCGTCTTGTCGGGCCAGCCCATGGTCGAGAACGGCCAGAGCGCCGAGGAGAACCACGTGTCGAGCACGTCGGGGTCCTGCTCCCAGCCGGCCGGCGGCTCCTCGTCGGGGCCGACGCACACGGTCTCGCCGTCCGGGCCGTGCCAGATCGGGATGCGGTGTCCCCACCAGAGCTGCCGGGAGATGCACCAGTCGTGCATGTCGTCGACCCAGGCGAACCAGCGGGGCTCCAGGCTGGTCGGGTGAATCACGGTGTCGCCGTTCCGGACTGCGTCACCGGCGGCCTTGGCCAGCGATTCGACCTTGACCCACCACTGCATCGACAGCCGCGGCTCGATGGCCTCGCCGCTGCGCTCCGAGTGCCCGACGCTGTGCAGGTACGGCCGCTTCTCGGCAACGATCCGCCCCTCGGCGGCCAGCTTCTCGCGCACCTTGACGCGGGCCTCGAACCGATCCATGCCGTCGAATTCGGTTCCGGTACCGGCGATGGCGCCCTTGGTGTCCATGATGGTCGGCATCGCCAGGTTGTGCCGCAGTCCGATCTCGAAGTCGTTCGGATCGTGGGCCGGCGTGACTTTGACTGCGCCCGTACCGAATTCGGGGTCGACGTGCTCGTCGGCCACGATGATGATGTCGCGGTCCAGGAACGGGTGCGGCAGGGTCTTGCCGACCAGCGCGCGGTAGCGCTCGTCGTCGGGATGCACCGCGATGGCGGTGTCACCGAGCATCGTCTCGAGTCGCGTGGTGGCCACGACCAGGTGGGGCTCGGCGTCGTTCATCGAGCCGTAGCGGAACGAGACCAACTCGCCCTCGACGTCGTCGTACTTCACCTCGAGGTCGGAGATCGCGGTCTCCAGCACCGGCGACCAGTTCACCAGCCGCTCGGCGCGGTAGATCAGGCCGGCGTCGAACAGCCGTTTGAAAATGGTGCGGACGGCGCGCGACAGGCCCTCGTCCATGGTGAAGCGGTCCCGGCTCCAGTCGACGCCGTCGCCCAGGCGGCGCATCTGGCCGCCGATGGTGCCGCCGGACTCGCGCTTCCACTCCCAGACCTTCTCGACGAAGCCCTCGCGGCCGAAGTCCTCTTTGGTCTTGCCGTCGGCGGCAAGCTGCTTCTCGACCAGGGTCTGCGTGGCGATACCAGCGTGGTCCATGCCGGGCAGCCACAGCACCTCGTAACCCTGCATGCGCTTCCGCCGGGTGAGCGCGTCCATCAGGGTGTGGTCGAGCGCGTGGCCCATGTGCAGGCTGCCGGTGACGTTCGGCGGCGGCAGCACGATGGAGTACGGCGGCTTGTCGCTGGTCGGGTCGGCGGTGAAGTACCCGGCGTCGACCCAGCCCTGGTACATGTCAGCTTCTACCGCGCTCGGATCCCACGTTTTGGGCAGGGCATCGGCCGCGTTCACGGTCGTGGGATCAGGCGTATCGCTGGCAGTCACCGGCCAATTCTAGGTAAACCCGGTGACCGGACGTAAAACTGCCCCTCGGGGCCTACTTCTTGTTGCCGAACAGCCCGCCCAGGACGCTGCCGAGCACGCCGCCGGCGCCCTGGTTGCCGCCACCGCCGAGGACGCTGCCCAGGATGCTGCCGAGCGGGTTGTCACCGGAGCTCGTATTGCCGCCGGCGTTGTTACCGCCCAGCGCGCCGCCGAGGATGTTGCCCAGCACGTCGCCGAGACCACCGCCACCGGACGCCGCGGGCGTGGACGCTGCGCCGCCGCCGGTGAGCTGCTTGCCGATGTAGGCCAGCACGATGGGCGCCAGGATCGGCAGCAGCTTCTGGATCAGCTCACTGTTACCCGCGCCACCGCCGGCCAGCGCCGACGCCACCTGGCCGCTGTCGTTGCCGCCGAAGATCTTCGCGACGGCGTCGGCGCCCTGGTCCTGGTTGACCTGGTCGACCGTCACCCCACCGTCGAGCAGCCCGCTCGCCGCGTGATCGGCGGCTTCGCTTTCGAGGCCGGCCGCGGTGTCGGGGTGGTCCTGCGCGGTCTGCTGTACACCGCCGAGCAGCAACGGCACCAGCTGTTGTACGGCGCTGTTCACCTCCCCTTCATCAGCGCCGAGCTTGGCCGCAATCTCTTGTGTCGGAATCTGATTGAGCAGTTCGTCAAGACCAGCCATGGCATGTTCCCCTCGTCACCGATGTGTGTGAAGCGCCTCGCCGCCGACACTAGCCGGGTCGGCGGCGAGGCACAGCACTTCGGCGCTTGCTGCGCGAATCAGCGCCCCAGCGCCTCGGTTTCGAACGTGACGCCGGCGGCCGGCAGCCGCGTCATCAACACATCGCCCATCGCCGCGGCCGGCGTCAGCACGCCCTTCAGATCCGACAGCCGGTCGCGGTCGAGGGCCAGCGCCAGCCCGCTCTCGCCCAGCAGCACCGCGGTCGCCTTGTAGCCCGGGTCACCCTGCTGCGCCATGACCGAGCGGTACCGGGCGCCGCTGGTGGTGCGGGTGTAGGTCTCGACGCGGTAGTAGCCCTTGTCCCGCGCCTGCTCGCTGGGGCCGGTCCCGGGCTTCGGCACGACACGGTCGATAAGGCCGCGGGGCAGCTTGTTGAAGAAGCGGCTGCCGAGGTTCATGACGGCCGCGTTGGCCGCGGTACCCAGCGCCGAGGCCACCGGCGCGATGGGCGACGACCCCAGGCTCATGTGCTCCGAGTACCGCAAGCGGCGCCCGTACTCCCAGCCCAGCAGTGCGTTGCTGCGCCGCACGATGCGGGTGTTGGCCACCGCCATGACGAAGGCACCGGTCCACGTGCCGGCGAGTTCGGGGGCGATGTCGCGGCCCCGGCGCCACGGGGTGTCGGTCTGGTGGCCGAGGTCGGGCTCCGCACCGCGATCGGTCGTCAGCGTGTACGGGTCCATCATGGTCCGGCGCAGTTCTTCGTCACCGGACGTCCGCGTGAACAGCTCGAGCATCGAGGCGACGGTGCCGCCGGATACCCCGCCGGAGAATCCGCGGAGCACGTAGTCGGTGTCGGTGAGCTCGCCGGCGCCGTCCGCCGCGGCGGCCTTGTACAGCGCGTAGACGGTGAGATCCGAAGGGATGGAATCGAATCCGCACGAGTGCACGATGCGCGCACCGGTGTCGGCGGCCTGCTTGTGGAACAGGTCGATGCTCTCGCGGATGAAGAGGCTCTCGCCGGTCAGGTCGGCGTAGTCGGTGCCGGCGGCGGCACACGCTGCCACGAGCGGCAGGCCGTATTTGAGGTACGGCCCGACCGTGGTGGCGACCACCTGGGTCCGCTCGGCCATGGCATCCAGGGTGTGCTGCGACGCGGCATCGGCCTGGATCAGGCCCCAGTTCTGCCCGGCCGCGCCGAGCGAGTCGCGGACCGCGGCCAGTTTGTCCATCGACCGGCCCGCCAGCGCTATCCGCGCCTGCCCTCCGTTCTCGGCCAGGTATTGGGCGGTGAGCTTCCCGACGAAGCCGGTGGCGCCATAGAGGACGATGTCGAATTCGCGCTGCGGTGCGGTCATGCTGCCAACCTAACCGAGGGTCTCCGGCAGGTCGACGTGTTCTTTGCGCACGTGCTCGGACAGGAATGCCGTCACCACCTGGTACCAGATCTTGGCGTGCTGCGGCGCGGCGATCCAATGACCTTCGGACGGGTAATAGAGGTAGCGGTGCACAGTTTCACCGGTGTCGTCGGCCGGTAGCCCCGACCGGGTCACCAGGTCGTTCCACAACCGCAGTCCTTCGCCGATGGGGACGCGATAGTCCTTGTCGCCGTGGATCACCAGCATCGGCGTCCTGATGTTCTCGACATGGCGGTGCGGCGAATTGCGTTCGGCCATCTCGGGTGTCATCTCACGGGCCCACCAGTAGGCGCCGTCGGTCGTCGGCCCGAACTGATCGAGCGCCCACAGGCTGGCGTGCGTGACGATGGCGGCGAACCGGTCGGTGTGCCCGGCGATCCAGTTGGCCATGTAGCCACCGAACGAGCCGCCCATGGCGGCGATCCGGCCGGCGTCGATGCGCGGGTGCGCGCAGGCCGCGTCGACGGCCGCCATCAGGTCGGTATACGGCGCGAAACCCCAAGCGCCCCAGCCACGTTGGATGAAGTCCTGACCGTAGCCGGTGGACAGCGCCGGGTCCGGCATCAGCACCGCGTAGCCGAGCGCGGTGAGCAGCCAGGGATTCCACCGCCAGTGCCAGGTGTTCCAGCTGCCCAGCGGCCCGCCGTGCACCCACAACAGCAGTGGCGCGGGCGCGTCGCCGGCCGGCAGTGTCAGCCAGGAACGAACGGGCGTGCCGTCGTCCGCGGTCGCCGTCAGCTCGACCAATTCGCCTGGCAGTGCCGGAAATTCGACGCCCGGCAGCACGGTGACGGATCCGTCGGCGTCGACGCGGACCGGATGCGGCGGCGTCAGGTAGCTGCTGCGCAGGGCATACAGCGCACCGCCGGCGACGGGCCGCACCTCGCCGTACGCGAAGTCGTCGTGCGTCAGCTGGGTAACGACGCCGCTCGACGGGTCGACGGCGAAGATCGGCGCCCGGCCGTTGTCGTCCGCGGTGACCAGCAGGTTCGACCCGTCGTGCGACCAGGTCACCGAGGCCGGCCAGCGGTCCCAGTGCGCGGTGAGCTCCACCGGCTCGGCACCGAAGACCTGGCGGCACAGGGTGATCCGCGGCGCCTGCTCGGGTGTCGAGTGCGTCTCCCGCAGGTACGCGACGGTGGTGCCGTCGGGCGAGATCGCCGGGTGCCCCAGGTCGGCAGCCGGGTCGTCGGCGATCACGGTGCGCTCCCCCGTCGCGATGTCGATGCGGACCAGCACGCTGCGCAGTGCGGCCCCCGCAGCGGGGACCTGCCACGACGCGACGGCGAAGCTGCCGTCCGCACTGACCGCCACGGTGGCCTCGTTCAATGCCATCCCCGGCTGCAGCGTGATGTCATGGGCCGCACCCGATTCGACGCGGAGCAGGTGCGCGTGATCGGGACCCAGGTCGTGGTCCCAGTGCCGCACCGGGTACCCGGTGTGCAGAATTGCCGACACCTTCTTGTCCTTGCGGAGGGTGCGCAGCCGCTTGTCGTCCTCGGGCGTGCCGGCCGACGGGAGCATCGGCGCCGTCACCACGACGACGTCGGCCGCGCGGGCGGCGTGCACGCCCGTGACGCCGCCCGCCAGCTCCAGAAGTCGTTGTGCCTCACCGCCGTTGGCGGGCAGTTGCCACAGCGCCGCCGGCGGGTCGTCGTCGGTGTCGGTGGGACGGGCCGCGACGAACAGCAGGTCACCGGCCGCGGTGAAGGCCGGCTGGGACTCCCCCTTGGCTCCGTACGTCAGCCGGCGCGCCTCGCGCTGACCGTCGGGGTCGAGTTCCCAAGCCGCGGTGACGAATTCGGTGCCCTTGGCGTTCAGCTCGCTGATCATCGTGACGACGCGACGGCCGTCGGGTGAGACCGCGAGCCCGGACACCCGGGGCAGTGAGAAGTACGTATCCAGGTCGTCGAACGGTGTCAGGGCCATGCTCCGTTGTTAGCACATGACGGGGCGCCGCCTCGCGCGATCATTGCCTGGGGTGGCGGTCGAGGAAGTCGTCGATGAGGGCATTGACGGTGTCGGGCGCCTCATAGGCGGCCAGGTGGCCGATCCGATCCAGGACCACCAACTCCGAGCCCGGAATCGCCTCGGCCATCCGGCGCACCTCGGCGACGGGGAAGCTCGCGTCCTCGCGACCGGCCACCACCAGTGTCGGGACGGCGATGTGGCCGAACAGCGCGTGCTGGTCGGGACGCCTGACCACGATGCTCTCCACCGCGAAGCTGGCGGACCGGGCATCGTTGCGCTTGATCATCGTCACCAGCCCGGCGACCAGATCCGGCCGCCGCCGCCGCGTCGTCTTCCCGAGGAAGCGCGGCACGACCGTCGACCGCACGAAGAGTGGGCGCGCGGCCAGCCGGGTCATCCGGGCCGCGAGCGCGAGCTGCAGACGGTCCCAGCGAGGCCCCTCGGACGCCGTGCCGTTGAGCAGGACCGCACACCCGACCCGGTCGGGGAACGTCGCCGACATCGTGCCGCCGATCATGGCGCCCCACGAATTGCCGACGAGGTGCGCCCACGGCAGCCCCAGCGCGTCCAGGACGTCGATGTACGCCCTGGCGCTGTCCGCGAAGGTGAAGGCGCTGCGCAGCGGTTCGCTGCGCCCCTGCCCCGGCGGGTCGACCGCGATCGTGGTGTATCGGGCGGAGAGGTGCGCCACCTGAGCGTCGTACAGCGTGTGATCGGTCAGCAGGCTCGGCATCAGGAGAATCGGGGCACCGGAGCCGCTGACGTGGACCTGCAGGGTGCCGAGGCCGGTCGCGATGTCATGCGTCGCCATGTCCCCATAGTTTCATCAAGTGACGGATCATCCGTGGACGCCGGGGCAACGGCGGTGACGACGACAAAGGGCGCCGGACCTTGTGGTCCGGCGCCCTCTGCTTGTCTCGTCGGCGCGGTTGTGGCGCCCTGAGCCTTCGGGAATCAGCCCCGACGGCCGCAGACCGGCCAAGCGCCCATGCCCTGACGGGCGGCGACGTTCTCGGCGACTCGAATCTGCTCGTCCTTGCTGGCGGTGTGGGGCATGCCCGAACCACCGTTGGCACGCCAGGTGCCGAGGTTGAACTGCAGCCCGCCGTAGTAACCGTTGCCGGTGTTGATGGACCAGTTGCCACCAGACTCACAGGCTGCAACGGCGTCCCAGTTGTGGCCGCCGTCCGCATTCGCGGTACCGGTTCCGATGACCATCGGGGCCACAGCAACTGCCCCAGCAACGGCAACCAGTCCAAGCGTTGTGCGGATGTTCTTCACGTTGTTCCTCTCGCCGAGCGCGCGCCAAACATCGCCCGCGCATAGGCGGTGCGAACTGCTGCCTGCCGGGCAGGCGTTAGGGGGCTGAATCGTGTCGTCTCGGTCGGACACGACAGCGGGGGCGGTTTGATCGGTCCGGGCTCGAGGCCGGCGGACGCCACGGGCAACAGGCCATCTGCTCTGGTCCCACCGCGATCCCGCTCACACGCAGGTTCATGGTTTTTCAGTTGTTTGCTCTCTTGGAGCAGCACGAGGACCGTAGCAAGAATTCGCGCGGCAATGTCGAACCGGTCCCAGCCAGATAACAAGCAGATCACAGCCGAACCTGAGAGGAACATAAGCAGGTCACGCGATATATAAAGCACCCCTAACAAATCACGGTTCGGCAACATTTCGTGATAGAGGTCACCATGAAATTGTGGCGTGGCACACAGAATTCAATTCACACGAGTCACAGTCGTCGCAGGTCAGCGGCACATTTCGGCAGCGCCGCCGCTAAACATCCGGCGTGTCGCCCGGTGAAATCCAGTTGCGCCGGCGCCGCAGTTCGCTGCCGACGGACGCGTCAAACCCGGCGGGACTCGCTAGGGCCGCTCGACACCGCCGCCAATCAGCACTTTTCATGCGTCCGATGCGCACTGTTCGAGCAGCGTTAACCGACCACCTACGCTGGTGAACAACTAAACCTGTTGCACTGCAACAGGTTTCGAATTCGCGAATGCCCCAGGCGACGAATTGTTCGGAATTGCGACGATGAATTTCCGAATTGGGCGCAGAGCGCGGAAATCGCAGTTATTCGAATTCGTGGAACAGCGAGGAATTCAGGGATTCACAGCCGGGCGATGGACCTTTGCTGTGGGTCAGACGAAATCGTCCGGGCTGTTGACGTTGACCAGTGCCCGCTGCCGGTCCATCACCACGCGCTGGGTGTCGGAGGTGTCGACCAGGGCCCGCATGCTGCGCCGCCCGTGGGCCACCAGCTCGTCGGCCCGAGTGGCCAGTGCGGTCCGGTAGATGCCCGCCAGGTAGTGGTCCCGCCCGTCCCAGGGCAGCACCACGTCGGCGTCGACCCGGGCCGCGTGTTCGGCGAGCTCGTCGATCAGCTCGGCCGTCAGATACGGCATGTCGACGGCACATACGAACGCGCGCGGGTATCCGGCGTCGGCCGCGGCGCGCAAACCACGGGCGGTGGCCAGCAGCGGTCCGACCCCCGGGGTCGCGTCGCGCAGCACTTCCGCGTCCAGGTCAGGCAGCGCCTGGCCGCGGGCGGCGATGACGAACACCGCCTGGCAGCGGGACCGCAGCGTCGCCACCGTCTGCTCGACGAACGTGATCTCCCCCGCCGGCCCGCGGAACCGCACGGTGGCCTTGTCGCGCCCCATACGACGAGACGCCCCGCCGGCCAGTACAACTGCGGCCAGCGGGGCGTCTTCGTTCAAGGTGTCGTTACTCTTCGACGGTCCAGGTGTCCTTGCCACGCAGCAAGGATTGCAGAGCGGCGGTGTCGTGCGCCTTGGATTCCCGCGCAGAGGCGATCTGAGCCCGCGCTTCGTCGTCGTAGGTCGGGCGGTTCACCTGACGGAAGATGCCCATCACGGTGTGCTCGAGGTTCTGCTCCGACAGGCGCGACAGCGCGAAGGCGTACGCCGGGTCGTCGAGGTGAGCGTTGTGCACCACGATGTCCGACGGATCGACGTCGGCGGTCTTGCCGATCTCCAGTCCGTAGCCGGACTTGGTCACGCAGTACTCGTTCTCCGCGCCGAAGGTGATCGGCTGGCCGTGCTGCAGGTTGATCAGGCGCTCCTCGGCGCCTTCCTTGCGCAGCGCGTCGAACGAACCGTCGTTGAAGATCGGGCAGTCCTGCAGGATCTCGACGATGGCGGCACCGCGGTGCTGGGCCGCGGCCTTGAGCACCTCGGTCAGACCCTTGCGGTCGGAGTCCAGCGCGCGGCCGACGAACGTCGCCTCGGCACCCAGGGCCAGCGACACCGGGTTGAACGGCTGATCCAGCGAGCCCATCGGGGTCGACTTGGTGACCTTGCCGACCTCGGAGGTCGGCGAGTACTGACCCTTGGTCAGACCGTAGATCCGGTTGTTGAACAGCAGGATCGTGATGTTGATGTTGCGGCGCAGCGCGTGGATCAGGTGGTTACCACCGATCGACAGCGAGTCACCGTCACCGGTGACGACCCACACCGACAGGTCCGGGCGCGCCAGCGCCAGACCGGTGGCGATGGTCGGGGCACGACCGTGGATCGAGTGGAAGCCGTAGGTCTCCAGGTAATACGGGAACCGGCTCGAGCAGCCGATGCCGCTGACGAACGCGATGTTCTCGCGGCGCAGGCCCAGCTCCGGCAGGAAGTTGCGGATGGTGTTGAGGATGACGTAGTCACCGCAACCCGGGCACCAGCGCACCTCCTGGTCGCTGGTGAAGTCCTTGCCCTTCTGCGGCTGGTCCGTGGTCGGAACCAGGGCAGTCTTGCTGAGGGCTTCGGTCAGGCCCAGATCAGCACCGATCAGATCCGTCATGCGTTTGCTCCCACACCGGTTTCCACGGTGGCGGCTGCCAGCCGTGCGAACTTGGCCTTGTCAGTTTCCTTCTCGCGCAGCGATCCGTCCAGCGCCGCGCTGATGATGCCCTCGACCTCGTCGGCCAGGAACGCCATGCCCTCGACCTTGGTCACCGACTGGACGTCGACCAGGTACTTGCCGCGCAGCAGGAGCGCCAGCTGGCCGAGGTTCATCTCCGGCACGACGACCTTGTCGTACCTACGCAGCACCTCTTCGAGGTTCGCCGGGAACGGATTGAGGTGGCGCAGCTGCGCGTGGGCAACCTTGACGCCGTTGCGCCGGGCGCGGCGGCAGGCTTCGCCAATCGGGCCGTACGAGCTGCCCCAACCGAGCATCAGCAGCTCGGCTTCGCCGCTCGGGTCGTCGACCTCGAGGTCGGGCACCTTGATGCCGTCGATCTTGAGCTGGCGCAACCGGACCATGAGGTCGTGGTTCTTGGGCTCGTAGGAGATGTTGCCCGAGCCGTTGGCCGCCTCGAGACCACCGATGCGGTGCTCCAGACCCGCGGTACCGGGGATGGCGAACTGGCGGCCCAGCGTCTCGGGGTCACGCGCGTACGGCTGGAACGGCTCGCCCGCCTTGGCGAACGTGTGCTCGATGGCCGGGTAGCCGGCGATGTCCGGGATCCGCCACGGCTCCGAACCGTTGGCGATGGCGCCGTCGGACAGGATGATCACCGGCGTGTGGTAGGTGATGGCGATCCGCGCGGCCTCGACCGCGACGTCGAAGCAGTCCGACGGGGAGGCGGGCGCCAGCACCGCGACGGGCGATTCGCCGTTGCGGCCGTACAGCGCCTGCAGCAGGTCGGCCTGTTCGGTCTTGGTCGGCAGACCGGTGGACGGGCCACCGCGCTGCACGTCGATGACGATGAGCGGCAGCTCGGTCATCACCGCGAGGCCGATGGCCTCCGACTTCAGCGAGACACCGGGGCCCGACGTGCTGGTCACGCCGAGCGCGCCGCCGTACGAGGCACCGATGGCCGCGCCGATACCGGCGATCTCGTCCTCGGCCTGGAAGGTCAGGACATTGAAGTTCTTGTGCTTGGACAGCTCGTGCAGGATGTCGCTGGCCGGGGTGATCGGGTAGGTGCCGAGCACCACCTGGATGTCACCCAGCTGACCGGCGGCGACGATGCCGTACGCCATGGCCGTGTTGCCGGAGATCTGGCGGTATTCACCGGACTTGAGCTTGGCCGGGGCCACCTCGTAGGTGGTGCCGAAGGCCTCGGTGGTCTCGCCGTAGTTCCAGCCGGCCTTGAGCGCCAGCACGTTGGCCTCGGCGATCTCGGGCTTACGGGCGAACTTCTCACGGATGAAGGCCTCGCTGTGCTCCAGCTCGCGGCCGTACATCCAGGACAGCAGGCCGAGCCCGAACATGTTCTTGGCGCGCTGACCGTCCTTCTTGGTCGCGCCGATGGCCTCGACGGCGGCCAGGGTCAGCGTGGTCATCGCCACCGGGATGACGACGAACTCGGACAGCTCGTCGTTCTCGAGCGGGTTCTCCTCGTACCCGACCTTGGCCAGGTTGCGCTTGGTGAACTCGTCGGAGTTGGCGATGATCATGCCGCCGCGCGGCAGGTCGGCGACGTTGGCCTTGAGTGCGGCCGGGTTCATGGCGACCAGCACGTCGGGACGGTCACCGGCGGTGAGGATGTCGTAATCCGCGATCTGGATCTGGAACGACGACACACCGGGCAGAGTGCCCTGTGGTGCGCGGATCTCGGCGGGGTAATTCGGCTGCGTCGCAAGGTCATTGCCGAAGAGCGCGGCTTCCGAAGTGAACCGGTCACCGGTCAGCTGCATACCGTCGCCGGAGTCACCGGCGAAGCGGATGACGACCTTCTCGAGCTTCTGCCGCGAGGCTGCGCCACTCCCGGCGCCGGTGCCGTTGTCGTCGTCGTTGAGACCCACGACGCCTGCCTTTCACACTCTGTTTCGACCGTCCGTCGCACTGTTTCGGAGACGCCGCAGAACGGTGCTCACGATCGCCAGCCCGGCGCCCGCCAAAATTTTGATGTCACTGCTAGTACCGATTATTGCACTTCTCTTAGGGTGCACTCGCCAGGACGCGCCATTGCAGGCGGTGTGGCGGCCCCACAAATGCGCACGTCAAATCGATTGCGGCCGCTTGACACCTGTCAAAATGTGGCTTTCATCACGTTCCGGCAGGTGGAATTCCTAAGAACGCGGTTACCGATCGGTAGCGGTCCGCGCTAGCACTCGGCCGCATCGGAAACATCCGGCGGCACAAGCGATTAGGCGTCAGTCCGGTTGCCCGTCTGGACGGGTGTCCAGACGGCGGCCGTGCCACCGCAGGCGGAGCAACATCAGCTGCCGGTGTGCCTGGAACCCCAACGCCAGCGGGTCGGCCCAGGCGCGGCGACCCGGCGTACCACGTCCGGTATCGGTATCCATACGGCCATTGTCCAGAAGCTGGGCAACCGCGCACGTCACGCGACGGGACGCCGACATGTCGGTCCGGTGAAGATTTGCGGACACCGCTGGTCACGTCACAAGAAGCTCACGGCGACGGTGTCCATGAGCACATACGCGGCGATCGCGAAGACCAGGTAGGCGAACCAGCGCTGCAGTCGCCCGGTGTCGAGCCGGGTGCCCAGGTGGCCGGCGACCAGCGAACCGACGATCGCGGTACCGACGAACGCCGCGGTGACCGTCCAATCGATGCTGGTGCCGCTGAGGTGGGACAGCAGGCCCGCCAACGAGTTCGCGACGATGATGAGCAGCGAGGTACCGATCGCGATGGGCATCTCCACCCCGAGCATCAACACGAGCGCCGGAATGATCAGAAAGCCGCCGCCGACGCCGAAGAGTCCGGTGAGCAGCCCGACGAGGAAACCCGCAGGAATCGATCTGGAGGCACAGCGGCGCCAGTCGATGCCGGAATCACCGACTCTGCAGGCGGTACCGGTGCCGCCGTTGTCCTGCAGCATCCGGATTCCGGCGAGCACCATGACCGCGGCGAAGCCGACGAGGAGCACCGGCTGCGGCAGGTGGCGGCCGATGGCGCTGCCGATGAAGGTCGCCGGGATACCGGCCGCCGAGAAGACTGCGGCCAACCGCCATTGGACGTGGCCGGCCCGAATCTTCGGCAGCGCGCCCACCGCCGAGGCGATGCCGACGACCAATAGCGACATCGGAATCGCCTGCTCGATGCCGAGCCCCAGCACATAGACCAACGCCGGTACCGCCAGAATGGAACCTCCGCCGCCGAGCAGGCCGAGCAGGACGCCGATGACGGCGCCCAGGCCAAGGGCGAGAACGATATTCACGGAACGTCACTCTCCTCAAACGGAAACGGCGGGACGCGTCGCGCGCATGCGCGCGACGACATCTCGGTCAGTGCGTCTTGGCTGCGATCTGGGCACGCACATCGGCCATGTCGAGCGCCTTGACCCGGGTGATCAGATCCTCGAGCGCCGCGGCCGGCATCGCACCGGGCTGGCGGTACACGAGGATGCCGTCGCGGAACGCCATGATCGTTGGGACCGCCTGGATTTCGAGCGCCGCGGCAAGCTGCTGCTGCGCTTCGGTGTCGACCTTGGCGTGCACCACATCAGGGTGCGACTGCGCCGATCGGTCGAAAACCGGAGCGAATGCACGACACGGACCGCACCACGACGCCCAGAAATCGATGAGAACAATGGGATTGCCGGTGATGGTCGCCTCGAAGTCGGCGGCGGTCAGGGTTTTGGTGGTCATGACGAATTCCTTTCATGGTCGAGCAATTACCTTGCTAAGCAAGGCCTTTCAACATCAGATTCCAGTACATGAACGGCAGTCCGTACTTCTTCAGGTACCAGTACGCCCGGTGCGGGATGACCGGATCGAGCAGCGGGAACGACGGCTTCAGGTTGAAGTCGTAGTCGAATTCGGCGAGCAGCATCGCGTCCGACGACGTGACGATCGGGCACGACGAGTAGCCGTCGTACGACGCCCCCAGCGGACGGCCGGTCAAGAAGGAGTCGATGTTCTCGACCACCACCGGGGCCTGCTTGCGGATCGCGGCGCCGGTCTTCGAGTTCGGCGACGAACCGGCGTCACCGAGGCTGAAGACGTTGGGGTACCGCACGTGCTGCATGGTGTGCTTGTCGATGTCGACGTAGCCCATGGCGTCACCCGTCGACAGCGCGCTGCGTTTGATCCAGTCCGGTGCGGACTGCCGCGGCACGGCGTGCAGGACGTCGTACGGCAGCATGGCGTCGGTTCCGCCCTCCCCCACACTGGTGACGCCGACCTTGTGCGACGCCGCGTCGACCAGGGTCACCTCGGAGTTGGTGTGCAGGGTGATGTCGTAGTCGGCGATCACCTTGTCGAGACTGTCCGCGATCGCGGGAATCCCGAACGGCCGCGCGCCCGGCATGACCAGGTGGACGTCAATGTCCTTGAGCACGCCCTGTGACCGCCAGTAGTCGGAGGCCAGATACGCGATCTTCTGCGGAGCGCCGGCGCACTTGATGGCTCCGGAAGGCATGGTGAACACCGCGGTGCCCGAACGCAGGTTCCGGATGAAATCCCAGGTCCGGGGTGCGAGGTCGAAGCGATAGTTCGAGGAGACTCCGTCACGTCCCAGGGTCTCCGCCAGTCCCTCGGTGCGATCCCAATCGAGTTGGATGCCTGGACAGACGACGAGCGCGTCGTACTCGTAGGTGGTGCCGTCGGTACAGGTGACCGTGTTGGCATCGGGATCAAAAGCGCTCGCGGCCTTCCGGATCCACGTCACTCCCTTGGGCATCACCGAGGACTCGGCGCGTTCGGTGGCGGCAGCCCGGGCTTGTCCGCCGCCGACAAGGGTCCACAGCGGTTGGTAGTAATGCTTGTCCGAGGGTTCGATGACCGCGACGCCGGTGTAGCCCTTACGCCGCAGCCGGGCCGCGACCGTGATGCCGGCGGTGCCGCCGCCAACGATCACGATCTGGTGTTTGGCAGTGATGGTCATAGCTGTGATGTCTCCTGTCTTCAGGCGTTCTCGACGGCTTGTGCCCAGGCGCCATACCCGCCCAAGATGTCGCTGACGTCGTCGAATCCGTTCCGCCGCAACAGACTTGCCGCGACCGACGAGCGGTAGCCGCCGGCGCAATAGACCACGGTCGGTTTGGCGGGGTCGAGCTCGCCGATCCGGGCGGGCAACTGGCCCACCGGGATGGCGACGGCGTTCGGGATGGTGCCGGCCGCGACCTCGCCGGGGTTGCGGACATCGACGATCTGCAGGTTCGGCAGCTCGGCGGCCCTTTCGCCAAATGCCTTGGTGGTCAACCTCGATGCCACCTGCACGTCATTCTGGTGCGCGACCAGCGCCGCGTACGGCTCTGCCACGTAGCCGATCACCCGGTCGAAGCCGATCCGGGCGAGCCGGTTCTTACCCTCGAGCTCCTCGCCGGGCTCGGTGAACAGCACGATATCGACGTCGGACGGCAGGACTGAGCCGGCGAACTCGGCGTAACGACCTTGCAGGCCGATGTTGACCGCGCCGCGCAGGTGACCCTGCGCGAATTCTTCGGGGCCACGGCCGTCCACGAGGACAGCGCCGGCGTCGATCGCCGCGCGAGCCTGCTCATAGGTCAGGGCCGACGGCATCTTGGTCTCGTCCAGCAGCTCGCGATCCTTGCGGTTGAGGATCGCGTCGTAGACGAAGTAACCCGGCGCGGGCGGCTGCCCTTCGGTGACGAGGTTCATGAACGTCGCCTTATCGGCGGCACGTAGTGCGTAGTTCGTCGCCTTCTGGTCGCCGATCGTCGACCACAGATCGGTCGACAGATTCTTGCCGCAAGCCGAGCCCGCGCCATGCGCCGGATACACCCGCGTCGCATCGGGCAGCGTCATCAGTTTGTTGTGCAGCGACTCATACAGCTTGTCCGCCAGTTCTTCTCGCGTGAAACCGATCGAGGCCAGCAGGTCGGGGCGACCGACATCACCGATGAACAGAGTGTCCCCGGTCATGACGCCGTAGGGCGTCTGGTCGTCGGCGTGCTCGTACACCACCACGCTCATCGACTCCGGGGTATGCCCGGGCGTGTGCCGGAACTCGAGCGTCACGTCGCCCAGCGAGTACCGCTCACCGTCGGCGACACCGACCGACTCGAACTCGGTCTCGGCGACAGCCGAGTAGACGATCTTCGCGCCGGTGGCCTCGGCGAGCTCGAGGTGACCGGAGAGGAAGTCTGCGTGAAAGTGGGTCTCGATGACCAATTCGATGGTCAGCCCAAGCTCCTTGGCATCGGCAAGGTACCCGGCCACATCGCGCTGCGGGTCCACAACGACTGCGCGGCCGGTGGTTTCGTCACCGATCAGGTAGGACGCGTGCGACAGACAGTCCAGGTAGTACTGCTGCAGGATCATCGTCGATCTTCTTTCTCCTCATTGGGTAGCACCACTCTGAGCTATACCCTCACGGGTATTCAATATACCCCCGGGGGTATCTTATTCCAACTTACGAAAATACGGGTGGGGGTATTTTTCGCGCTCTCCTGAAAGCTACCCCGACCCATATGCCCGGCCTAGAGACTTAGGTCCCGCACCGCTGCCTGCTGCCCGCGCTACCTCAGCGTTGCGGGTCACCGGCGCTGTACCGACCAGTGATAGGTGCCGCCTATCGGTGCATCTGAAATGCCGATCACCAACGCCGTCTCTCGGCCTGATCCGGCCGATTGTGAGGATTAGATTGGGAGAATGACCACTGTCAGCGACAACGACGTCGATGCCACCTACGACGAACACGACGTAGCGGTCACGGGGGCGAAGCACGAGGCCGCCGGCGTCAAGGCCGTGATGGTCAGCATGCGCCGCACCATCGAGCAGATGGGGCCGCTGCGCACCGCGGAAACGTTGACCAAGATCAACCAGCGGCACGGCTTCGACTGCCCGGGCTGCGCGTGGCCGGAGGAACACGGCGGACGCAAGCTGGCCGAGTTCTGCGAGAACGGCGCCAAAGCCGTCGCCGAGGAGGCGACGCGGCGCCGCGTCACCCCGGAATTCTTCGCCCGGCATTCGGTCGCCGAACTTGCCGAGAAGCCCGAATACTGGCTGTCCCAGCAGGGCCGCCTCACGCATCCGATGGTGCTGGCGCCCGGCGACAGCCATTACCGTCCGATCGACTGGGCCGACGCCTACCGACTGATCGCCGACGAGCTGAACGCCCTCGCCAGCCCCGACGAAGCGCTGTTCTACACCTCAGGCCGCACCAGCAACGAGGCCGCCTTCCTGTACCAACTGCTCGCGCGCAGTTTCGGCACCAACAACCTGCCGGACTGTTCCAACATGTGCCACGAGTCGTCGGGCACCGCGCTGGTCGAGTCGATCGGCATCGGCAAGGGCTCGGTCACCGTCGACGACGTCATCCACGCCGACTGCATCGTCATCGCCGGACAGAACCCGGGCACCAACCACCCGCGCATGCTGTCGGTGCTGGAGAAGGCAAAAGCACGCGGCGCCAAGATCATGGCGATCAACCCGCTGCCCGAGGCCGGACTGATGCGGTTCAAGGACCCGCAGAAGGTGCACGGCGTCGTCGGCCACGGGGTGCCCATCGCCGACGAGTTCGTACAGATCCGCATCGGCGGCGACATGGCGCTGTTCGCCGGCCTGGGCCGGCTCCTGCTGGAGGCCGAGGATCGGGCGCCCGGAACCGTGGTGGACCGCGATTTCGTCGACCGGCACTGCGCCGGCTTCGACGACTACGAATCCCGAACCCGTGCAGTCGATCTGGACATCGTCACCGCGGCCAGCGGCATCAGCCGCGACCAGTTGCAGCGGGTCGCCGACGCGTTGGTCCGCTCGGAGCGCACCATCATCTGCTGGGCGATGGGCCTGACCCAGCAGAAGCACGCCGTGGCCACCATCGGTGAGGCCACCAATCTGCTGCTCATGCGCGGCATGATCGGAAAGCCCGGGGCGGGCGTGTGTCCCGTGCGCGGCCACTCCAACGTGCAGGGCGACCGGACCATGGGCATCTGGGAGAAGATGCCCGAAGAGTTCCTGGCCGCGCTGGACGCCCGGTTCGGTATCACCTCCCCGCGCAAGCACGGTCACGACACCGTCGACGGAATCCGGGCCATGCGTGACGGGCACGCCAAGGTCTTCATCGGCATGGGCGGCAACTTCGTCTCGGCCACGCCCGACACCGACGTCACCGCCGCGGCGATGCGCAATTGCGCTCTGACGGTACAGATTTCGACGAAGCTCAACCGCAGCCACGTCATCCACGGCCGCACCGCACTGATCCTGCCCACCCTCGGCCGCACCGACAAAGACTTCCAGGCCGGAGGTAAACAGGTGGTGTCGGTGGAGGATTCGATGTCGATGGTGCATCTGTCGCGCGGTGGCCTGACCCCACCCAGTGACCAGGTGCGCAGCGAGGTCGCGATCGTCTGCCAGCTGGCCCGGACCCTGCTCGGGCCGGCGCACCCGGTGCCGTGGGAATCCTTCAACGCCGACTACGACGGCATCCGCGACGCCATCGCCGACGTGGTCCCCGGCTGCGCCGACTACAACACCCGGGTCCGCCGGCCGGACGGCTTCCAGCTGCCTCACCCGCCCCGGGATTCCCGCGAATTCCCCACGCACACAGGCAAAGCCAATTTCTCGATCGAGCCCCTCGAATGGGTGCCCGTGCCCGAGGGCCGGCTGGTGCTGCAGACCCTGCGCAGCCACGACCAGTACAACACCACCATCTACGGCCTGGACGACCGCTACCGCGGCGTCAAGGGCGGCCGGCGCGTGGTGTTCGTCAACCCGGCCGACATCGCGGCGCTCGGCCTGGCCGAGGGCAGCCGTGTCGACCTGGTCTCCGAGTTCGACGGCCAGGAGCGCCGTGCGAAAGACTTTCTGGTGGTGCCCTATTCGACGCCCGCGGGCAACGCCGCGGCCTACTACCCGGAGACCAACCCGTTGATCCCGTTGGACCACACTGCCCGGAAATCCAATACGCCGGTGTCCAAAGCCGTGGTGATCAGGCTGGAACCGTGGGTCGGGTAACCGCACGGCGCCGAGCCGAACACGTCACCGCCGGCGGCGCGGTCTCCCGCCCGGAGACCCTGGCTGTCGAAGAACCCCTGGAAATCCGGGTCAACGGCACTCCCCTCACCGTCACCATGCGGACGCCGGGCTCGGATGTCGAACTGGCCCAAGGGTTTCTGCTCACCGAGGGCGTCATCGCGCACCGCGACGACATCGCCCGCGTCGCCTACTGCCGCGGCGCCACCGAAGACGGCACCAACACCTACAACGTGCTCGACGTGATGTTGGCACCGCACGTCCCGCCGCCCTCGGTCGACGTGACGCGCAATTTCTACACCACCTCGTCGTGCGGCGTGTGCGGCAAGGCGTCGATCGACGCCGTCCGGACCGTCAGCCACTACTCCCCCGGCGACGACCCGACGACGGTCACCAACGCCACGCTGTCGGCCCTGCCCCAGCAGCTGCGGCAGGCCCAGAAGGTGTTCAACAGCACCGGCGGACTGCACGCCGCCGCGCTGTTCAGCGCCGACGGCGAGATGTTCGTCGCCCGCGAGGACATCGGCCGCCACAACGCGGTCGACAAGGTGATCGGCTGGGCGCTCGAGCAGGGCCGCGTTCCGCTGACCGGCACCGTCCTGCTGGTCAGCGGCCGGGCCTCGTTCGAACTGACGCAGAAGGCCGTCATGGCCGGCATCCCGGTGCTCGCCGCGGTGTCCGCACCGTCCTCGTTGGCAGTCGACCTGGCCAGCCAGGCCGGGCTCACCCTGGTGGCGTTCCTCCGCGGCGAGTCGATGAACGTCTACACCCGGCCGGACCGCATCGCCCGATAGCGGTGAAACGAAAAAGCCCCCGCCGCGGCGGGGGCTTTTCCATTGGAGAGAACTATGCGCTCTTGTCGCGACGCTCCGAGCGCGGGGCCTTGCGCGGCACGATGGTCGGCAGCACGTTGTCCTGCACGGTTTCCTTGGTGACGACCACCTTGGCGACGTCGTCGCGGCTCGGGATGTCGAACATCACGGGCTGCAGGACCTCTTCCATGATGGCGCGCAGGCCACGGGCACCGGTGCCGCGGTGAATGGCCTGGTCGGCGATGGCATCGAGGGCGTCGCCGGTGAACTCCAGCTCCACCCCGTCCATCTCGAAGAGCCGGACGTACTGCTTGACCAGGGCGTTCTTCGGCTTGGACAGGATCGACACCAGCGATTCCTTGTCCAGGTTGGTCACCGACGCCACGACCGGGAGACGGCCGATGAACTCGGGGATCAGGCCGAACTTGATCAGGTCTTCGGGCAGCACCTCGGCGAAGTGGTCCTGGGTGTCGATCTCGGCCTTGGAGTGCACCTCGGCGCCGAAGCCCAGACCGCGCTTGCCGACCCGGTCGGACACGATCTTCTCGAGGCCCGCGAACGCACCGGCCACGATGAACAGCACGTTGGTGGTGTCGATCTGGATGAATTCCTGGTGCGGGTGCTTGCGACCGCCCTGCGGCGGTACCGACGCCTGCGTCCCCTCGAGGATTTTCAGCAGGGCCTGCTGCACGCCCTCGCCGGACACGTCGCGGGTGATCGACGGGTTCTCGCTCTTGCGGGCGATCTTGTCGACCTCGTCGATGTAGATGATGCCGGTCTCGGCGCGCTTGACGTCGTAGTCGGCGGCCTGGATCAGCTTCAGCAGGATGTTCTCGACGTCCTCGCCGACGTAGCCGGCCTCGGTCAGCGCGGTCGCGTCGGCGATCGCGAACGGCACGTTGAGCATCTTGGCGAGGGTCTGCGCCAGGTAGGTCTTGCCGCAACCGGTCGGCCCGAGCATCAGGATGTTCGACTTCGCGAGCTCGACCGGCTCACCCCGGGAGTCGCGCGACTTCTCCTGCGCCTGGATGCGCTTGTAGTGGTTGTAGACGGCCACGGCCAGCGTCTTCTTGGCGTTGTCCTGACCGATGACGTAGCCCTCGAGGAAGTCCCGGATCTCCTGGGGCTTGGGCAGCTCGTCGAGCTTGACGTCGTCGGCGTCGGCCAGCTCCTCCTCGATGATCTCGTTGCAGAGATCGATGCACTCGTCGCAGATGTAGACGCCAGGTCCAGCAATCAGCTTCTTGACCTGCTTCTGGCTCTTTCCACAGAACGAGCACTTCAGCAGGTCACCGCCGTCTCCGATGCGCGCCATGGGGTGAGGCCCTACTTTCTCCGGTCGCCGTCAGTCGTTACACCAGATAGTGGGTTACTGCGGGTGTGATCCCGACGCTACCCGTTCGCTCCGTCGCGGTGCGACCGAAAGGGTCGAATCGCTCCGGTGGTATTTATCCGTGTGCAGGAGAACATAGCCCGATCGGTGGCTTGCCACCCCTCGGCGCGCTGACCGTGATTCTGGCGTGTCTTTCCGGCGCCGGGTGGCGTTGGCTCGGCAGGCCTCTGATCAGGGCTGTTCACCTATCCGCAACCCTACCGTGTGCACATCGAAGCTGCCGACGCATTTCGCGGCCAGCGCAAGCACCCGACCCGTGCGGGCTATCCCTGGAGCCGACCGCCCAGCTCGTCGACCGGCACCGCCACCGTGAGCGGGCCACCGTTGCCCGCAAGCTGGCTCTCGCCGAAAAAGAAGGTGACGGCGTCGTCGGTGAGCGCGAAGTTCCGGTACGAGGCGCGGTCCGGTTCGATCAGCGCCGCGTTGCGCGCCTTCAACGCGCGCTGCACCACCGGCGTCAGGATCGCCACCGGATCGGAGCCCGGGCCGAACAGCGAGTCGATGGTGACCGGTCCGCCGGCGCCGTACGTGAAGGTCCGGTACCGGATGTCGGGATGTCCTTCGTGGGCCAGGCCCGTCGGGTCGACGACCTTGAGCACCAGGCTCTGGCTCCGCGCCGAGCGGTACACCGTCCGCGTCACGGTCTCCGTGTACACCCGGCCGCCGCCGAAGTCGGCGACCCAGCCGACGAAACCGTCGCGGTCCTGGGCCAGAAAATCCGCGACCGCCCGCTGGTCCGGATAGTCGACCGGGAAAGCGACGGTCCGTTCGTATCCGGTACCGACCTCATGGATCCGGCACATGCCGGTGGCGTCGGGTGTCCCGCCCAGGGCACCACACGCCTGCTGCGCCGACGCCGCCGGCGCGACGCTCAGGAACGTCACCACCGCGGCCAGGGCAAGAACCGAAATCCTCATGCCCACATGGTTCGCCGCAGCCCTTGGCAGATTCTTGGCGTGCCCTACCGGAGTTCGAGGGTGAATTCATGCGCGCCGATGCGGATACGGTCGCCGTCGAACAGGTTGGTGTTGGCCTCGATGCGCGTGCCCTGCACGTACACGCCGTTGGCCGAGCGCAGGTCCACCATCACCGGTCCGGTGCCCGCGTCGACGATGACGGCGTGGTGGCGGCTGACGTCTGCCGCGTCGAGCACGATGTCGTTGTCGGCCAGGCGACCGATGCGGGTCGCCATCGCGCGCAAGGCAAACCATTGCCCGGACGCGTCGCGCAGCCCCGCCCGGGATGCGGTCGACCGGGTCGAGCCGGACCGCAGCCGGCCGATGGTGTGCACCGCCGTCGCCTGCGCGGCGCCCTGTACGTCGAGTGGTTCCTGACGCAGAATGCGTTGCTGCAGGGCACTTATCGCCGAGCCGGGATCGATACCGAGGTCCTCGGCCAGGATGGACTTCACGCGGCGGAACGCGTCGAGCGCGTCCGCCTGTCGTCCGCAGCTGTAGTACGCGGTGATCAACTGCGCCCACAGGGGTTCGCGGTACGGGTGTTCGGCGACGAGGGTCTCCAGTGGGCCGATCACCAGAGCAGCCTGGCCACAGGCGATTTCGGCTTCCGCACGGGCGGTCTCCACGGAAATGCGCTCGTCGACCAGCGCGGCCGCGACGGCATCGACGAAGGCGAAGTCGGACAGGTCGCCGAGGACCGGACCCCGCCACTGCGCCAGAGCCGCCGACAGGTGTACCGCCGCGGACGGGAACTGACCGGCGGCCGCCGCCCGTACCCCGGCGACCTTCTCCTTCTCGAAGCGCCCCAGGTCGGTCGCGTCCTCCGGCACGTCGAGTCGATATCCGGGCGGGGCGGCGGCCAGGGTCTCCCGCGGCATTCCGGACTCCGCCAGGATCTTTCGGAGATTGGAGATGTAGGAGTGCAGCGCGGTGCGGGCGGCCGCGGCCGGTGACTGCTCCCATACCGCGTCGATCAACGCGTCCACCGACACCGGGCGGCCGCGGCTCAGCAGCAGCATCGCGAACACCGCGCGCTGCTTGGGTGCGCCCAGCGAGACGACGCGGTCGTCGACGGCCATCCGCAGCGTGCCCAGAACACCGAAATCGATTCCGGTCGGCCGCATGGGCCGAGGGTATCGGGTGCTATCGGCCGATGCGGGCTATTGCCAGTTCCGCGAACGTCTTCAGCGTTTCGCACCGCCACACGTAACTGCCCGTGACGCGATAGATCCGTTCGCCCGTCAACAGCACCGTGAGCGTCGTCGACGGCGGCGTGACATTCGGTTCGTACGTGCAGACCGCCTTGAGGCCCACGCCGTCGACCGCGGTGGCCCTGGGCCACTCGGCCACCTGGCGGAATGTCGTCGCGGCGTCCCACGGGAACGCATCGGCGAACCGGACGTCGGATTCCAGGCTCCGCCGCCCCAGTGGCTCGTCGAAAGCCCGGTAGACACAAGACAATTCGGGCAGTTGGGTCCGGATCGGTTCGGCCGTCGCCGGACCGTCGAGAAAGACCGCGGCTTCGTCGGGGTGCACCCAGCCGCAGGCCTCGGCGGTCAGCTGGTCGTCGGCGTGCGCGGCCGGCGACAGGGTGGCCGCGGCAGCGACGGCCACCAGCGCGGACGCGAACCGCCTCATGACCGGTAGCCCTCCGCGAATGTCATGGCGTCGACGACGCGGCCGTCGTTCACGGTGGGGCCGAGCAGCACCTTGGTGGCGTTGACGGCTGGGTCGTAGGCCATCAGCGCCGTCGACGGGCTGCAGCCGCTCGTCGACTTCAGGATCAACGAGTCGCCGGACGCCCCGACGACGTCGATGTTGTTGCCCGCGCCCGGCACCCGGACCCGTTCGGTATGCCCGTCGGCGGTCACGCGGGAGAGGAAGATGACGCCACAAGCACCGAGCGACTGCACGAAGGTGCCGCTGGGCAACTGCCAGGCGTCGATATCGCCGTAGTCGCCGTCGAATCCCGGTTCGTTCTTCGCGTTGTTGACGGCGGTGAGCGCGGTCGGCGCCGAGCCGTCGATCGGCACCTTCCACAGCTGGCTTCCGGCGGACTTCTGCGCCGTGCAACTGGCGACGAAATCCGTTGGTGCCAGCCACCGCGTCGTCCGGCAGACGGCGCCGGGCATCGGTACCGGCAGCACCCGCCCGACGGTGCCGTCATTGCCCATGAGCACGAAGCTGTTGTCCGTTCGCGGGGCCGCGTCGTTGCGCCGGTTGGCCGTCGACAGCACGAGCGTCGTGCCGTCGGGGGTTTCCAGGTAGTCGCCGCCGAATCGGCCGGCGCCGGCGAGGTTCTCGGTCGGGTAGGTCAGTTGCACGTTGCCGGCGAGGTCGACGCGCTGCAAGGTGCTCGGCTGGTCCTGGCTGCTGCTCGACAGCACGATCGCCTGGCCGTTCGGGCGGCTGAAACGGGCGGAGGCGCGCGTCGGGAAGGACGTCTGGTGGCCGGTGTGCAGATCGACCACGATGACGGTGTCGTCACCCATCGAGAACAGCGCCCGACCGCCGTCACCCGACCAGTCCAGCAGATGCGGCTTCCACCCCTTGTCGTTGGGCGCGAACGTCGTGATGGCGTACCGGTGCCCCGCCGGATCGATCAGGTACAGGGTGTCGGCGGCCTTCTCGGGCGGCGCCTCGTCGGGCGCGGGCCGCTCACCCGGACGGCGTGCGGCGACCGGATTCCAGGTGGCCAGGGTCCAGCCGTCACCGACCTGGTTCCACGGCACCTGCATCGCGGCATCGGGAGTCGGATTCGCCTGGGCCACTGGCAATCCGACCGTCAGGGACACGGCCAGGGCGGCCGAGGCCAGAGCGGCGGCGGTGCGGTGTGGGTGTCGACTCATGGCAGGTCCTGTTCGAATGGCCGGAATTCGTGGTCGTGTCACAGGGTGCGGTGGTCGTCTTGGTGAATTCTTGGCGCGCGCCGAGCGGCGGCCTTCGACATTCGACATAATGTTCCAGCTGCGTCAATTAGTCTTCTTGCCGGGGAGGACCACTCCCCGGCGATCAACGCACGCAATCGAATACGGGAAGGCCACCGCGCGATGAATCACCCCAGCCCCGCCACGACCGCCACCGCGCGCCGACGGCTCCAATGCCTGCCGCTGGCGGGCGTCGTCGCGGCCGCCTGCGTCCTGACACCGAACGGGCAGCTCGCCATCCAGTCGCACGCCGCGCCCATCAGCGCCCCGCGCCTGGATAGTCGCGCGGTCCAGTTCGCGGCGTTCGTCCAGGAGATGACAACCCGCGAGCAGGAGTTGCGCGAGCAGATCACGGCCGCCGCGGCGACGGACACGTTCGCGGGGCCGGTGCCCCTGGCCGCCACCGACCCTCTGGCCACTGCCGGCGGTCTCGTCGTCGACGTGATCAAAGCCCTCGGGGTGGCCGTGGTCGAGGCGGCCAAGAGCACCGCGGTATCCGTGATCTCCATACCGCTGGTGATGCTGAATCGCGCGGCCACCGATCCCTTCTACCTTCCGTGGTTACCGATCGCGTTGGTGTCGTATGCGTTCACCCTCCCGTTCCAGGTGGTGGGAACGTTCGCATACGACTTGGTCGCGAACCTGACTCAGGTGGTGACGGCGCTGGTCCCGGCTGCCGCCGCCCCGGCAGCGGCAACCGCGAGCCCGGAGTCCGCCGCCGCGACCCCGTCCCCGACCGCGGCCAACCCGGTCCAGCAGGCCATCGAAACCGTCAAGACGCGGGTGACCGATGCGGCCGGTGCCGCCGGCTCGACGTTGGCGGCGGTGCCGTCTGCGCTGACATCCGGACTGCAGCTGCCGTCGGCACTCGCTCCGCTCGCGCCCATCGCCGGCGCGGCGTTCGCGGCGCTGTCACCGGCCATCGCCGTCGCGAACTTCATCTCGGTCCTGGTGACGGGCAAGGCGCTGCCGTTCAAAGTGGTGAAGCCGGAGCTGCCGTCCACCGTGTCGGTGGCGTCGACCACGCCGCGCGCGACGGCCGCGACGGACAAGGCGTCGGAGCCGGACTCCCCCGCGACCGGTAACGCCGGCACGAACGACGCCGCCGCCGCCGAGAAGCCGTCCACCCAGACCGAGAAGAAGCCCACCAAGTCCGTCAGCAAGTCGCGTACCAAGCGGACTTCTCCGACGCCGACCGCAAGCACCCCGTCGACGCCGGCCAAGACGACGGACGGGACCGACGATGCGTCCACCAAGCCCGGTGGCGATCCGGCGCCGGCCACCAAGCCGGAAAAGCCCGACACCAAGCCGGACACCAAGCCGGAGAAGTCCGAGTCCGGCACCGACAATTCGTCGTCAGCGCAACACGATTCGACGAAGGGCAAGAAGGCGACCGACAAGAAGGCCAAGGACAAGAAGGCCGCCAAGGGCGGCGCGTCGTCCGGCGGCGCGAAGACTGCCGCAGCCAAGGGCTGAACAAACGTCAGCGGCCGCCAGCCTGAACAGGCTGGCGGCCGCCGTACGTTGTGGGACTCAGGCCTTCTGGGCCGAGAGCTTGCGGTACTCCAGGACCGTGTCGATGATCCCGTAGTCCTTGGCGCCGGTCGCGGTGAGGATCTTGTCGCGGTCGGTGTCCTTGCGGATGGTCGCGGCATCCTTGCCGGTGTGCCGCGCCAGCGTCTCCTCCATGAGGGTGCGCATGCGCTCGATCTCGGCGGCCTGGATTTCCAGGTCGGAGAACTGCCCCTGGATGACGCCACCGAGCGACGGCTGGTGGATCAGCACACGGGCGTTCGGCAGGGCCATGCGCTTGCCCGGCGTACCGGCGGCCAGCAGCACCGCAGCGGCCGAGGCGGCCTGACCGAGGCAGACCGTCTGGATGTCGGCGCGGACGTACTGCATGGTGTCGTAGATCGCCATCAGCGAGGTGAACGAGCCACCCGGCGAGTTGATGTACATCGTGATGTCGCGATCGGGGTCCTGCGACTCGAGCACCAGCAGCTGGGCCATCACGTCGTTGGCGGACACGTCGTCGACCTGGGCACCCAGGAAGATGATGCGCTCGTCGAACAGCTTGGCGTAGGGGTCGACGATGCGCTCACCGAGGTGGGTGCGCTCGCTGAACTGCGGCAGGATGTAGCGGGCCTGCGGAGCCAGCTCCGGGTTCAGATGCTTGGAGATCACTTCGAGGCTCCCTTGCCGCCGTTGAGGTTTGCACGGGTGATGATGTGGTCGACGAAGCCGTATTCCAGCGCTTCCTGCGCGGTGAACCAGCGGTCGCGGTCGGAGTCGGCCTCGATCTGCTCGATGCTCTTGCCCGTGAATTGGGCGTTGAGCCGGAACATTTCCTTCTTGATGACGTGGAACTGCTCGGCCTGGATGGCGATGTCCGCTGCGCTGCCGGTGACGCCACCGAGCGGCTGGTGCATCAGGATGCGCGCGTGCGGCAGCGCATGTCGCTTGCCCTTGGTACCGGCGGCCAGCAGGAACTCACCCATCGACGCGGCCATGCCCATCGCGTAGGTGGCGATGTCGCACTCCGACAACTCCATGGTGTCGAAGATCGCCATGCCGGCGCTGATCGAGCCACCGGGCGAGTTGATGTACATGTGAATGTCCTTGGACGGGTCTTCGGCCGTCAGCAGCAGGATCTGGGCGCACAGCCGGTTGGCGATGTCGTCGTCGACCTGCGAGCCCAGGAAGATGATGCGCTCGGCAAGCAAACGCTCATAGACCGAGTCCGTGAGGTTGAGCCCCGGTGCGCTTGAACGCATGTCAGTCACGACTGGATACCTGCTTTCTCGAGTTCGTCCACACGACATTAACCAACGGCCGACGGCCGCGAGTCCCCGACGCGGTCTAGTTCGCTCACAGCGTCACAGTCGCCGGAGAGCGGACGGTGCCGCAGGCATCAGTGAAGACACCTGCGGCACCTGTACCACGATCAGAGTTCGAGGACTCAGTCCTCGTCCTTCGCCTTCTTGGCCTTCTTCTCTTTGGCCGGCTTCTCGTCCTTGGCCTCGGCCTTCGCCTTCTTGGCCTTGGCGGGCTTCTCGTCCTCGACGGCCTCGGGCTCGTCGGCGGCGGGAGCGTCGGCCTCGTCGGCAGCCTCGGCGACCTCGGCCTCGGCGGCGTCGCCGGCCGGGCCGAAGAACTCCGCGGTGTCGACGGTGTTGCCGTCGGTGTCGGTGACGGTCGCACCGGAGACCACAGCGGCGATCGTCATGCCGCGACGGATGTCGGCGAACATGGACGGCAGCTGGTTGTTCTGCTGCAGGATCTGGATCAGCTGCTGCGGCTCGATGCCGTACTGGCGGGCCATCAGGGCGATGCGCTCCATCAGGTCACCCTGGCCGACCTTGACGTCCAGCTCGTCGGCGATGGCGTCCATCAGCAGCTGGGTCTTGACGGCCTTCTCGGCGTTGGCGCGGGTGTCCGCGTCGAACTCTTCGCGGCTGCTGCCCTGCTCCTTGAGCTGCTCCTCGAACTTGGCCTCGTCGTGGTCGAGTCCGTGGATCGCGTTGTGGACGGTCTCGTCGACGGTCGCCTGGACGATGGCCTCGGGCAGCGGCACCTCGATCCGCTCCAACAGGGTCTCGACGGCCTTGTCGCGGATCTGCTCGGCCTGGCCGATCTGCTTCACCCGGCGCACCTGGGCGACCAGGCTCTCCTTGAGCTCTTCGATGGTGTCGAACTCGCTGGCCAGCTGCGCGAAGTCGTCGTCGGGCTCCGGCAGCTCGCGCTCCTTGACCGACTTGACGGTAACGGTGACCTGGGCTTCCTTACCGGCGTGCTCGCCGGCGGCCAGCGTGGTCGGGAATTCCTTGGACTCGCCGGCCTTCAGGCCGATGATGGCCTCGTCGAGACCCTCGATCAGCTGACCGGAGCCGATCTGGTGCGACAGGCCCTCGGTCTTGGCCTCCGGCACGTCCTCACCGTCGACGGTGGCCGACAGGTCGAGCGAGACGAAGTCGCCGTCGGCGGCCGCGCGGTCGACCCCGGTCAGGGTGCCGAAGCGGGCGCGCAGGTTCTGCAGTTCGGCGTCGACCTCGTCGTCGTTGATGACGATCGGGTCGACGGTGATCGTGAGGGCCTTCAGGTCCGGGAGGGTGATCTCCGGGCGGACGTCGACCTCGGCGGTGAAGACGAGCTCGTCGTTGTCCTCGAGCTTGGTGATGTCGATCTCGGGCTGGCCCAGCGGCTTGACGTCCTGGGCGGTGACGGCCTCGCCGTAGCGGGCCGGGATGGCGCTGTTAACGACCTGCTCCAGCACCGCGCCGCGGCCGATGCGGGCCTCGAGCAGCTTGGCCGGGGCCTTGCCGGGACGGAAGCCGGGCAGGCGGACCTGCTTGGCCAGCTCCTTGTAGGCCTGGTCGAACTCGGGTTGAAGCTCGGTGAAGGGCACCTCCACGTTGATGCGAACCCGGGTGGGGCTCAACTGCTCCACGGTGCTCTTCACAGCGTTACTCCTTGTTTTTTGATACTTGCCATCAGTCGGTGGTCGGGGTGACAGGATTTGAACCTGCGGCCTTCCGCTCCCAAAGCGGATGCGCTACCAAGCTGCGCTACACCCCGTGCCTCGTCGCGGTCGCATTACCGCGGTCGAGATACTACGTCCTAGACACGCGACACCATCAATTGGATTGGCGGCCGCTGTCCCGGTACTGTCTGCCGGTACTGTGATCGCAGCAGTGCACGCGGGCGTAGCTCAATGGTAGAGCCCTAGTCTTCCAAACTAGCTACGCGGGTTCGATTCCCGTCGCCCGCTCCAGAGGACCGGCCTGACCAGGCCGGTCCTTTTGTTTTGGGGCCCGTTTTCTGACGCCGCGCCCCGCGCGCGGACCGCGCTGCCCGACGACGGCGCGACAGCGGTGCGCCCGCCGAAAAATGACTTTGCCCGGTAGCGTCCGATATTTATTGACCGAGCAACCAATATATCGCTTCCATACGCGCGGCGATTCCGCCGAATTCTGGGAGTTTCCTGCCAATTCGATGCAAATTGCCGCAATATCGATCGGCACCCGATTTTCCTCTAAAAGCTGCAGTTCACAGACTTTTTATGGAGAAATTCAGGACACACTGGCAAATAGTTTTGCCATCCGAGTCGAGACTCGACAGCGGCGGCGGTATAAATGCCCGATGACCGCGTCGATCATCTCTTCGTACCGCCGGAACCGGCGGCCCGTCGACGTGGGTTCAGAGGTTGCTGGAAGCACGTGGCGGGACCCGAAGAGATACCTGTGGCTACTGGTTCCGTCCGCCCCCGGCGCGGTGACGCTGTCCTGGCTCCTGGTGTGGACCACGCGGCTGCACTTCTTCTGGTGGACCGCGCTCTTCGTGATCCTGGTGGCGGGGCCCACCGCCGATCATCTGCTGGGGCGGGAGAAGGGCGATCGCGCGCCCGACCGCATCCTGGCCGAGCTGCAGCAGGACAAGTTCTACCGGTTCGCCACCCACATGTTCCTGCCCACGCAGTACCTCGCCCTGGCTTTCGGCTGCTGGGTATGGGCCGGCGGCGGGTGGGTCACGTTGACGTTCAGCGACAAGCTGGGGCTGATGATGGCGGTCGGCCTGTCCGGCGGTATCGCCAACAACGCGGCCCACGAGTTGGGCCACCGGCGCGACCGCGCCGAACGGTGGCTGAGCAAGCTGGCGCTCGCCCAGAGTTGGTACGGCCAGTTCTACGTCGAACACAACCGCGGACACCACGTCCGCGTCGCGACGCCGGAGGACCCGGCCAGTGCCCGCTTCGGCGAGAACGTGTACTTCTTCGTCGTGCGGTCGGCCGTCGGCAGCACCCGATCGGCCTGGCAAATCGAGACGAAACGCCTTGACCGCCAAGGCCGTTCACGTTGGAGCGTGCACAACGACGTGCTCAACGCATGGTTGTTGAGCGTCATCCTGTTCGCCGGGCTGGCACTGTGGTTCCGGCCCGTGGTGCTGCCGTGGCTGTTCGGCCAGGCGCTCATCGGCATCTTCCTGCTGGAGGCCATGAACTACCTGTCCCACTACGGGCTCCGCCGGCAAAAATTGCCGTCGGGCCGCTACGAGCGACTGCGCCCGTCGCACAGCTGGAACAGCAACACCGTGATCATGAACGTGTTCCTGCTGCATCTGCAGCGGCACTCCGACCACCACATCGACCCGTCACATCGCTACCAGGTGATCCGGCACGCCGAGGATGCGCCGCAGCTGCCGAGCAACTACACCGCGATGCTGGTCCTCAGCCTCGTTCCGGCGTTGTGGCGCCGCGTGATGGATCCGCGCGTCCTTGCCCTCTACGACGGCGATGTCCGGCGCACCGCGCTGAGCCCGCGGCAGCTGCAGCGGTTGGCGCCCGACGGCAGCTAGCGCTGCCGGCCGTGCCCCTCGAACAGGTTCCAGGACTGGCTCCCCCGCACCACGTGCAGGTAGTACGCGTAGTTCGCGGTCGACATACCGATGGCGGCAAGACCGAATCCGATGGCACGGGCGAGGGAATCCGACACGTTGAGGACGACGAGCACCACCTCCACCGCGACGAAGATCCCGAGCAGCGTCAGCCCCTTGCGCCACATGCCCTTGACGAAGAAGTAGATGGGGCCGAACAGGAAAGCCAGGATGTTCGAGGTGAGCTTCACCCGCTCCAGGAACGTCAGGGCCTTGTAGGCGGCCTTGGACTCCGGCGTCGAGTTCGGCAGACCGTAGGCGTTGAAGAAGTCGAACCGCTTCTGCCACGACGGGGACACCGTGCTGCTGGGAAGTTGCTGTGACACTTCACCAACATTAACGGCCGTGCAGTTTTGTTTGTGCGCTCGGGTCTCCCCGCGCGCCTAGCTGCTACCCGGAATCGGCCGCGCCACGCCGTTGGTCGTGCGAATGACGTTGAACTGCGGCGGATTGGCCGGGGCGGGGGCTTCCGAGCTCGCCGTCGCGGTCGCGGTGGCCGACGGTGACGCGGCGGGCGGAGGCGCCGGGGCCGGTGCGCTGGCCGGCGGCGTGTACTGCCGGGCGGGCGGCGTGTAGGTCGTCGGAGCCTGGGTCGTCGCCGTCGAGGGACGGGTCGGTGGCGCGGGCGCGGGCGCGGGGCTCGGGGGCGCGGTCGTCGTCGGCGTGGGGGCCGGTGCAGGCGCAGGTGCCGGAGCCGGTGTGGTGGTCGTCGAGGCCGACGATGTGGCGGCGGGAGCCGACGTGGTCGAGCTGGTGGGGGTGGCCGGGGGCTCAGGCGCGGGCGGCGGGATCTTGAATCCGGCGAGCGATCCGATCCCCAACAGGATCAACAAGATGAGGACAGCACCGCCCCCGATTATCAGCACCTTGCCGGTGTCGGTGGTGAACCAGCCCGTCGGTGCCGATGCGGTGTGAGCGTTTGCCACCGGTTCGGTCTCTGCGTCTGCCATAAGTCGATCTCCTCCCAGCAGGGTGCCGGGAGCGTATCCCGTAAATCAGCAGGTCGCGACTCATAGTGAAGCCATTTTCCCAGGTCGGTGGCGTGTTCACAGGAACGTAACGTGCGCGCCTCGCACCGCGCCCACCCATATGCCCCAGCGATTTGCCAGCGTTTACGCAGTAGACGTTTATCCGGCGACCCGGTACACCGTCACCGGCCGGGTGTGCGCGGGCCGGCTGCCGTCCGGTGTGAACAGCGGCGCCCGTTCCAGCCGGCGCCGCATCGCCGCCAACGGAATCGGCTCGGCTCCCGTGCCGCCGGACAGGTGGAACAGCAGCTCGGTCAGCTCGCAGACCTCACCGGCCGTGCAGCCGGCGCCGAACATCGCCGCGACGGTCGCGGGGTCCGACAACAGTCGCTGCGACACCGTCGCCGCGGTGTCCCTGATCATCGCGTTGTGTCCGAAGGGCAGCGGCGGCACGGGTTCGCCGGTGCGCACCACGAGAACGTCGTCGTCGCCGGGTTGTGCGCGCATCACGTTCACCAGTGACACGGTGTGGCCACGCTCGTCGCGCTGCGGGTCGGACACGACGAGGGCCACCGTCGGCGGACCCTCGATCGGCTCGGCGCCGGCCCGGTCCCGCAGCGCGCGGTGTGCCGCCGCCGCGACCGTCTCACCGTTGGCCGCATCGAGCACCACACCGGGTAGCGCCCAGTCACCCTGATGAGGTTGACGCTGTCGACGCGCGAGGATGAGCCCCGGCTCGTCGCCGGGGCTCACCGCGAAAACGTCGACGCTCAGCCAGGTGGCCGGCGACTCAGCCATGACGGGCGTCCTCCTCGCCGGCGGCGTATGCCGCCCACTCACGTCGCACGGTAGCGCGCACCTCCGCGAAGGTCACCGGGTTGACGACGACGCCGTCCTCGAACACCGTCCGCATGGCGTCCGTGGTCTCGACGACACCGGCCGCGCCCTGCACCAACGTCAGGCGCCCCCGCTCGTCGCGGATGACCGCCAACCGGCCCCGTGCGCTGCGCTTGCCCGGGTCGGTGACCGGCGCCTTGGCGATGTCCCGGCCCCGACCGTCGATCTGCACCCAGGTGGCCTTCATCGCGATGGAGAACGTGTCGCGCGTGACGTATTGGTATGTGTACGAACCGAATCCCAGTACCGGCGTGGTGGACACATAGCCCTGGGCCGCCAGGTTGGCGGTGATGGCATCGGCTCGGTCGTGGGTGATCGAGTCGCCGTAGATGACGCCGATGTGCGGATCCAGTTCCCGGTAGCCGGCCGTGTTGACGGTGCCGCCGAACACCTCCCACAGCAGGTTCACCACGCCCTTGTTGGCAGGGCTGCCGACCGGGGCCTGTGGGTCGCCGCACAGGATGCGTTCGGGGTCACCGCTGTCCGGGCGGATCACCACCTTGCCGTCGCGCGCGATGATCGTGTCTTTCAGCGCGGGCAGGATTCCGGTGCAGACGTGCCACAGGTCCCAGGTGTCGCTGACGATGGACACGATGCCGGTCGGGTACAGGTCCAGCAGCCGTGCGAACGTGGCGACCTCGTCGTCCCGGGTGCCCGCGCACATGACGCTGTGCTCGGTGGCCGGCACGCTGCCGCCGATCACGGTGCCCTCGGGCGAGCCCGGGTAGTTCCGGTCGATCCAGCCCAGTGCGGGCAGGCAGTCGGTGCCGGTGAACGCCAACAGGTGCGCGGCACCCGAGGCGGCGGCGGCCGCGCTGCCGGCCATGCCCCGGAAGGAGAAGTCGTGCCCCTGCCAGTCGACGGCGGCCGGGTCGGCGCCGGTGTCGCGCGCGCGGGCGTCCAGCAGCGTCCGGTTGCGCCACGCGGTGGTCGCCGACGTGATGGGCTGCCACAGCGCGGCCGACATCTCGGTCTCGATGTAGTTGGTCAGCCAGAAGAATTCGGGCGCGGTGTTCTCGACGGTCAGGTACGGGACGCCGACCGGGACGATGGTGCCCTCCGGCAGCGCGCGCACCCGCAGCGGCAGTCTGCCGTACGCGTGCAGCTGCCGGATGTGTTCGGCGCCAACGTCGTTGGGCCCCAACACCTGGGTGACCCGCTCCACGTAGGCTCGGCACACCTCGTCGATGTCGGCGGCGAAGAATGCGTTCCACCGCTGATTCAGGTCGCGCAGGTACGCCTGCAGGCCGAAGAACGCCGTCCAGCTCACGCCGGGGATGCGGCTGCCGCGGGCCGTCAGGTTGGAGTAGACGTACTCGGTGCCGGCCGGGTACTGGCGCCGGTGGTCCAGCTTGTAGGCGTCGGTGTCCATCAGGACGTCCAGGGCCGCAATGGTTTCCGGCCGGTACGTGGTGGTTGCTTCGATGGTCATTGGGAAAGTCCTCAGGTCAAGGTGGTCAGTGCGCGGACGATGAACGGTTCCAGCGGCTGGACGTGCACACCGTCGGGCGTGGCGCGGGAGTCGGTGCTGGTGACGGATGCGTAGCCGGCGAGGTTCTCGCGCCAGCGGCCGGTGAAGCAACCGTGACTGACCCACAGATGCAGGGCCAGCTCGGGCCGGCTTGCCCGGATGGCATCGGCCAGCCCGGCGAAGGTGCCGCCGCCGTCGCAGATGTCGTCGATCACCAGCAGTCGGCCGCGGTCCGGCAGACCCTCGGGGGCGACGAACCCCGACAACTTGCCGTTGGCCGGATTGCGTTGTTTCCCAGCGACATACAGCGGCACACCCAATCGGGACGCCACCCGGCCGGCGCGGTCGCGGGCCCCCTTGTCGGGTGCGACGACGCCCGCCCAACCCGGGTGGTGCGCGGCGCAGCCCACCAGGTCCACGGCCTCGATGACGGTGACGGCCGCTCCCCCGCGCCGGGCCTCGTCGGCCCAGACCGGTGAGTGCGGGTCCACCGTCACGATGTGCGCGACGCCTGCCGCGGCGGTGAGCCGGGCGGCGACGCGGGCGTCGTCGGTCGGGTCGTGATCACCGCGGGCCGACGGCAGGTACGGCGCCACCAGCACGGGGGCATCGGCCGACCGGTTGCGGTGGAAGGCCGCCCACTGCCCGACCGCTGCGTAATCGATTGCACCGCAATGGTTCCAGACGACGGGGCGCAGTCCCGGGCCGAGCGGTTCCAGTTCACGGACCGCGGTGTCGCCACCGGGATAGCTGGTGACGATTCCGGGTGCGGTCGCCAGCACACCGCGTTCGGTGTCGAAGACGTGGAATGTCAGGTTCATGACGACGACCGTAATAGATATGGACATAAATGTCCATATCTATGTGACGGTGGTCATCGGTAAGCTGCCTCCATGGAGTTCGTGCTCATCCTGATCGTCATCGCGGCCATTGGGTTCTTCCTGTTCAGCAGGCAGAACAAGGCCAACAAGGCTGCCGCGCTGGCCAACGCGAAAGCCGACGCCCGGCGCGTCATCGAGATGCTCGGCGGCCAGGTGTTCAACCTGACCGGCACCGATGACGCCTCACGCCAGGCCCTGGCCGACGCGTCCGAGCGCTACAACGCCGCCGCGTCGCAGATCGAACAGGCCACCACCGCCCAGCAGGCGGCCTTTGCGAAACAGAGCGCGATGGAAGGGCTGTACTACGTGCGGGCCGCCCGGACCGCCATGGGCATCGACCCCGGTCCCCCGCTGCAGGAGCTGGCCGGCCAGCGCGGCGCGGGTTCGGTCACCGAGGACCGCCGAATCCAGTTCGACGGCAGGCAGATTCAGGCCTCACCGGGCCCGACGGCCGCCACACCGAATTACTACCCCGGAGGCCGGGTCGCCGGACGCCCGGTGCCCGAGGGCTGGTACTCCGAGCCGTGGTGGAAGCCGGCGCTGGTCGCCGGGGCGTGGGGTGTGGGTTCGGTGCTGTTGTTCGACGCACTGTTCGACGGCATGCACGGAGTCAGTTACGGCGCATCGGGTTTCGAGTCCGGATACGGCTCGGGATTCGACCAGGGCTACCAGCAGGGCCTCGATCAGAGCCAGTTCGCGGACTCCGGCCAGGGCCAGGACGTCAGCTGGAACGACAACAACGGCGGCTGGGATGCCGGCAGCAGCAGTTGGGACTCCGGGAGCAGCGACTCGGGTAGCAGCTGCGGTGGTGGCGGCAGCAGCTGCGGCGGTGGTTGCGGTGGCGGCTGCGGCGGTGGCGGCGACTAGCCGTCACACCTGACAGTTGGGGCACCAGAACAGGTTTCGCCCCTCCATGACCTCGGTGCAGACGGTGGCGCCGCACACGCGGCACGCCTCCCCCGCCCGTCGGTAGACGTACGTGCGCGGCCGGTCGGCGGCGTACGACGGCGCGCCGTGATCGTCTTCCGGGCGCACGACGACGATCTTGCCGCGCCGCACCCCGACCTTCATGAGAGCCACCAGATCGGTCCACAGCTCGGCGAATTCGGCCTCGGTCAACTGCGTGCCCGGACGGTGGGGGTCGATCCGGTGCCGGTACAGCACCTCGCTGCGGTAGACGTTGCCGACACCGGCGATCACCGTCTGGTCCATCAGCATCGATCCGATTGACCTGCGGGACTTGCTGATTCGCGCCCAGGCCAATCCCGGATCGGCGTCGCGGCGCAGCGGATCGGCACCGAGCCGGGCCACGACATCGTCGACGCCGCCCTCGTCGATCAGCTCACACACCGTCGGGCCGCGCAGGTCGGTCCCGAATTCGGCCCCGACCATGCGCATGCGCACCTGCCCGACGGGCGCCGTCATCGGCAGTGGCTGCTCGGTGAACGTGCCGTAGAGCCCGAGGTGAATGTGCACCACCGCACCACCGTCGTAGTGGTGGAACAGATGCTTGCCCCAGGCGTCCGCCTTACGCAGCACCCGGCCGCTGACGGCGGCCGCGGCATCGGCGAACCGGCCCTGCGGACTGCTGACGACCACCGGCGCCCGCCCGAAACGCTGCTGGTGCAGGCGGGCCAGCCGGTGGAGGGTATGCCCCTCCGGCACGAGTCAGGCCTCGGGAATCAGGCGGGAGCGCCCGGAACCTCGGGGGCCACGTGCGTCTTCTCGTACTCGGCCAGGATGTCGATGCGGCGCTGGTGCCGCTCGGCCTGCGACCATTCGGCGGTCAGGAAGGCGTCGACGATGGCGAAGGCCTCTTCGGTGCTGTGCATGCGGCCACCGATGCCCATCACCTGCGCGTTGTTGTGCTCGCGGGCCAGCTGCGCGGTCTCGACACTCCACGCCAGCGCACAGCGCACGCCCGGCACCTTGTTGGCCGCGATCTGCTCGCCGTTACCCGAGCCGCCGATGACGATGCCCAGGCTGCCCGGGTCCTCGACGGTGCGCTTGGCGGCGTCGATGCAGAATGCCGGGTAGTCGTCCTCCGCGTCGTAGGCGAAGGCACCGCAGTCGACGGCCTGGTGGCCGGCCGCGGTCAGATGGTCGAGCAGGGCCTGCTTGAGTTCGTATCCGGCGTGGTCGGCTCCGAGATATACGCGCATGGCGCACATTCTGGCAGAACAGCGGCCCGGGACAGAATCAGTGGCTCGGCCGGCCCACTCGCCGGCTCAGCCGGCCCCACACACTCGCCGGCTCAGCCGGCCCCACACACTCGCCGGCTCAGCCGGCGGCGATCTTGGTGTCGCGGTCGATGGCCTCGGTGATCTGCTTGATGATCTCGGCCTGATCGGCGACGCCGTCGATGTTGATCTGCATGACGTAGAGCCCGGTGCCGTCCTGGATGACGACGGTGTTCTGGGTGATGAGCTTGGTCACCCCGTTGGAGTTCCAGGAACCGGCGATCTGGAACGACTTGTGGCCGTCGACGGTCCCGGGCGTGCCGGTGTCGGTCGGGGTGAATCCCGGCAGGTTGTTCAGTTCACCCGGCGCGAAGTCGAGGATCTTCTGCGCATCGGCGTTCGGGCCGAGGCGCGAGATCAACGCGGTGGCGCTGGGCCGGTAAGTGCCGGCACTCGGGCCGTTGTAGACGATCGACTGGTAGGCGAAGGCCGGGGTCTGTGGTCCGGCGTCGGCCCAGCCCGGCGGCATGGGCATCGTCACCACCGGTGCGCCGGGTTCGTTGCGGTGCACCAGTGATTCCTGAATGTTGTTGCTCTTCAGGTAGGTCGCGATCGTCTGGTAGTTGCCGGGCGTACCCACGAGCACCGGCGGTGCGGGCTTGTGCGACGACGATGGCGTGTTCGCCCCGGAGCTCTGGGTGCTGGTTCCCGAGGCGTCCGAGGGCCCACTCGAATCGTCACCGGAATTCAGCAGGACGACACCGATCAGCACCACGATCACGGCGGCGATGGCGCCACCGATCACCCAGATCTTGGTCTTGCCACCCGAGGACTGGCCACGGCCCGGTGGCGTCTTGCCGATGTCGGCCGCGAGTTGCGAGTACGACGGCGGGGGCGGTGCGGTGGGACGGCCGACTCCGGGTGCGGCGTGCGCCGCCGGGTCTGCGGGGATGACCGGCAGGACCACCGTCGGCGACACCGTCTCGTGCGTCGGCCGGACGGGCCGCTGCGGCGGTATGGGCGGTGGCCCAGGCACCGGCTGCCGGTACGGCGGGGCCGACGGCGACGAATCAGGTTCCGGCCGAAACGGTTTCGGGTCGGGCGGCGGACCGACAGGGCCGCGCTGCGGCACCGGCGGCGGCGTCGGCTCCGAGACCGGGTCGACCGACGGTGGCGACACCGGCGGCACGGGCGGCACGGGCGGTTCCGGAGCCGGCGGCGGCGCGACGGGCTCTGGCGCGACCGGTTCGGGTTCCGGCTCGGGGGCGGGCGCCGGTTCCGGCTCGGGCGCGGGTTCGGCCGACACCACCGGCGGCACCGGCGGCGGGGCGACCGGCGGCGGCGTCACCTCCGGCGCGGACGGCGGCTCGGCGGCCGGCTCCGGGGTCACCACGGGAGTGACGGTCGGCAGCTTCAGTTCCGCGGTGCGCAGGTTCAGCGTGGGTGACTCGGTGACCAGTTCGGCCTGCCGCTCGAAGGCCCGGGCGAACTTGGTGCAGGAGTCGAAGCGGTCCTCGGGCGACTTGCCCATGGCCTTGATCAGCACCTCGTTCAGTGGCTCCAGCCACGGCTTGAGGTCACTGGCCTTGGGCGGTGGCGCGCTGAGGTGCTGGCTGATGACCGCGATCTGGTTGGTGTCCTGGTACGGCGTCTGTCCGGTGAGCAACCGGTAGGCCGTCGCGGCCAGCGCGTACTGGTCGGCGCGGCCGTCGATCTCGCCGCCCATCAGCTGCTCGGGCGCCGAATAGGAGACGGTGCCGATCGCCAGGTTGGCCGACGTCAGGCCCGTCACCTCACCGATCTGGCGGGCGATGCCGAAGTCGCTCAGCAGGATTCGCCGCTCGTCGGTGTCGATGTTGCTGAGCAGGATGTTGGCCGGCTTGATGTCGCGGTGCAGCAGGCCGCGCTGGTGCGCGTAGTCCAGGGCCGAGCTCATGGCCTTGACGATGTCGACGACGAGCTCCAGCGGCAGGCCGTTCGGGTACTCGTACTTGACCAGCTGGGCGGCGTCGGTGCCGTCGACGTAGTCCATGGTGATCCACAGCCGGCTCTCGAACTCGCCGCGGTCGTGCAGGCCGACGATGTGCGGGTGCCACAGACCCGCGGCGATGTTCGCTTCGCGCTCGAACCGGATGCGGAATTCGTCGTTGGTGGAGGCGGTTTCCCGGAGCACCTTCATGGCGTCGAGGCGGGGCAGCCGGGGGTGCTGGACGAGGTACACATCGCCCATTCCCCCTGAGCCCAGCAACCGGCGCACGGTGTACCCGGCGAAGGTTGCGCCCGTCTCCAGCGACATCAGCGCATCCTACTCAAACCCGCACGTCGAAGGACGAAACTGTCCGTCGGCACGTCGCTCCCCACCAGTTGCATCGTTGTGGCTCATGTTTCGGATGTGTCTGGCCACGGTAACCGCGCCAGACGTTCCTTGCGGAACGCCGACGAGATTACCCGGGCCGACCCTGGTGAGCGTGACTAGCGGGTGATTGCGGTCAGTCGAATTCGGGCGCCTCGTTGCGGGAGCGCTTGAGCTCCCAGAAGTGCGGGTAGGCGGCGAAAATCACGGACGCGTCCCACAGCTTGCCGGCCTCTTCGCCACGCGGGATGCGCGACAGCACCGGACCGAAGAACGCGACGCCGTTGACGTGGATGGTCGGGGTGCCCACATCGGGGCCGACGGCATCCATGCCGGCGTGGTGGCTCTTGCGCAGCGCCTCGTCGTACTTGTCGCTGGTGGCTGCCTCCGCGAGCTCGGCGGGCAGGCCGAGTTCTTCGAGCGACTCGGCGATGACCACGTCGAAATCCTTGTTGCCCTGGTTGTGAATCCGGGTGCCCATCGCGGTGTAGAGGGGCGCCAGGACCTCGGAGCCGACGGCTTCCTCCGCCGCGATGGCGACGCGGACCGGGCCCCAGGCCTTCTTCATCATTTCCTGGTACTGCTCGGGTAGGTCGCGGCCCTCGTTCAGCACCGCCAGGCTCATGACGTGGAACTCGATGTCGATGTCGCGGACCTTTTGGACCTCGAGAATCCAGCGGGAGGTGATCCAGGCCCACGGGCACAGCGGGTCGAACCAGAACCCCGCGACATCTTTCTTGACGGCTGGGTCTTTCGTGGCGGTGGCGTCGGCCATTGCTCGTCCTTACTGAGTCGGTACAGATCTCGTTGCCAACAACTATGCCCGGCGTCCCTATGTTCCCGGTCACGGCAACCGGTTGTCCCCTAAGTTGGTGACGTGGCACTTCCGAACCTGACCCGCGACCAGGCCGCCGAGCGCGCCGCGCTGGTGACCGTTGACAACTACCGCATCGATCTCGACCTCACCGACGGAGCCGGCGCACCGAGCGAGCGCACGTTCCGCTCCGTCACCACGGTGACGTTCAGCGCCCTTCCCGGCGCCAACACCGTCATCGACATCGCGGCCGACTCCATCCGCAGCGCGACCCTCAACGGGCAACCCATCGACGTGTCCGCCTACGACGAATCGACGGGCGTGCCGCTGGCCGGGCTCGCCGAGCAGAACGTCGTCGTGGTCGACGCGGACTGCCGTTACTCCAACACCGGTGAGGGACTGCACCGCTTCGTCGACCCGGTCGACGGTGAGGTCTACCTCTACTCGCAGTTCGAAACCGCTGACGCCAAGCGGATGTTCGCCTGCTTCGACCAGCCGGACCTCAAGGCCACCTTCGACGTGTCGGTGACCGCGCCGGCGCACTGGCAGGTGATCTCCAACGGGGCCGGCACGTCGGCCGGAGCCGCCCCGGCGGCGACATCAGATACGGGGACGGTCCATCGATTCGCCACCACCCCGAAGATGAGCACGTACCTGGCGGCCCTCATCGCCGGCCCGTACGCCCGGTGGGACGACGTCTACAGCGACGAACACGGGGACATTCCGCTGGGCATCTTCTGCCGCGCCTCGCTCGCCGAGTTCATGGACGCCGAGCGGCTGTTCACCGAGACCAAGCAGGGATTCTCCTTCTACCACAACAACTTCGGGACGCCGTACGCGTTCGGCAAGTACGACCAGCTGTTCGTGCCGGAGTTCAACGCGGGCGCCATGGAGAACGCCGGCGCCGTGACGTTCCTCGAGGACTACGTCTTCCGGTCCAAGGTCACGCGCTACTCGTACGAGCGGCGTGCCGAGACCGTGCTGCACGAGATGGCCCACATGTGGTTCGGCGACCTGGTCACCATGCGGTGGTGGGATGACCTGTGGCTCAACGAGTCCTTCGCCACCTTCGCCTCGGTGCTGTGCCAGGCCGAGGCCACCGAGTACAAGCAGGCCTGGACCACCTTCGCGAATGTGGAGAAGTCCTGGGCCTACCGGCAGGACCAACTGCCGTCGACCCACCCGGTGGCCGCGGACATCCCCGACCTGGCCGCGGTCGAGGTGAACTTCGACGGCATCACCTACGCCAAGGGCGCCAGCGTGCTCAAGCAGCTGGTTGCCTATGTCGGGCTGGAGCCGTTCCTGTCGGGCCTGCGCGACTACTTCCACGACCACGCGTACGACAACGCCACATTCGCCGATCTGCTCGGCGCGCTGGAGAAGTCGTCGGGCCGGGACCTGTCGGACTGGGGCCAGCAGTGGCTCAAGACCACGGGCCTGAACACGCTGCGGGCCGATTTCGACGTCGACGGCGCCGGGGCGTTCACGCGGTTCGCCATCACCCAGAGCGGCGCGGCGCCCGGTGCCGGCGAGACGCGCGTGCACCGGCTCGCGGTGGGCATCTACGACGACGACGGCTCCGGCAAGCTGGTCCGGGTGCACCGCGAGGAGCTCGACGTCGAGGGCCCGGTGACGGATGTTCCTGCCCTGGTGGGGGTTTCGCGCGGCAAGCTGGTCCTGGTCAACGACGACGACCTGACCTACTGCTCGATGCGGCTCGATCCCGCGTCGTTGCAGACGGTGCTGAGCCGGATCGCCGACATCGACGACCCGCTCCCCCGGACCCTGGCATGGTCGGCGGCGTGGGAGATGACGCGCGAGGCCGAGATGAAGGCCCGCGAGTTCGTCGCCCTCGTGATGAGCGGGCTGCACGCCGAGTCCGAGGTGGGCGTCGCTCAGCGGCTGGTGCTGCAGGCGCAGACGGCGCTGACCTCCTACGCCGATCCGGCGTGGGCGGCCGAAATCGGTTGGCCCGCTTTCGGTGATGCCCTGCTGGACCTGGCGCGGGATTCGTCGCCGGGATCGGACCACCAGCTGGCGTACATCAACGCGCTGTGCACGTCGGTGCTGGCGCCGAACCACATCGCGGTGCTGTCGACGCTGTTGGACAACGAGCCCGCCGCGGTCAACATGACGGGGCTGGTGATCGACACCGATCTGCGCTGGCGCATCGTGACGGCGCTCGCGCGTGCCGGCGTCATCGACGCGGACGGCACGCAGACGCCGTTCATCGACGCCGAGGCCGAGCAGGATCCGACGGCCGCCGGCCGGCGCAGTGCCGCTGCCGCCGCCGCCGCGCGCCCGCAGGCCGCGGTGAAAGAGGCTGCGTGGCAACAGGTCATCGAGGACGACACCCTGGCGAACATCACCACGCGCGCCATCGTCGGCGGTCTGGTCCAGCCGGGCCAGACCGAGCTGCTGGACCCGTTCCGGGACCGCTACTTCGCGGCGATCTCCGGGGTGTGGGAGCGGCGCTCGAGTGAGGTGGCCCAGACCGTGGTCATCGGCCTGTACCCGTCGTGGGACATCAGCCAGGCCGGCCTCGACGCCGCCGACCGGTACCTGTCCGATCCGGAGATTCCGCCGGCCCTGCGCCGCCTGGTGCTGGAAGGCCGTGCGGGAGTGGAGCGTTCGCTGCGCGCCCGTGCCTTCGACGTGAGCTGACGCGACTGCATGGGCCGCACCTGGCCACCGGCTAGGTGCGGCCCTGCAGGATGCCCTCGATGTTGCGCTCAGCGAGCGCGGTGATGGTCATGTACGGGTTGCAGCCGAGGTGCCCGGGCATCAGCGACGCATCGTTGACGAACAGGTTGCGGTGGCCGTTCACCCGCCCGAACGCGTCTGTGGCCTTGCCCCGGACGCATCCACCCAGTGGGTGAACGGTGTTGGGCGCAAACACTTTTCCGCTGAACAGGTCGTTGCGGTAGTCGACCTTGTTGGCCTTCAGGATCTTGTCGAAGACCTGCTTCGCCCTGGCCTCGTTGTTCGCCGCGAAGGCATCGGTCCACTGGATCGTCGCGGTGTCGGACTGGCGGTCGTAGGTGATGTCGGCCCGGTCCCCGGTGTCGACCATGACGTAGTACCCGAGCAGGTAGGTCTCCACCGGCAGCGGCATGGAGAACATGCTGGCGTACACCGGATTGTCCGGGTCGTCGCGGCCGTCGATGTTGATCATGCCCATCAGGGACTGGGTGGTGCCGGCCGGATCGCTCTTGGCCAGGTTGTGCCCGACCATCACGTCACCGTTGTTGCCGTAGCCCTTACCGATCTGATCATTGAGGTGGGCCAGGTCCCCGGTCTCGCGCGCCTTCAGCAGCAGCTTGGTGGTGCCGAGCACACCGGCCGCCAGATACAGCTGGTCACAACCGAATTCGGCCTTCGACAGCTCCTTGCCCCAGCGGTCGATCTCGCGGGTGGACACCACGAACTCACCCGAACGCTCCTGACGGATCGAGATGACCTCGGTCAGCGGGCGCAGCGTGACGTGGCCGGTCTTGAGCGCGTCGGCAAGGTAGGTCTGGTCGACGCTGCCGAACCGGCCGTAGTTGTTGCCGAACTGCTGCTCGAACGCCAGCGACGATTGCGGCACCTGGCCGGCCGCCTCTTTGACCAGGTAGTCGAACGAGTACGAGCTGCCGTTGTAGTCGACCTTGTAGCCGGCCGCCGCCGCGTACTTGCGGCCCGCGCGGGCGTACTGGAAGCACGGGGTCTGCTCGAACCAGGCCATGTCGCGGTAACTGATCTTCAGCGACGTCTTGGCGCGTTCGACATAGGTGCGCAGGAACTCGTCGGCGCCGATGTCGGGGAACGCCTTGTCGATCTGGCGCGGCGTCGGGATGGCGGCGATGCCCGCGTTGACCATCGAGCCACCACCGACGGCCAGGCCCCGGAAGACGTCGTGGGCACCGTGCGTCACCTTCTGACAGATGCCGGCCTGGATCGGCTGGGGCGACGGCGCGTGCTCGGCCACCTGCTCGACGGTGAAGCCACCGAAGGAGGTGACCAGGCTCGGCGGAATCTTCGTGAACCAGCCGGCGCGGGTGTCGGCGGGCAGCATCTTGGAGAAGCGCTTGCCGTCGTCGTCGGGCTTGTCCCAGAGCCGGCCCTGTTCGATGACCAGTGTCTCGATACCGGCCTGTCCCAGGCGCAGCGCGGAGACTCCCCCGCCGTAGCCGCTGCCGATGACGATGGCCGAAAAATGCTTGCGGGACTCCGTACGGTCGCGTGATCGTTCGACGAGGGCCCCGATTCCCGCCGCCCCGGCGACGCCCACCACCGCCGCACCGCCGAGGAACTGGCGCCGGCTGATGGGGCTCATCGGCGACCTGCCGCGGCCGCGCCCCAGCACCGGATGTGTCGATGCCGGCCGTGCATCACTGCCAAGATCGTCCTTCCGCCTGACCGCCAGCTAACCCGAAGCCAGTCGCCTGCCGGCCTCCGAATAACGGATTCATCTCAAAAATTACACGATGGCGCGGAGTTTCCGCCGCCGTGCGGGATCCGGCCGCCAGCGCGTCGTCCGCCCCGCCCGACGCCCGGTATGTCGTACGTCACCCATATCGGTGTATGGCACTCTACCTGCAAGTTTGGTGGCGACGGCGGCGACCGGACCACGGCTGCCCAACCGCCGGGACCGAGGCCGGGCGACCATCCCGAATACCCTCGCGCGCTGACGGCTCAAACAATTTGCTGGATAACGATGAGAAAACGGACAGGAAGTGGCTCTGGCAACCGACTTGTATTTGCGCAAACGGCCGAATACGGGTACGAATACGGGGTGTTGTCGGCATTGCGCGCGAGCCAGGAGGCGTCGCAACCCCACGCGCCCGAGGCGCCCGACACTCCCGCCGCCCAGCCCGCCCCCGCTGCCAAGTCGAAATGGCGCGACGGCAAGCGCTACGTGTGGCTGCTGGGTCCCATCACCCCCGGAATGGTCGGCCTGTCGTGGCTGCTGGTCTGGCTCACCGGCATGGACGCGTTCTGGTGGACGGGGTCGGTGCTGACGTTCGGGCTGGTCCCGCTGCTCGACCACATCGTCGGCCCCGAGGCCGAGAAGGCTCCCGGCGACCTGCGCAGCCTGGAGGACGACCCGTTCTACCGGATCGCCACGCACCTCTTCCTGCCGGCGCAGTATCTGTCGCTGATCTTCGCGTGCTGGCTGTGGGCCGGCGGCGGCTGGGTGAGCATGTCGCTGGCCGACAAGCTGGGCCTCATGGCCGCGGTCGGGACGGTCGGCGGTATCGCGATCAACGCCGCCCACGAGCTCGGCCACAAGCGCGGCATGTCCGAGCGCCGGCTCTCCAAGATCGCCCTGGCCCAGACCTGCTACGGCCACTTCTTCGTCGAGCACAACCGCGGTCACCACGTGCGGGTGGCGACGCCGGAGGACCCGGCCAGCTCGCGCCTCGGCGAGAGCCTGTATGCCTTCATCGGCCGTTCGGTCATCGGCAGTCTGCGGTCGGCCTGGAAGCTGGAATCCGAGCGACTCGCCCGCGTGCACAAGTCCAAGTGGTCGCTGCACAACGAGGTCCTCAACGCCTGGCTGCTGAGCGTCGTGCTGTTCATCATCCTGGCGGTGTGGTTCGGACCCATTGTGCTGCCGTGGCTTTTCGGCCAGGCCGTGATCGGCATCTTCCTGCTGGAGACGGTCAACTACCTGGAGCACTACGGCCTGCGGCGGCAGAAGTTGCCCAATGGCCGGTACGAGCGGGTGCGCGCCGGGCACAGCTGGAACAGCAACACCGTGATCGCCAACGTCTTCCTGTTCCACCTGCAGCGGCACTCCGACCACCACGCCAACCCCATGCGTCGGTACCAGGCGCTGTGCCATGCCGATGAGGCGCCGCAGCTGCCGGGCGGTTACGGAACGATGCTGCTGCTGGCCATCTGCCCGCCGCTGTGGCGCCGGGTGATGGATCCCCGCGTGCTGGCGCACTACGACGGCGACATCAGCCGCACCGCGTTGCAGCCGGGCTATGAGGCCCGCCTGCGCAAGCGCTACCCTGCCGCGCACTGAACCCTGCCGACGCGGCACATTCGCGTGAGTGAACGACCTCTCAGCGCCAGGTCGGCCGACCCTGGATAGCACTCTGCCGGGTGCGAACCAGTGGTCCGCACCCGGCAGGGTGAATGAAATCAGGCGGGCGAGACGCCGGCGCTCAGCACGCGGACCGCGCTGATCAGGCCGTCCATCAGGTTGCCCTGCTTGAACGACGCCGCAGCCGCGGACACACCCAGCGGGGCAGCCTCTTCGATACCGCGACCGCGGACCTCGGCGCCGTAGACGACCTCGATGGCCTTCTGGTTCGGCGAGACGGCCAGCAGCACTGCGTTGTTCGGCGTCGGCACGGTGGCCAGCACCTCACGCGCGGTGGCGGCGGTGTCCGCACCCAGGTCGCCGATGTAGACGGCGAAGCGGGCGCCGGCGGCGCGCGAGCCGTACTTCAGGGCGTCGTCGAGGAACACCAGGTCCTTGACCGGGAACGGGTAGTGCACCGACAGTTCACCGGGCTCGGTGACGCCGGAGATGCGGCCGCTGTACGTGACGGCGTAGCCGTACGGCAGGTTGGCCGGATCGATGTTTGCGACCTCGGTCTGGCTACCACTTGCCACTTGCGCCACCTCCCACAGTCAGGTGCGAGTCATGGCCGCCGTGGCCGTGATCCGCCGGTTCCTCGGCCGCCCACAGGATCGGGGCGTGGGTCCACTTGTCGGTCATCTTGTAGGTGTCCGGATGCGGACTCTTGCGCAGCAAGAACAGCGCGCCAAGCACCAGCAGCAGCGCCAGCGGCACGCCACCGAGCAGCGAATGAGTAAGTGCAATGCTCACGCGCAAACCGTATCAGTACGCGCACCGCTCACGCTGAGGACAGGGGCAATCCGCGCGCGGATGTCAGGCGGCGCCTTCGCCGAGATACCGCACCCAGGCCGGATCGAGCTCCTTGACCGCCGAGAGCAGTCGCCAGTGCTGTCCTTTGGGCGGCAACGGCACCGCGTGCAGGGTCCAGCCGAGTTCGCTCAGTAGCCGGTCGGCCTTGCGGTGATTGCACGGGCCACACGCCGCGACGCAGTTCTCCCAGGAGTGCTCACCACCGCGGCTGCGCGGCACGACGTGGTCGACGGTGTCGGCCTTGCCTCCGCAGTACGCGCAGCGGAACCGGTCCCGGTGCATCAAAGCGGCCCGGGTCATGGGAATGCGGGCCCGATATGGGACCCGCACATAGCTACGCAGCCGGATGACCGACGGGACGGCGACCGCGCGGGTCGCCGAGTGTATGACGGGACCGGACGGATCGGCGTGGACCACATCGGCTTTGCCGCACAGCACCATGATCACGGCGCGCCGCATGGGCAGCGCGGTCAGCGGTTCGTAGGTCGAATTCAGCAGCAGGACGCGGCGGCGGCCCCAGAGCGAGCCGTCGGTGGGACTTGATTCGACTGCGTGCAGGGGTGATGACAGTGCCGGGCTCGACACAGGCGAACCCGCCGCGGCGCCGTGAAGTCTGTGGCCGCGGACCTTCCTCCGTTGCGACATACGTCCTCCGTGCTGACAGTTCACCACGGATCGACAGACAACGCACGAGAATTCTGGCGTCTTAGCTGGACCATTCGATGAACTTCGCGTGACGAGTCCCGCATGGAACGCGTCATCACGTCCTCGTGGACAATGGCGACCGTGACAGAGGCGCAGCGGTCGTTCTACGACGAAGTCGGTGGAGCGGAGACCTTCCATCTCCTGGTGTCGCGGTTCTACCAACTGGTCCGCGACGACGAAATCCTGCGCCCGCTGTATCCCGAGGACGACCTCGACGGCGCCGAGCACCGGCTGCGGATGTTCCTCGAGCAGTACTGGGGCGGTCCCCGCACCTACGGCCAGGAACGCGGCCACCCCCGGCTGCGGATGCGGCACGCCCCGTTCCGGATCGGCTTCCTCGAGCGTGACGCCTGGCTACGGTGCATGCACAGCGCGCTCGCCTCGATCGGCCCGGAGACCATCGACGACGCGCACCGGCAGGCGCTGCTCGACTATTTCGACATGGCCGCCCAGCACATGGTCAACTCGGCGTTCTGATGACGGATCCGCGGTGGTGGTCCCGCGCGGTCTTCTATCAGCTCTACCCGCGCTCGTTCGCCGACAGCGACGGTGACGGCGTCGGCGATCTCGACGGCGTCACCGCGCACCTGGACCATCTGCGCGCACTCGGCGTCGACGCGCTGTGGCTCAACCCCGTGATGGTCTCCCCCATGGTCGATCACGGGTATGACGTCGCCGACCCGCGTGACGTCGACCCGCTGTTCGGCGGAATGGCGGCGCTCGACCGGCTGCTCGCCGCCGCCGGTGCGGCGGGCATCAAGGTCACCATGGATCTGGTCCCCAACCACACCAGCTCGGCGCACCCGTGGTTCCAGGCGGCGCTCGCCGCGGGCGCGGGCAGCCCCGAACGCGACCGCTACCTCTTCCGCGATGGGCGCGGGCCGGACGGCGTTCTGCCACCGAACAACTGGAGGTCGGTGTTCGGCGGGCCCGCTTGGACGCGGGTCACCGAACCCGACGGCAGCCCCGGCCAGTGGTACCTGCACCTGTTCGACGCCGCACAGCCGGACCTGAACTGGGACCACCCGGAGGTTCCTGCGGATCTGGAACGGACGCTGCGGTTCTGGCTGGACCGCGGCGTCGCCGGATTCCGGATCGACGTGGCGCACGGGATGGCGAAACCGGCCGACCTGCCGGACATGGCCGATCCCGAAGGCGTCATGCTCACCACCCGGGTCGACGATCCGCGGTTCAACAACGACGGCGTGCACGCCATTCACCGCGGCATCCGGACGGTACTCGACGACTACCCCGACGCCGCCACCGTCGGCGAGGTCTGGGTGTTCGACAACGAGGATTTCGCCAAGTACCTCCGGCCCGACGAACTGCATCTGGGCTTCAATTTCCGTTTGGTACGAGCCGATTTCACCGCAGCGGCCGTCCGCGAGGCGATCGAGAATTCGCTGGCCGCCGCCGAACTGGCCGACTCACCGCCCACGTGGACACTGTCCAACCACGACGTCGAACGCGAGGTGACCCGTTACGGCGATGGCCCACAGGGGCTTTCGCGAGCACGGGCGATGGCGCTGGTGATGCTGGCACTGCCGGGCGCGGTGTTCGTCTACAACGGCGAAGAACTCGGGCTGCCCAACGTCGAGCTGCCCGACGACGTCCTGCAGGACCCCGTGTGGGAGCGTTCCGGCCACACCGAGCGGGGCCGCGACGGCTGCCGGGTGCCGCTGCCCTGGTCCGGCGACAGCGCCCCGTACGGGTTCTCGCCGACCGCGCGGACGTGGCTCCCGATGCCCGACGGCTGGGGGCCGTTGACGGTCGCCGCGCAGTCCGCGGACCCGGATTCGACACTGTCGCTCTTCCGGCGCGCAATCGAATTACGCCGGGGCCGAACAGTTTTGGGTCGGTCGGTGCGGTGGCTGCCGACCGCGGACGACCTGCTGGCATTCCAGTGCGAGGACGGCCTGGTGTGCCTGCTGAACGCGGGCAGCACAACGGTCGACACGCCCGGCGGCCGGGTGGTGCTCGCGAGTGGACCATTGCCCGACGGGCGAATCCCACCCGACACGGCCCTCTGGCTGACTTACGATTAGCCCATGCCCGTGGACGCCACCCGTGTCGCGGTGCGGATGTCCGCACCGACGGGTGACGCACGGGCCGACCGCTGGCGGGCGCATCGCGCGACGGTGAAGGCCGACCTGATCGAGGCCACCTTGCGCGCCATCGACGAGTACGGCCCCGACCTGTCGATCGACGACGTGGTGAAAACCGCCGGCGTCCCGCGGCCGAAGTTGTATCGCTTCTTCACCGACAAGGAGACGTTGTTCGCCGCGGTCGGCGAGCGCATGCAGGAACTGATCGTGCAGCGCGTCATGCCCTGCTTCCACGTCACCGCGACGGCATTGGAGCTCGTGAGTTCCGCACTGACCGCCTACGTCGACCTGGTGGCCGAGCGGCCCAACCTCTTTCGCTTCGTCGTCGGCTCCCATTTCAGCGACGACCATTCCCGGACCAAGCTGCTCGAGAACGGCCGCAATCTGTCGAGCGCGATGACCGAGGTGCTCGCGGCGATGGTGCGCGCCCATGGCGGCGACGGCGACCACCTCGAATACACGGCCGACGCGATTCTCGGAGCCGTGGCACTCGGCGTGCTGCGCTGGCTCAACGAGCCGACGATCGGTAAAGACGAACTCATCGCGCAACTGACGCCCGTGATCTGGGGTGCGGTGTCGGCGGCGGCCGCTGCCCGCGGCGTCGTCATCGCACCCGACGAACAGATGGCGTTGTTCGGCACCACCGACTGAACCGGTCCCCGGCCCACCCGGGCCGCCGCGCCCGCTCAGAAAACGTCATTATCCAAAACCCTTGCGCAATGGCGCACGCCGTCGTAACTTCGAACTACTAGAACTCGCGGTACTAGTTACTGAATGTTCGAGGAAAGGCGGGCGGCATGGCCGTACGCAGTGCGCAACCCACGTCAGCGCGGAACGCCGGGGAGGTGTATCCCCGGACCCGGCGAATCCGCTTCCGCTTCAACGAGGAAGCGAGCCGCAAGTACTTCGTCGCCGGCGACATGGTGTTCAGCCATTTCGTCGCCGGTCTCTCGGGCGCATTTCCGCCCGGCGAGGAAGGCTTCATCCGATCGGTCCGCCGATTCGCCGACCGCATCACCGATCCCGAGCTCAAGAAACGGGTCGCCGGCTTCATCGGCCAGGAGTCGATGCATGGACAGGAACATCGGCACCTCAACGAGAAGCTCATCGCGATGGGCTACCCCATCGCGTGGTGGGATTCAGAATCCTTCAAAGACAGGCGGATTCGGCTCGAAGACCGGTTGCCCGCTCATGTGCATCTGGCATTGACGGCCGCCGCGGAGCACTACACCGCGGTGCTGGCCGAACGGGTGTTGTCGAGCGACGAGTTGCAATCGATCCCGGCCGATCCGGAAGTGTGGCATCTGCTGAATTGGCATGCGCTGGAAGAACTCGAGCACAAGTCGGTGGCCTTCGACGTGTACCGCGCCGTCGGTGGCACCGAGCGCACCCGCATCGCGGTCATGGTGGCGGCGTGCGCACTGCTGCTCCCGGTGACGCTCGTTTCGCTTGCCGTCTCGGTCGGGTCCGACCCGGTCGCGCGGCGCCGGCCCGACCGCCTGGTGCGCGAGACGTACGAGCTGTTCACCGGCCCGATATTCAAGGGCCTGCTGCCCGACCTCGCGGTCTACCTACGCCCTGGCTTCCACCCCGACGACGTCGACACGACCGAACTGGCCCAGCAGTGGCGCGACACCCTCTTCGGCACCGACGGCGTCCTCGTCGACCACCTCAGATAGCCGGCACAACGGAAGGAATCGATCATGAGTGCTGACCCGATCACCGCGCACGCGGTCGCTTTTCCCAAGGTGCGGCGGATGCGGTTCCGGTTCGGCGAACCCGAACCGCTGCACCGGCATTTCGTCGAGGGCGACATCGTGTTCAGCCACCTGGTGGCGGTGCTGTCCGGTTCCTTCCCGCCCGGCGAGGAGTCATTCATCCGGTCCGTTCGCCGCTTCTCCGACCAGATCACCGACCCGGTACTGAAGAAGCGCGTCGCAGGGTTCATCGGCCAGGAGTCCGTGCACGGCCAGGAACACCGCAAGTTGAACACCCAGCTCGCCGACATGGGCTATCCCCTCGTGCGGTTCCTGCTGTTCGCCCCGACGAGCGTGCGCCAGAAGGTGGTGCTGCGCATCGAGAAGTTGATCCCGGCGAAGGTGCATCTGGCGATGACGGCCGCCGCCGAGCACTACACCGCGGTCCTGGGCGCGCGGGTGCTGTCGAACGACGAAATCCAGGCGATCCCAGGCGATCCCGAAGTCTGGCGCCTGTTGAACTGGCACGCCATGGAGGAGCTCGAGCACAAGTCCGTCGCCTTCGACGTCTACCGGTCGGTGGGCGGTTCCGAGCGCACGCGCATCGCGGTCATGTGGTTCATGTACTTCCTGACCATCCCCGTGGTCACCGCCGCGGTGGCGTTGTCGATCCTGTTGGACCCGACGGCATGGCCGCGACCGATCACGGTGCTGCGCCAGACCTACGGCGTCTTCCGCGGACCCCTGCTCCGCGGCTTCCTGGGCGAGATCGCCGAGTACCTGCGGCCCGGCTTCCACCCCGACGACGTGCCCACCGACGAGCTCCTCGCCCGGTGGCAGCACGACTTGTTCGGCGCCGACGGCGAGCTCGTCGGCTACGTTCGGTAGCCGGGCCGGACATGACCACCAGCACGAAGGCCGCACGGTCGGCCACGGCGGAGCGACACGAGCCCGATCATGAGGTGGTGATCGTCGGGGCCGGGTTCGGCGGCATCGGCGCCAGCATCGCGCTCCAGCGCAAGGGAATACACGACTTCGTCATCGTCGACAAGTGGGATCACGTCGGCGGCACCTGGCACGCCAACACCTATCCGGGTGTGGCAGTGGACATCCCATCCGTCATCTACAGCTTCTCGTATGAGCAGCGCGGCGGCTGGTCACGCGTCTTCGCGCCCGGCAACGAGCTGCGGGACTACGCCGACGACATGGTGGACAAGTACGGCCTGCGCGACAAGCTGCGGCTGAACACGATCGTGACCGGTGCGGCGTTCGACGAGCAGAACAGCATGTGGCGGTTGACGTTCGACGGCGGCGCAGAAATCACGGGCCGCCACGTGGTGATGGCGGTCGGCGGGCTCGAGCGGCCCAAACTGCCGGACATTCCCGGTCTGCAGGATTTCGGCGGGGTGCTCATGCACACCGCGCTGTGGGATCACGACGTCGAGTTGGCCGGTAAGCGGGTCGCGGTCATCGGCACCGGCGCGACGTCGCTGCAACTGGTGCCGGCGATCGTGGACGAGGTGGCGCACCTCACGGTCTTCCAGCGGACGCCGATCTGGGTGTTTCCCAAGCCCGACAGCACAATTCACGGCATCACCCGCGCAGTGCTGGAGATCGGCCAGGTGCGGTCCGGGCTGCGCGCCGTCGGTACCGTCGCGACCGAGATCGGGATGGGCGGAATGCTCACCGGGCCGGGTTGGCTGGTCGAGGCCACGCGCAAGCTCGCCGAAGCACCCGTGCGGGCGTGGATGCGCAGCCAGGTCAGCGATCCGGCGACCCGGGAGAAACTGATCCCCCGCTACGGCCTGGGCTGCAAGCGCCCGTCGATGTCCAACGACTACCTCAAGACGTTCAATCGCAGTGACGTCAGCCTGGTGACCGACGCCATCGAGCGCATCACCGAGACCGGCGTGGTGACCACCGACGGTGTCGAGCACCAGGTGGACGTCCTCATCTGCGCGACCGGATTCAAACTGTGGGAACGGGATTCGGTGCCGCCCTTCCCCGTCGTCGGCCGCGACGGGCTCGATGCCGCGGAGTTCTGGGCGGTCAATCGTTTTCAGGCCTATCAGGGCGTGTCCGTACCCGGCTTCCCGAACATGTTCATGATCACCGGGCCCTACGGCTTCGTGCTCGGGTCGTACCTGTGGATGATCGAGGCCACCGCGGCACACCTGAGTCGCGCGATCGCCGAAGCCAAGCGTCGCGGCGCCCGGGAGGTCGAGATCCGGCACGAAGTCCATGACGCCTATTTCCGGTACTGCCTCCGCCGGCAGGCGCGCAATGTCCTGTTCACGCCCACCTGCGCAGGGTCCAACACGTATTACATCGACTATCACGGTGATTCCCCGTTCCGGCCGACGACGCACGGCGAGATGTACTGGCAGAACCGCCATTACGACCTCGACGTGTATCGGTACGGGACCGGCACCGCCGATGCCGACCAAGTAGCAGCCACCGCGAAGGACGCCGGATGAAGATCAACAGCCTGGACCCACAGCTCGTGGTCGTCACCGGTGCCGGCAGCGGCATCGGGCGCGCCACCGCGATCCGCTTCGCCAAAGGCGGTGCGCACGTGGTCGTCTCCGACATCGACCTCGACTCGGCACAAGCGACCGCCGCCATGATCAAAGGCGCCGGCCGCCGCGTGTCGGCAGCCCGGCTGGACGTCACCGATCCGGAGGACTGGGAGGCCTTCGCATCTGACGTTCGCACCGAGCACGGGGTGCCCGACGTCGTCGTCAACAACGCCGGGATCGTCGTCGGCGGGCCGTTCCTCGAACTGTCCGCGGCGGACTGGGACAAGCAGCTCAGCGTCAACCTGATGGGCGTGGTGCACGGCTGCCGGGTGTTCGGTGCGCAGATGGCCGAGCGCGGCCGGGGTGGTCACATCGTCAACATCGCATCGGCGGCGGCGTTCACGCCGACACCGGTCATGGCGCCGTACTCGGTGTCCAAGGCGGGGGTCAAGATGCTCAGTGAGTGCCTGCGCCTGGAGCTCAGGCCGTACGGCATCGGGATCAGCGCCATCTGCCCCGGCGTCATCAACACGAACATCGGCGACCGCGCGGTGACCGTCGGCGTGGACCCCGCGCTCGTCGCACAGGCCCAACGTCTCACCAGGCAACTGCAGGAGTTCGCCGAAAAGCTGCCGTTCTCACCGATGAGCCCCGGCCTCGTGGCGCGGGCCGTGGTGCGGGCCGTCAGCTATGACCTGGCGGTGGTGCCCGTGCGGGCCGAGGCCTGGCTCGGGTATGTCATGCACCGCCTCGCACCGGGCGTCAATCGCCGCATGACACAGCCCTTCTCGTTCGATCTGCTCGGGAAGCTGGCCGGGCCGTTGCTCGACCGGGTGACGCCGTCGACCGCCGCGAAGGAGGCCGTCCCGGCTCGCTAAGGTTGGTCGTCAACCGCGCGGGAAAGGCCCACCATGCTCGTCGATCTGTCTCACACCATTCGTGCGGGGCTGGTGACCTATCCGGGGCTGCCGGCACCGTCGATCAGCGACCACCTGACCCGCGAGGCATCCCGCGACGTCTATGCCGCCGGCACCGAATTCGCGATCGGCGCGATCACGATGGTCGGCAACACCGGCACCTACCTCGACTCCCCGTTTCACCGTTACGAGAACGGCGCCGACCTGGCCGGCCTCGACCTGAACACCTTGGTGGACCTGCCGACGATCGTCGTGCACCGTCGGGACGTCACGGCACGCGCGGTCGCCGTCGCCGAGCTGCCCGAGGACATCGAAGCCGGCTGTGCGGTGCTGATCGACACCGGGTGGGATCGGCATTTCGGCACCGCGGCCTACGCCGTCGACGCGCCGTATCTCTCCGAGGGCGCGACCGAGCTCCTGGTGAGCCGCGGGGTCGCGCTCGTCGGTATCGACTCCGTCAACATCGACGACGCCGGCCCGGGGGCCGAAGGTCGACGGCCCATCCATACCGCACTGCTGGGCAACGGGATTCACGTCGTCGAGCACCTGACCAACCTGGCGTCGGTACCGGCCCGCGGCGCCCGCTTCACCGCCGTCCCACCGCGGATCGAAGGGTTCGGCACCTTCCCGGTCCGGGCGTTCGCGACGGTTCCCGACTGACGGCGGACCGGCCGGCATAGCTGATCAGCCCCGCCGCGATCCTCCGCCGGGAGCCGGCCGGAGACCGCGGAGCAGAGCCTGCGCCACCTGCCCGGCCTCGCGCCGCACCGCCCGGGGATCGTCCGCCGACGCGATCAGCAGCGCCGCTTCGTCCAAGGCCCCCACCAGCATCGACGCCAGCACGTCGACGGGCAGAGCGACCAGCTCACCCGCGGCGATCGCAGCGCTGATGACGGCACGCAGGGCTTGCAGATAGTTCCGGTTGTCGATCTCCCGCATCTGCTCGAATCCGAGCGCTGCTGGGGCGTCCAGGATGCTCACGCGCGCGACCGCGGGCTCCAGGCAGCCGTCGAGGAACTTCTCGCAGCCGATCTCGAGCGCCTTGCCCGGGTTCGGCTCGGCTTGCGCCGCGGGGATCACCCGCTGCGCCAACTCGCCCTCGACGTCTTCGTAAACGGCCCGGAACACCGCCTCCTTGGAAGTGAAGTGGTAGTAGAGGGCGTTGCGGGTAACTTGCGCCGCGCGCGCGATGTCCGTCGTCGACACCGCGGCATACCCGTTGCGCACGAACAGCTCGCGCGCAGCGGCGACCAGGGCGGAGCGCGTCTTCTCGCTACGGACCACCCGGCCGTCCGGTTCAGTGTCCACGGCGAAATTTTAACAAGCAGTCTGTATTGCGATCACCTGTGGTGAATGATTCAATACAACCTGTATTCATTAATTCGGTTGCACCCCACACCTTGGAGATGTCCGATGGCCACTGAAACCGGCCGCGCACTGGATCGTCGCCGCCTCGTCAGCGTTCCCGCGGGCACACTCGGCTATCGCGAGAGCGGTGCCGGCGAACCAGTGCTGTGCCTCCACGGGTTGGTCGCCAACGGCCTGGAATGGCGCTACATCGCGGGCCGGCTGGCACGCGAAATTCGTTGCATAGCTCCCGATTTGCCACTCGGCAGCCACTTCCCGGCACTGCCCGAGGCCGACCTGAGCCTGCCCGGCCAAGCCGGGCTGGTCGTCGATCTGCTCGACGCCCTCGAACTCGAGCAGGTCGTGTTGATCGGCAATGGCTATGGCGGGGACATCGCGCAAACCGTGGCAGCGGATCACCCCGAGCGCGTCAAAGCCCTCGTGCTGATCGCCACCAACGCATTCGATTCGGATCCATGGCCGACCAAGGCGCTGCGGGTGTTCACCTCCCTGCCCGGTTCCCGGTTCGTCCAGCCGCTGCTGACGCGAAGCCGGACGATGCAACGCTTGCCGATCACCTACGGCTGGGCCACCAAACGGCCTATCCCCCAACACATCATGGACGCCTACCTCGCGCCGCTCCGGGACCGCGCCGTCGCGGACGATTTCGCACGATTCCTGCGCGGACTCTCGCCCGCGCATCTCGCCGACCGCGCACCGAAATTGGCCGAATACCGCGGGCCCACCCTCATCGTGTGGCCGACCGAAGACCGCGTCTTTCCCGCCTCGGGCGCCCGCCGACTGGCCGAGATGATTCCCGACGCACGGCTGGTCAACGTCGACGACTCATACAGCTGGATACCCGAGGACCAACCCGAGGTCCTCGCCACACTGCTCTCCGAATTCCTCCGTACGCGGGTACTGCGCTGACGAGTCTGGCCGGCTAGTCGCCGGCAACGCCGAGCAGCAGCCCGACCATGTCCCGCACCAGCTTGCCGGTCCGCTTGGGCGGTACTTCGCCGGCGAGCAGATGGCGCCGGACGGCGGCCAGCGGCAGATCGAGCAATGCGAACGCGATCTGATCGACAGGACGGCCAGATGTTTTGGCCAGTAGTCGAATTGCCTTGTCGATGTCGCGCTTGCTGTTCTCGTCCCGCACCGCCAAATCCGTTCGGGCTGCCTCCGCCCACTCGTCCGGATCGAACGCACGCACCCCGGCCTGCAGCACAACAGCTTCCGCTAGGTGTGTGCGACACCAGTCGACGATCCAGACCGCGGCGTCGACGGCGCCGGCGGGCGTGACGGGATTCCCGAGGACATCGAGATAGCCACGCTGGAAGTCGCCGGTGGTACGAAACCAGACGGCAGCCAACAGTGCTGCCCGGTCGGGAAACCGGTGGTAGATCGACCCACTCGGGGCAGAGATTTCGCGGGCCACCGCATTCATCGTGAGCGCCCGCACGCCGCCTTCGGCAAATAGCCGGATCGCGGCATCCACGAAGTCGTCCGCAGAATGCCGCGGCGGTCTTCCCATGTATTAGAGGATATGCTCTAATACGGTTTTAGAGCAATCACTCTAAAACCAGTCCGACGCGCTGGTTTCGTCCCGAGGGAGATCACCATGAGCACACCCAGCGACATAGCGACGAACCTGTACGCGGCATTCGCCGCGCATGACCCCGCCGGCCTCGCGGCGTTGCTACACCCCGACTTCACCGGCCGGGTCAGCGCGGGCATGCCGTTCGGATTGGGCGGCGACGTCGACAGCCCCGAGACGATGTTGTCGAAGGTCTGGGGCGAGGCGGCCACCCACTTCGAAATTACGCCCCAGCCAGACGAATTCGTCGTCATCGACGACGAACGCATCATCGCGTTCGGTTATTACCGAGGCAGCAGCCGCGCCACCGGGAAGCAGTATTCAGCGGCGTTCGTCCACGACATCACCATCCGGGACGGCAAGGTCGTCGGACTGGTCCAGATCACCGATACCCAACGCTGGCACGACGCTCTCGTTGCGAGCTGACGGATCTGGACTGAGTCCTCTGGAGGGTTTTCAGGCCGCGCGCCGCGGACTACCGTCGCGAACATGACCAGTTGGAAAGAGTTCGCGGACGTCGCGCCGCGAATCGCAACCACCTTCGTCCGCCGACATACCGCCACCGGGAACCTGTGCATGCTGGGCACGCTGCGCTCGGACGGATTTCCGCGCATCAGCCCCATGGAGCCACGGTTCTTCGAAGACGAACTGTGGATCTCGGGCATGCCGCACACCACGAAGTTCGACGACCTCGCCCGTGATCCGCGCTTCTGCCTGCACACCGCGACGGTCGACACCCACGTCGGTGATGGCGATGCGAAGTTGTGGGGTGTCGTGGAGGACGTGCAGGACAAGGCCCTGCACCGGCGGTTCGCCGAGGCACTGTACGAACAGACCGGCTTCGACATCCGCGGCCAGGAGTTCGAGCACTGCTATCGCGCCAACCTGGTCGGGGCGTCCGCGGTCGAAGTGGCAGACGGACACCTCGACATCACGGTGTGGAAGCCCGGTAAAGCCGAGCACGTCGTCCGCAAGCACTGATTCGCGCTTGCCCGATCCAGCCCAGCCCTAGGGCGACAGCAGGATCGGGCCACCACGGCGGCGGTACACCGATCCGAACCGCGCGTCGATGCGCAGCCACGTCGGATGCACCCGGACCCGGACCACCTCGTTCTCGGGCAGCGGATCGGGTACGAAACCCATGGCGGTCAAGGCGAATACACACCGCATGGGGATGCCCACCTCGGTGTCACCGGCGCTGACGGTGAGGACGTCCTGGTCCAGCAGTGACGGCGGCGGACCTTGCGGCCCGCTGTGTTCCTTGGCCAATTCGACGCCGCGCTGGAACAGCTCGAGCACCGCGGCCGCCGGCACATCATCGAGGTGGCTGAAGCCGTCGTCGGGCGGCAACGCGCCACGCCACGCCGAGTCCATCGCGAATCCCGGATCGATCCGGCCCGAGCCGGGCAGCTCGCGACTCAACGCGTCGGCCCCGGCGCTGAGGTCGGACGGCGACACCCGCCCGTTCACCACACGCGCGGCCAGCACCTCGAAACCTGTTGCCGCCCAGGCAACGACGACGCCCTCGCCGCGCGCCCGCAACCGCACCACGGCTGCCTCGTCGAGACGCAGCACGCGCTCGACGAAGGTGGCCAGGTTCTGCGCCTGGGCGGCGTCGGCAAGCCAGATACCCCGCTCGCTCATCGGTGCACCCTGCTCATCGCGCGAAACGCTGCAGGTACTCCCGCTGATGCGGGGCGATGCGCACCAGCATCTGTCGCTCGATGTTGAAGGTGGCCAGTTGGGTCTCCCCGATCACGGCCGGCTTGGAATCCGGATCGGCCTGCGCCGACCGCACCTCATAGCCCAGCGTGAAGTCGCAGGCACGCAGCCGGTTGGTCCAGATGGTCACCTGCAGTGGTGAATCGACAAGGCGCAGTTGGTCCTTGTACTTCACGTTGACCTCGGCGATCAGCAGGCCGGTGGTGGCGACGTCCTCGGCGAAGGGCTCGGTGAGGAACGGCACCCGCGCCTCCTCGAGGATGGTCACCATGGTGGCGTGGTTGACATGCTGATACATGTCGATGTCCGACCAGCGCACCGGCACCGGCGTCGTGAAGCGTTCAGTCACCCGCCCATCATCCCTGATTGCCCGTTCCCGTCGTTCTCGTGGTCATGCTCCGCAGTTGCCGCGCGGCCACCGACAGGGTCGCCAGGTCACGCACCTCGTCACCCAGGATCTCGGTCAGCGTCCGCCGGGCCCGCATCACCCGGGAACTGTTGGTCGACGCCCACTCGTGGATCTTCTGCTCGCCGGTCTCGTCGACCTCGCCGACCGCCATCACGTCGATGCACAACGACCGGATGGACCCGTAGATGTCGTCCCGAATCGCCAAGCGCGCCAACGAATGCCAGCGGTCATTGCGACTGAGTTCGGAGACCGCGGTGAGCAGGTTGTCGATGCCCAGGTTGTCCGTCAGCGCGAAGTACGTGTCCGCGACCTCGGCGGGCTCACGCTCGGCGATGTCGGCGATGTCGATGACGTCCAGCAGGCTGTACTGGTACAGACCGGTGGCCACCATGTACGCCAGGTCCGGCGAGACACCGGCGGCCACGAACTGCGCCGCATCGGTCTCGGCGATGGCCTTGTCGTCGCCACGCAGCCACTGCGCCATCTGCGGGGTGAGCTCGGTCACCTTCGCCGCGAACCGGTTGGCCTCGGCGCCCACCGCCAGCGGCTGGGGCCGGTAGTTCAGCAGCCAGCGCCCGGCCCGGTCGATGAGGCGACGCAGGTCCAGCGTCATGCGGTCGGTGACATCCACCGGGACACCTGCCAGGCCGGCCGCCCGGATGTTCCGCCACACCTCGCCGACCCGGAAGATCTTGTCCACCGCGACATAGCTGCGGACCGCGTCGACCGGCCCCACGCCGACGTCTTCGGCGACGCGGTACGCGTAGGTGATGCCCGCGGTGTCGACGAGGTCGTTCAACAGCATCGTGGTGATGATCTCCCGGCGCAGCTGGTGCGACCGGATATCCGCGGCGAACCGGTCCCGCAGCTCCTCCGGGAAGTAGTCCGGCAGTCGTCCGGCGAACACTTCCTGGTCGGGCAGATCACTGTTCAGCACGTCCTCTTTGAGCGCCAGCTTCACGTGCGCCATCAGGGTGGCCAGCTCCGGCGAGGTCAGCCCCAGCCCGGTCTCCATCCGCCGGCGGATCTCCTTGTCCGACGGCAGCGCCTCCAGCTCGCGATTCAGGCCGCGTTCGGCGGCCAGATTGCGAATCTGGGCGGCGTGCACCGGCAGCAGGCTGGCGGCGTTGGCGCGGCTGGTGCCCATCAGGTCGTTCTGAGAGATGTTGTCGGCCAGCACAAGCCGGCCCACCTCGTCGGTCATCGACATCAGCAGGTCGGTGCGCTCGGCGGCCGCGACCTTGCCCGAGGTCACCAGTGCGTCGACCAGAATCTTGATGTTGACCTCGTGGTCGGAGCAGTCCACGCCCGCCGAGTTGTCCATGGCGTCGGTGTTGATGTGGCCGCCGGCCAGATCGAACTCGATGCGGCCGCGCTGCGTCACACCGAGGTTGCCGCCCTCGCCGACCACCTTGGCACGCACCTGATTTCCGTTGACCCGGATGGCGTCGTTGGCGCGGTCACCGACGTCGGCGTCCGACTCGGTCTCGGCCTTGATGTAGGTGCCGATACCGCCGTTCCAGAACAGGTCGACCGGCGCCAGCAGGATCGACTTCATCAGCGCCGGCGGGGTCAGCTCGGTGACGTCGGCGGCCAGACCCAGCGCCGCGCGCACCTGCGGGCTGATCGTGATGGACTTCTGGTCGCGGCTGTAGACGCCACCGCCCTCGCTGATGAGCGATTTGTCGTAGTCGTCCCAGCTCGACCGGGGCAGTTTGAACATCCGGTCGCGTTCGATCCACGAGCGGGCCGCATCGGGGTTCGGGTCCAGGAAGATGTGCCGGTGGTCGAAGGCCGCCACGAGGCGAATGTGCTTGGACAGCAACATGCCGTTGCCGAACACGTCGCCGCTCATGTCGCCGACGCCGACGACGGTGAAGTCCTGCGTCTGGGTGTCGTGCCCGATCTCGCGGAAGTGCCGTTTGACCGACTCCCACGCGCCCTTGGCGGTGATGCCCATCGCCTTGTGGTCATAACCCACCGAACCACCGGAGGCGAACGCGTCGCCGAGCCAGAAGCCGTATGACTTGGCGACATCGTTGGCGATGTCGGAGAACGTCGCGGTGCCCTTGTCGGCGGCGACCACCAGGTAGGCGTCGTCGCCGTCGCGGCGCACCACCTGCGGCGGCGGCACGACAGCGCCGGTGGCCGTCTCGACGTTGTCGGTGACGTCGAGCAGGCCGGCGATGAACAGCCGGTAGCAGGCGACGCCTTCGTTGCGCAGGGCATCGCGATCGGCAGCCGCGTCACCGGTGGGGGCGGGCGGCGACTTCAGCACGAAGCCACCCTTGGCACCGACGGGCACGATGACGGCGTTCTTCACCGCCTGTGCCTTGACCAGGCCCAGGATTTCGGTGCGGAAGTCCTCCCGCCGGTCCGACCAGCGCAGGCCGCCGCGCGCCACGTTGCCGAACCGCAGGTGCACGCCTTCGACCCGCGGCGAGTACACGAAGATCTCGTATTTGGGCCTGGGCAGCGGCAATTCGTCGATGAGCTGCGGGTTGAGCTTGAACGACAACGCGTTTCGCTGCCGCGCCGAGCCGGGCGCCGTCACGTAGTAGTTGGTGCGGAGGGTGGCCTGCACGAGCGCCGCGAAGGCCCGCAGCACGCGGTCGGTGTCGAGGCTCACGAGGGCGTCGATGTCCGCGGCAACGGCGGCCGCGGCCGTTTGGGCGCGATCCGCGGCGTCGGCCCCGGTCGGGTCGAACACCGCCTCGAAGAGTTCGACGAGCGACTTCGCAGTGGCCGGGTTGTCCCGCAACACCGTCTCGATGTGGGACTGGCTGTACGGAAAACCGGCCTGCCGCAGGTATTTCGCGTAGGCCCGCAGGATCGTCACCTGCTGCCAGGTCAGTCCCGCGCTCAGCACCAGCTCGTTGAACCGGTCGATCTCCACCTTGCCCTGCCAGATGGCGGTGACCGCGTCGGCGAAGCGGGTGGCGATGACTTCGCGCTCGGCTTCCGGGGCGTCGACGGTGGAGTGGTGCCGGGAAATCTTGAACTGGTAGATCCACACCGGCATGCCGTCGGCGCGCACGACGTTGAACGGCTGCTCCTCCAGCACCACCACGCCCATCGACTGCAGCATCGGCAGCAGCTCACTCAGCGAGGCCGACCGGCCGGCCAGATACCACGTGAGTTGGGCGGTGCCGTCGTCGTCGGGCCCGGCTTCGGGATAGTCCAGCACCAGTTTGACGCTGTCGTCCTGCAGCTGATCGATGATGCTGATGCCCTCGATGGCACCGGCCGGCGTGAACGCCTGCTTGTAGACCTCGGGGAACGCCACCGCGTAGTGCTCGGCCTCGGCGCGGGTGATGGTGCCGGGCGTGACCGCCCCGATCAGGCGGTCGCCCCAGGTACGGGCGGCCTCGGTCAGCAGACCCTGGATACGGGTTTCGTTGGCGGTCGACGTGTCGATGGTCGCGGGGCTCGCGGACTCGCCCAGCCGGACGGTGAAATGTACGACGGCCCAAGGCGATTCACTGACCCGGGCGGTGTACTCGATGCTCTCGCCGCCGAGTTCGCGCACCAGGATGTCCTGCATGGCCAGCCGGACGTCGGTGGTGTAGCGGTCGCGCGGCAGGTACACCAGGCACGACACGAAGTGGGCCAGCTTGTCGGCGCGCAGGAACAGCAGCGCGCGCCGCCGCGAACCCAGGTCGATGACGGACTTGCCCATCGCGACGAGGTCGCGCGCGGTCAGGGAGAACAGCTCCGAGCGCGGAATGGTCTGGATGATGTCGAGCATCAGCTGCCCGGGCCGGCTCGGATCTCCCTGGGACAAGGCCAATGCCTCGTTGACGCGACGTGAGATCAAGGGAATCTCAAGCACATTGGCGTTACCCGCGGTCACGGTGAACTGACCGATGAAGCGGTGCTCACGCGCCGGACCGTTCGGCCCCGCGCTCTCGCGGACCACCACGATGTACGGGTAGGCGCCGTAGCGCAGGTAACTCGGCATGGTGGCCTGGGCCACCGCCAGCAGTTCGTCGTCGCCCGCGAGCGGCGGCAGCACGTCGGTGCGCAGCTTGGCCACGCCGAGCCGGGTCGCCGGGTCCACCTGCGCCTGCCCGTCCTCCACGGTGCACTGCTGGTAGCCCAGCAGGACGAAGTGCCCGTCGGCCAGCCAGCGCAGCAGGGCCGCCACGTCACGCCGGTCGTAGCCGGGGAACCGGCCGTTGTGGTCGGCGTCGAGCGCGTTGGCCAACCCCACGAGCGCGGCGTTCATCGCCGGCGTATCGAGTTCCACCGCCCGCGTGTCGGTCAGGGCGTGCGGCAGCACAGCCGCGGCCTCGGCGACGGCCTTGCCGTCACCCATGGTCGCCAGCTGCACATGGATCCAGGTCTCGTCGACGCCGTCGGCCGGGGCGCTGGGGTCACCCGCCGGACCCATCGCGACGACCTCGCCCGCCGCATCACGCCGCACCCGGAACTCGGGACTCATGATCGCGGTGTAGGCGACACCGATGCGATGCAGCAGCACCATCACCGAATCCATCAGCAGCGCGCTGTGATCGGTGACGATCTGCAGCGCCGGGCCGAAGCGACCGGAATCGTCGGCGGAGTAGATCGCGACGAGCGTCTCCCCCGTCGACCGGCGATGACCGAGGCGATAGTGCGCCGCCAGCAACTCCGGGGACACGCGGGTCGCCATCGCGACGTCGATCGGGGCGGTGACCCCACCGTCGGCCGGCGAACCATCGCTGGGGCCGCGGTAGGTCAGCAGATATGCCCGTGCGAGACCAGCGTTGCCGTCCGCACCGGCGGACCGCGTCGTGCCGCTGAGTCCGCCCCGATTTTCCGTCATCCGACTTGCTCCTGACGTCGCGCCGTCGTGCCCCAATCGGCACGTACGTGCGACGTTAGTCGCGAGTCAGCTTGCGGTGGGTCACTCTGTGCGGACGCGCCGCTTCGATTCCAAGTCGTTCCACTTTGTTCTCTTCATAGGCACCGAAGTTGCCCTCGAACCAGAACCATTTGGCCTCGTCCTCGTCGTCACCTTCCCACGCGAGGATGTGGGTGCAGGTGCGGTCGAGGAACCAGCGGTCGTGGCTGATGACCACGGCGCAACCGGGGAACTGCTCGAGCGCGTTCTCCAGCGAAGACAGCGTTTCCACGTCCAGGTCGTTGGTCGGCTCGTCGAGCAGGATCAGGTTGCCGCCCTCTTTGAGGGTCAGCGCCAGGTTCAGGCGGTTGCGCTCACCACCGGAGAGCACACCGGCCGGCTTCTGCTGATCGGGTCCCTTGAAGCCGAACGCCGACACGTAGGCCCGCGACGGAATCTCGTTCTGGCCGACCTCGATGTAGTCGAGCTTGTCGGAGACGACCTCCCAGACCGTCTTCTTCGGGTCGATGCCCGCGCGGCTCTGGTCGACGTACGACAGCTTGACCGTCTCGCCGACCTTCACGGTGCCGGCGTCCGGCTGCTCCAGACCGACGATGGTCTTGAAGAGCGTCGACTTACCCACACCGTTCGGGCCGATGACGCCGACGATGCCGTTACGCGGCAGGGTGAAGGACAGGTTCTCGATCAGGACGCGATCGTCGAAACCCTTCTTCAGGTTGTCGACCTCCACCACGACATTGCCCAGACGCGGCGGCGTCGGAATCTGGATTTCCTCGAAATCGAGCTTCCGCGTCTTCTCGGCCTCGGCGACCATCTCCTCGTAGCGTCCGAGGCGCGCCTTGTTCTTGGCCTGCCGGGCCTTGGCGCCCGAACGCACCCAGGCCAGCTCGTCCTTGAGGCGCTTCTGCAGCTTCTGGTCCTTCTTGCCCTGAACCTCGAGACGCTCGGCCTTCTTCTCCAGGTACGTCGAGTAGTTGCCCTCGTACGGGTAGGCGCGGCCGCGGTCGAGCTCGAGAATCCACTCGGCGACGTTGTCCAGGAAGTACCGGTCGTGGGTGACGGCGAGGATGGCGCCCTTGTAGTCGGCGAGGTGCTGCTCCAGCCACAGCACGCTCTCGGCGTCCAGGTGGTTGGTGGGCTCGTCGAGCAGCAGCAGGTCGGGCTTGCTCAGCAGCAGCTTGCACAGCGCGACACGGCGGCGCTCACCACCGGACAGGTGGGTGACGGGCTCGTCCGGCGGCGGGCAGCGCAGCGCGTCCATGGCCTGCTCCAGCTGCGAGTCGATGTCCCACGCGTCGGCGGCGTCGAGCTCCTCCTGCAGCTTGCCCATCTCTTCCATGAGCTCGTCGGTGTAGTCGGTGGCCATCAGCTCGGCGACCTCGTTGTACCGGTTGAGCTTGGCCTTGACCGCGACACCGGCCTCGACGTTCTCCCGCACCGTCTTGGTCTCGTCGAGTTCGGGCTCCTGCATGAGGATGCCGACGGTGGCCCCCGGTGCCAGGAAGGCGTCGCCGTTGTTGGGCTTGTCGATGCCGGCCATGATCTTCAGGACGCTGGACTTACCGGCGCCGTTGGGGCCGACGACACCGATCTTCGCGCCGGGCAGGAAGTTCAGGGTGACGTCGTCGAGGATGACCTTGTCGCCGTGCGCCTTGCGGACCTTGCGCATCGTGTAGATGAATTCGGCCATGCCGTCGTCATGCCTTTCGTTGGCTGTTCGTCGAAGCGTTCTCGTAGCGCGAGCCCCTGCACACTGGAAGTGGCGCGGCCCCGCGAAAACTCGCTGACCATCCTAGGCAAGCCGCCAAATCGCCCGATGGCGCGGTCGGGGCGCCCCGCGACGGGCCTCGTGAGGCGCCCCGGCATTTCCCCTATGCCGACAGCACCAGCGCGCCGGAATTCTCGGGTTCGGGCGACTCGGGGCCGGCCTCGGGCTCCGCCTGCGATGGCTCCTGCTCGATCGGGTTCGGCCGCCGGGGATCGATCTTGACCTGGCACCGGCCCATGTCCGGACCGACAGACGTCGCCTTGACCTCCATCGACGACCGCCGGTTGCCCTCTTTGTCCAGGTACTCGTTGGTGAAGATGTGACCGACGACCACCACCGGGTCGCCCTTGAACAGCCGGCCCGCCACCCCGTCGGCCACCCGGCCCCAGCAGTTGACGGTGACGTACAGCGAGTTGCCCGGCTCCCAGCCGTCCTCGGTCTTCTTCCGCGAATTGCTCGCCATCCGGAACGTGGCGACGTTGCTCTCCCCGGCCCGGCGCGCGACCACGTCGGTGACGACGTTGCCGACCACGGTGATCGGTGTCTCGAACATGTGCTTCTCCATCCATTTCGGTGTTGCCGGCGTTCTCGTCGGCCTGTGCGTCCATTGACCCGTCAGGCACCGACAAAAGAACCGGCGCCGCTCCCAGAGCGGCGCCGGTTGTGGATGAATCGCGAACTGTGGATAACCCGGGATGGGGTTACTCGGCCTCGATGACGTCGATGGCCTTCTTGGCCTTGCGCCGCTGCAGCTCCCGGACGTCGAACTTGATCCAGCCGATCGAGTCGACGGTAGCCAGGTCCGCGAGGATCGCCCGCAGTTCGGCGAGGAACGCCGTGCGCCGCTCTTCCAGATCAGGCGCCGCCTCGAGCAGCTTCTGGTCGGCGACCACCTGCCGTGCCGTCGTGAACAGCAGCGCCGACACCGACTCGTTGCTGCGAATCCGGCCCTGTGCGACGTACTGCCGGCCGACGCCGAGGGCCCGCTTCGTCAGGTCCTTCTCACTGATGTCGGGCGGCGTACCCCGCAAGACGTCGGCGACCAGTTCGTAGGCCTCCAGGAACGGCCGCAGCATCGCGCCGGCGATGATCGGGCGCTTGGCCCGCAGCATCGCGTAGATGGCCTCGCCGCCCTCGGCCAGCTGCTGCTCGCAATTCGCCTGCCACGACATCTCCTCCACGATGTGCTCGCGGAAGGATGCCGAGTCGGCGAAGTAGAACTCGAACTTGAGCAGGTCGCGCAACCGCATCACCTGCGACCAGAAGGCCTCCACCGGATCGGATTCCGCCTTGGCCGCATGTGCCATGGCCAACTCGACGATGGCGGTCTCCAAGAACGCGTCGATGGTCGTGTTGCGGTAGAACGCGGCCTCGTGCTCGTCCTGCGGCGCGATGTACCAGACCGGCTGTCGGCCACTGTCGACCGCCGTCACCGGATGCCCGCCGGACATCGCGTCGAGCGCGGCCCGGACCCCCTCGGGGGTACGCAGCCGCAGGACCGAGTTGGTCATCGGAATCTGTTTGCGCTCAAGGTAGTCCAGCGCGTCCTGCAGGGTGTGGTGCAGCTGGTCCAGCGTCAGTGCCAGGCCGCGGGTGGTCAGCAGCAGCGCCGACACGAGCGCCGTGGCGTTGATCGGGGTCGCCCGCAGGATGCGCCAGGCCACTTCGAACGCCATCTTCTGCAGCGCAAGGCGTTTGGCCGCCGGGTCGTTGGCGATCTCACCGTCCGGTGGCCCCAGCTGTTCGCGCATCGACACCGCTTTGGGGAACCGCACGTAGATCTTGCCGAAGTTCCGGTCGCCCTGTGCCTTGATGTAGTGGTAGAGCCAGCTCAGGCCTTCGGGGGTCTTCTCGCCGCCGCGGGCGTACGCGGCGTACTCGGCCGTCTCGTGCAGCTGGTCGAAGCTGATGGAGACGGGCTGCAGCAGGATGTCCTCGCTGCGGCCGTCGAAGTACGCGTCGGCGACGTAGGCGAGCAGACCGAGCTTGGGCGGCAACATCTTTCCGGTCCGGGAGCGGGTGCCCTCGATGGACCAGTTGAGGTTGAAGCGCTTCTCCACGATGTACCCGACGTACTCCTTGAGCACGTACTTGTAGAGCGGGTCGCCGGCGATGTTGCGCCGGATGAAGATGACGCCGGAGTGCCGGAAGATCGGCCCCATCAGGCCGAAGGCCAGGTTGATGCCGGCGAACGTGTGCACCGGTGGCAGGCGGTTCTCCTGCATTGCCACCGGCACGATCACGCCGTCGAGGTAGGACCGGTGCGAGAAGAGCAGGACGGCGGGGTGCAGCTCGAGCGCGTGCCGCATGGCCTCGACCTGCTCGCGGTCGTAGTCCACGTTGGGGTCGAAACCGCGACTGAAGATGGCGCGCCCGATCTTCGGGATGAAGTCGACGGAGAACCGGCTCCAGCCCGTCGAGAGCTCGTCGAGCATCTCGCCGGCCTTCTCGACCGTCGCGCCGGGGATTTTCTCCAGGCCCTCCCGGAATCGCGCCGACGCCAGCACCTCGGGCTTGACCAGCCGCGGTGACTTGTACTCGGGCCCCAGCAGCCGCAGCTCCACCCGCTCGATGGCGAGCTGGGCCCGGCGCAGCACGAAACGGGCGAATTCCCTGGGGTTTTCGGCGGTCGTGGTGTCTTTCCACTGCTGCCGCAACTGCCCCACCGTGGCGGGCTCACCGGCCACCACCCGGGCCCGCAGCGGGTCCTTGCGCAGGATGCGGCGCTGCAGCAGCTCCGGCGGCCGATACCGGTCGCGGCCGGAGATCAACCCCACGATCTTGGAGCGCGTCGGCAGCCCGGCGGGCACCCAGAACACCCGGACGGGCACCACCGACCGGCTTTCGTCGGCGCCGAGCAGTTCCACCAGGCGGGCCAGCGTGCCGGGCGAGGGCTCGCCCTCGGTCGGCAACCGGAGCACCTCGAGGCGGGTATCCGGGTGCTGCTTACGTTGGTGCGCCAGCCAGTCGTTGAGCAGGTCCCACTCGGCAGCCGAGCCGACCGCGGTCAGCACCAGCGCGTCGTCCGTCGGGTCGAAGCTGGCGAGGTCGTCCGCGGTGTGCTTCACCGTCGGCCCTTGGCGCTGCGCGGCGCGTCGCCGCTGTCGTCGGGCGACTCATCAGGTTCGACCGGCGCCGCGGTCCGGTGGTACAGCGCGGCGTCGGGCACCTTGTCGTGCGGCCATTTTCGGAGGGTGTCGAGATAGAGCTGACGCACCTCCGCGATGCGCTCCGACAGGTCGTCCAGGGTCCAGTCCTCGACCGAGATCGGCGGGTACACGACGACATCGACCTTGCCCGCGTGGAAGGTCGACGAATCGCGCGCGGCGATCACCTCCGCGTTGCGGATCACGATCGGCACGACGGGGATACCCGCGGCCATGGCCATCCGGAACGGGCCCTTCTTGAACTCGCCGACCTCGGTGGTGTCCAGGCGGGTGCCCTCGGGTGCGATCAGGATCGACAGGCCCTTGCGGGCAAGCTCTTCCATCTTGTGCAGGCTCTCGATGGCCGAGGCGGGATCATCGCGGTCGATGAACGCGGCGTCCATCACCTTGCCGATGGTGCCCATGATCGGGTTGCTCTCCAGCTCCTTCTTGCCCACCGAGGTGAAGTTGTCGCTCACCAGTGCGCCGGCGATCATCGGGTCGGCCTGGTTGCGGTGGTTGAAGATGAACACCGCGGGCCGTTGCGCCCGCAGGTTCTCCGCGCCGAGCACGTTCAGGTCGATGCCCAGGGTCGCCATCAACGCCTTGCTCCATGCCGACGTGAAGAAGTTGACGCCCGTGCGCCGACTGCCGGTCAACAGCCCGAGCCCGAGCGCACCGGCGGCGACCGGCGCCAGCGACGCGATACCGGCGAAGGTCCGCAGCTGCGCGATGGGGCTGCTGCCACTGCGGCTGGAGAACTTCAGCACCGGCCAACCACGCTTGGCCGCAACCGATTCCAGTTTCGCCGCCGGATTGGTGGGCCGCGGATTGCCGACCAGGTACATCAGGGCGACATCTTCGTCGCCGTCGGCATAGAAGTAGCTCTTCGCCAGGTCGACACCGTTGTTCGCCGCGAAATGCTGTGCGGCGTTGGCCTTTCCGGGCCCCCACAGCACCGGCCGGACCACCTCACCGGTGATGAGTCCGTTCTCGTCCGTCTCGAACTTGTTGCACAGCACGTTCTTGATGCCCAGGAAGTTCGCCACCGGTTCCACCTGGACCGTCAGCGCCGACGAGCTCAGCACGACGGTGTGCCCGCGCGCCTGGTGCGCGCGGACGAGCTCGCGCATCTCGGGATAGATCCGCTTCTTGATGTGCTGGATGAACAGCCGCTCGCCCAGCTCGTCGAGGTCACTGAGCGAATTGCCGTTCAGCATCCGCGCGCCGCGGCCGATCAGGTCCTCGAACTCGGCGCGTCCCAGTTGATGGTTCACCGCGGCCTGCACCATGCCGATGAACTCACCGACGCCCATCTGGCGGCGGCGCAACCGGTCCTGCGTCATGATCACGCCGGTGAACCCGGCGACCAGGGTGCCGTCCATGTCGAAGAACGCGCCAACCTCCGGCCCCTCGGGGCTGGCCAGAATCTCCGCCACCGAGCCCGGCAGCCGGGCGTTGCGGAACTCGCCCGCGTAGTCGTCGTCCGAACTCATTGTGCGGCACCCCCGTTCACTGCCGGCTCGGCCTGTTCGTCCGACAGCGCGAACGACGCCGGAACGGCCCGGCCGTCCCCACCGAGGGCCAGCACCTCGTTGAATCCGTCGAGCAGGCAGCGGGCCCACAGCTCGGGATCGTTGATCGATGCCCGGTCGTAGCGGGTGCTGATGGTGACCCAGCCGCTGCGCGAGATGAGCACCGCCATCATCGCGACACCGGGCAGGGGCCCGATTCCGTAGTGCCGCAGCACCTTTGCGCCGGCGATGTAGGTGTCCATCGGCGGGCCGGGCACGTTGCTGGCCTGCACATCGGAATTGACCACCGAGCCGGCCATGGACTCCAGCAGCGGGTCCGGCACCAGGTTCAGCAACGGCGCGACGACACCCACCACCTCGATGGCGCGCTCCTCGCGCTTGCGGGTCATCTGGGCGCGCACCTTCTGGATGCGCTTGCGCGGGTCGACGACGCCGATGGGCGCGGCGATGTTCACCCCCGCAAACCTGTTGCCACCCGCGGGGTCCGAGTCGGAGCGCACGTTCACCGGCACCGCCATCGGCAGCGTCGCCACCGGGATGCCCTTGGCCTCGTGGTAGCGGCGCAGCGCGCCGCACAGCGCGGCGAGATAGGCGTCGTTGATGGAGCCCTCGGCGGCCTTGGACGCCTTGTGCAGATCACTGAATTTGATGTCGATCGCCTCGCTGCGCGACGCCAGACCGCGGCGGCGCAGCACCGGCGACGGTGGCGCCGCGGGCGTCATCACCCGCCGGCTCGACCGGACGTAGTCGACCACCCCGCCGACCGCGTCGGCCGGGTCGCGCATCATGCGCCCGAGCAGCCCGGCCGCGCCGCGCGTCACGTCGAGCACGTTGTTGGCGATGCCCTTCGGTAACGCGTTGATACCCTGGCGCGCAAGGTCGTTCGGCGACAGGTCTTCGGGGATCGGCAACGGCGCCGACGGCCGCGGCGCGGGATCGCGCTCGAGGTCGTAGAGGTTCGCGAACATCTCCATGCTGCCCACACCGTCGGTGACGGCGTGGCTCATGTGCACGATGTTCGCGGCGCCACCGCCGGCCAGCCCTTCGACCAACGTGGCCGTCCACAGCGGACGCGAGATGTCGAGCGGCGACTGCAGCGCCAGCTCGGCGAAGTCGAAGACCTCACGCAGCGTTCCCGCGCCGGGGGCACGCACGCGCCGCACGTGGAAATCCAGATTGAAGTCGGGGTCGACGACCCAGCGCGCCGCCGCCGTCGGCAGGCTCGGCATCACGACCTTCTGCCGCAGGCGGATGGCCTTGCGGGACGCCTGCTCGAACCCCGCGCGGTACCGCTCCCAGTCCGGGGTGACGTCCAGCAGCTCGACGCCCATGATGCCGGACCGGGTGCGCGGATTGGCCTCCCCGCGATGCATCAACTGATCAACCGCACTCAACTCTTCGGGCAACCCGGCCGTGTCAAAGTCCGGCACGTCGCTCATGGCTGTCGCTCTCCTCCGTCGTTGCCCAGCGCTGGACCCTAACGCTAGTCCGCCGCCGGGGAGGGTGCGGGCAATACGGCTGTTGCCATGGCCACTGTGCAGAGGCGTCATCGGGCTACGGCGAGTGCGTTGCCTTCACATCTGCGCGGTTGCGTATCGTTTACGTGCCCCCGTGGCGCAATGGATAGCGCAGCGGATTTCTACTCCGTAGGTTGCAGGTTCGAGTCCTGTCGGGGGCGCTCACCCGTCTCGGCCTCGATGACCGTGCGCGACGGCGCCGTCCGCTCCCACAGCACCGCCCCGACGCACGCCGTGACGACCCAGCCGGCGCCACTGATGCCGCACCACGTGAGCAGCGCCATCGCCACGCCGATCGGCCCGAAGTCGTCCCACCCGCGTAGCAGCGGCGGGAAGATCATCCGGGCGGCCAGCGGCAGGATGGTGCCCTCGATGACGACGCCCGCCAACCCCGCGAGCAGCAGCGCACGCCAGGCGCGGCCGCCGTCGCGCACGAGGAGCGCCGGGGTGATCGTCCAGAAGATCCAGACCGGGATCAGCGACACGGCGAAGAGCAGAATCTGACTCCACCCGTGGTGCTCGGCACCGAACGCGATCCGTTCCCGGACCCCGATCATCGTCAGATACAGGACGAACCACGTCACGCCGCGCCACAGCTTGCCGCCCCAGCCGAACGGTTCGCGGCGCCAGGCCTTGGCAAAGATGCCGGCAATGGTCATCGACATCGGGATGCCCCACACCAGGAAGCTCGCGACGCCGAAGAACGTCCAGTTGGACCGCAGACCCGACGCGCGGCCGAAGGCGGCTCGGACATGATCGGTCAGCGGCGACGCCAGACCGAGCTGCCGACTCACCACGACGCCGGGGCTCGCGCTGTCGGCGAACCCGGTGAGATAGCTGAAGCCGATGATCGCCAGCGGGATGACCGTGGTGAACAACTGCACCGACACCACGGTGCCCAGCGTGCCGCCGTCGATCTCGGTGAAGCGGTTCACGACGGCGACAATGGGCCGCAGCTGACGCAGCTCGGCCAGCTGCCGGTAGCGGTCTTCGACGCGCTGCCGCATTGCGGGCGAATCTGCGCCGTCGCTCATCACCCCTCCTATGGACCTGCGCATTGTGCCCGTTCAACGGCCGCCTCCGCGCAGAAACGGCATTCCAGCAGCAAAAATTCCAGAATCCCCCCGCCGGAATGCCGTTTCACCAACAGATAAGCGCCGGAATTTGTGCACCAAAATGCGCATCTGGCAAAAATCCCATTTATGAAATTCGCCGTCCAAAGCCGCTCCGCACAATCATTTATACAGACCCGATAATATGGCCCTATATCCGACGCCGATTCTCGGCGACCACCGTGAGGCAATTGGACCGTCGACACACTTGTGACGACTAAGGCACGCCGACCCTTGAATCGTCCAACCCATCAAAGATAGAGTGTTCTAGGATGCGTCATTCTGCACGGTCGCAGGGGTCTGGTTCCTAGTTGTTCTTGACCCGGGGTTCGAATCCCGACGTATTCCTATCAGGTCGAGGCCTCGCCACCAGCACGGTGGCGAGGCCTCGGCATTTCCGTAGCGGTTGCATAGCACCCCAACGGGTCTAGCGCTCCTTCGCCCCCATCCGTCGAGGCCGTCACCGCGCCGCACTAGTCGTTGTCAAGGCTCATCGCCAACATTGCAATAACGTCGATCCACGACGCTGCTGCCGCTACAATTTGCCGGCTGTCTTGACGCGCCATTGCCGCCTCATCAGAGGCCCCAAATTTGATTTCAAGATCAAATACCGAACCCAGCGCCGCGGGAATCAATTCCGACCCGCAGCGGGGCAAGTCGCACTCTATTTCTAGCCGTCCTATAGTTTCTTCGTAAATGCGCAATCAATTGCGATCAGAATGGTTTTCACCGCGCCATCACGTCTTTACCATTATCGGTATTCACCATGGATCGAATGTCCATGTCATCACTCCGCGATGGAGGCAGCAGATGCCCGTCCAAACTACGTATCCCGGGGTCTACATCGTCGAACAGATGTCGAGCTCGCATGTGATCTCGGGGGTGTCAACCTCGGTGACCGCATTCGTCGGGGCCGCCCGAAAGGGACCGGCGGATACCCCGACCGCCATCGGCAGCTTCGCCGACTTCGTACGAACATTCGGCGACTCCATCGACGCCACAGACCATCCGATGGGGCACGCGGTTTCGCAGTTCTTCGCCAATGGCGGCAGCCAGGCGGTCGTCGTACGCGCACTCGCATCCGATGCGCTACCTGCGTCCCGCGCATTGGCCGCAGCCAACGGGGTCCAAGTCACCCTCACCGCGAAGAGCCGGGGCGCATGGGCGAACGGGACCGGCTCGGGCGCCGCCCAGACCGGCATCTTTGTCCAAGTCACGGCCGCAAGTGTCAACCCCAATGACCGGTTCAACCTCACGATCAGTAATTGGGCGCCCGGCGTCGGGGCCGCCTCGCTGCTCGCCCGCGAGACCTGGAGCGAGCTGTCGATGTCGCCAAGCCATCCGCGCTTCGTCACCACCGCCCTGGCCGGCAGCGCGCTTGTCTCCGCGGAGGTCTCTGGCGCCGAAACCACCGCGTCCGCAGGACATTCCACGAGCAAGAACGATCTCTCGGCAGGCGTCGTGGGCCTGGCCCAGCGAACACTCCGCGTGTCCATCAACCAGGGTGCGCCACAGGATCTCGTGCTCTTCCCGACCGGCACCGCGACCGATTCCCACAACACCACCGACCTCGTCGGGTTCATCAACGCCGCAGGCCTGCCCCTGACGGCGTCCGACGACGGCGGAAAACTCGTGCTCACCAGCAACACCAACGGGGCGGACAGTGCCGTGGTCGTCGGACTGAGCGGCGCTCAGGACGCCAGCAGCCGGCTGACGATGGGCGTCGCGGCCGGCGGGACCGAAGTCTCCGGCAGTGCCGCCGACCGTCCCGCGGTCGCCGCGGCCGCCGGGCTCGCCAACGGCAGCGACGGCTCCAACGTCGACGCCAATTCCATCGTCTCGGCCACCGAAGGCGAGGGCATGCTGGCCCTCGACACCCTCAACTTTCCACGGTTCAACCTGCTGTGCCTACCCGGAGTGACGACCGTCAACGTCGACGCCGTCAGCACCGCGCTGGCCTACTGCCAGACCCAGTACGCATTCCTGCTCGTCGACCCCGACCCGAGCGTCACTGCGGCCAATGCGGTGAGCACTGCGGGACTGTTCGCCGCCGCAGGGCAGTACGGCGCACTGTACTGGCCGCGGCTGATCACCGCGGCCTCGACGCCCGCGGGGCTGCCACCCTCGGGTGCACTCGCCGGAATCATGGCGCGCACCGACAGCCAACGCGGGGTGTGGAAAGCACCTGCCGGTCTGGCCGCCGGGGTCGCGGGCGCGATCTCGACCGCCCATCCAACCAGCGACAAGACCTCTGGTGATCTGAACCCGTTCGGCGTCAACGTATTACGAAGTTTCCCCGGGGCCGGCCTGGTCGTCTGGGGCTCACGAACGCTCGCCGGCTCGGACCTCCGCGGTGACCCATTCAAATACGTGCCGATCCGCCGCCTCACGAATTACATCGAAGCCAGCCTTTATCTCGGCACCCAATTCGCGGTATTCGAGCCCAACGACCCGGTGCTCTGGGGCCAGTTGCGGCTCGCTGTCGGGGCGTTCATGCGTGGCCTGTTCAGGCAGGGCGCCTTCCAACAGTCCGAGTCCCAGGCCGAATCCGACAGCTACTTCGTCACGTGCGACGGCACCGTCAACCCCCAGCCAGAGATCGACGCCGGCCGCGTGAATGTCGTCGTCGGTTTCGCCCCCCTGAAACCCGCCGAGTTCGTCGTCGTCACCATCACCCAGATCATCAACACCGGAGACTGACATGGCCGAATTCACTGTCAACCCGAAGCGACACGACCCCTACAAGACGCACATGTTCCGGGTGAAATGGGACGGCGTGTACGTCGCCGGGCTGTCCAAGATGTCAGCACTCACGCGGGCGACGGCACCGGTCTCCCACCGGGTCGGCGGTGACCCTTCGCACGACCGGCGCAGCCCTGGCCTGACCACGTACTCGTCGGTCACCCTCGAACGCGGCGTGACCCATGACCCCGCATTCGAAGCCTGGGCCAACAAGGTGAGCAGCATCACCGCACCTGGCATCTCTTTGCCGGACTTCCGCAAGGACATCACTGTCGACGTCTTCAACGAAGCGGGCCAACAGGTCATCAGCTACCACCTGTTCCGCTGCTGGGTGTCCGAATACACCGCCCTGCCCGCGATGGATGCGGCTACCGCCGCCACCGCAATCCAATCGATCAAACTCGAGACCGAAGGCTGGGAGCGCGATACGTCGGTAACGGAGCCCAAAGAGCTGAGCGTGTGATCCCGTGAGCAGCGGCGCCGGTTACACAGACACCGCGCCGGCCGCAGACATCACGCTGCCGGCCGGCCACGGCGGCTTCCCACTATCGCGGTTGAAACTGTTGCGAGACTTGGATGTTGCCGACGGAGAACTCGTGCAGGCACTGGCGATACTCAGTGCCTGCGGCGTCGACGATTCCCCGGCACTCCCGTTGGGCATCGTCGACCGACTGCTACTGCAGGCCCACCGTGCGGTCCTCGGCACCGATCTCGAACTCGTCGTCTCCTGCGCGGACTGCGGAGTGCTCAACGAGCTGCCACTGGGGCCGTCCGATGTGCCCGACTATGCACCGAGATCGGGATGGTGCGGCCCCGGCGCCGGTGTCCGGGAGCCCGCCGCAACCGACCTCGTCGGCCTACCGACCGACCCCGACGCCGCCAGCCGGATCCTGGTGGAGCGGTGCGCGGTGGGTCCCGCCGAGGAGCCTCGTGACAGCGCGGCACTCGATTGGGCTGAACAATCACTGTGCGGCGCGGTCGAGTTCTCGTGTATCGAATGCGGCACGCGGATAACGGAATTCGTCGATGTGCAGTGCCTGGTGACCTTCGCAGTAGCAGCCGCGGCAGCCGAGGCCGACGTCGAGGTGCACCTGCTGGCTTCGCAGTACGGCTGGGACTTGGCCAGCATCGAAGCACTTCCCGAAGCACGGCGCAGACGGCTGGCAGCACTGGCCCGCAGCGAGGGCCGATGACCGTCACGTCCGGTGAAACCCGAAGTGCCGCCGTGCGGGGGCTGATCGCCCGCGCACAGCGTCCACCAGTTCGCCCGGGATCCGACGCGGCGGCCCAACAGCCGCCGGTCGCGCCCGTCGCCGAGCAGGTCACCGCGCCGACTGCCATCAACTCGCCGGCCGACCACACTGTCCCGCCGCCGCGGCCGCCCGCCATACCGCGCCCCACCGAGCCGCCCACGGCACCACCAGCGGCACCGCCCCCGGCCGCCGACGCCGGTCGACACGACCGGTCTTCGCCCGCAGCGCGACAATCCCCGCTACCACCGACCCTCAGCCCACCCCAGCCACCGCTGCTACCACCGCCGTCGCAGCCTGCGGCAACCACCCTTCGAGTAATTCGCGCGCACGATGCCCCACCCCGCGTCGCGCCCCACAGGCCGACGCCCTCGGATCGACCGGCATCGCTGCCCGCCGCAGCACCACCGCCCATCCGCGCCGACACGCCACCGGCGCCGACCGACATTCCTGCCGCTACGCACTTCACCCGCCGCAGCATCCGCGGCCCCGTCGCCCCCGAGGCCCCGCCTGAGCCGATCGCCGCCACGCGCGCCCACGCGTCCACCGACGCAGCATCCCTGTCCACGGCCGCTCAGCCCGAACAGCCGCAGCGCATACCCGATGCCCCCACCACGGGGCCGTCGACCGCCCCGGACGTATCGCCGCCTGTGTCGATTGGCGAGATCCACGTTCACGTCACCGCGCCGTCCGATTCCGCAGCCGACCCGATGACTCTCCTGGAGCCCTACGCCAACGGCCTGACTGCACGACGGGCGGTGCCGCTATGAGCGTACTGCCGGCCCCCGGAGCAGTGCTCTCCGGAGTGGACCTGGTCCTACAAGCCATCACTCGGGACGCCATTCCGAGCGCGGTCGCGGTCACCGCTGGGCCCCTCGACCGACCCGTTGGCGGACCACGGCTGAACTGGTTTCTCTACCGCATCGCGCCAGCAGCGTCGCACCTCAACATGGAGCCGCCCCAGACCGGATGGACCACCCGGCGCGGACGTCCCCCGCTGGCCCTGACGCTGCACTATCTACTGTCCGCGGATCCCGGCGAGATGAGGCCGGCCGGCAATGAGATCGAAGCGGTCCACGACGCGCTCACCGCGGTCATGCAGGTTTTGCACGAGAACCCGATCCTGGGCCCGGACACCGTGATCACCACCCCGCCGAACCACACCGTCGGCGACACCGCCGCTGCGCTGCGCAACCTCATCGAACCACTGCGGATCACGCTGGACCCGGTTCCGTTGGAGACCGTCACCGGACTGTGGGCCAGTGGTCTCAAATCGCTGCGGGTGTCGGTGGCCTACGAGGTGAGCTTGCTGCTGGTTCCGTCGCCGGTGCCTTTCACCCCCGGTCCACCGGTGCGCGAACCCGTCGTCGCGGTCAGCCCCTCCGTGGGTCCCCACGTCAGCGCCGTCGTGCCGCCGATCACCGGCTACACGCACCCGGTGCTGATCGTGGTCCGCGGTCTCGGCGATCAGGTCCTGGTACAGCTGTCGCGCAGTGCCGGCGATCCCGACGATCCGACCGACGGCCGCCCCAACCCGGCGACCACGCACAGCACCGGACCGTGGCGGCTCACCGCCGTGCCATCGGCGGCCGGCCTCTCGGTGACCCTGCCCAACAACCAACTCGTCCCAGGTATGCGCGTCCTCACCGTCACCAACCTGGCGTCGGGGCTGCCGGCGGGGACCGCAGCCGCCGCATTGACCGTTGCACCGGCCGTGATCAGTGCCGCCGCACCCTTGCACGCCGGCCAACCCGCCACCCTCCAGGTGGCTCACGTGCTGCCGACCGGAACCGTGAACTTCCTCGGCATGTCGGTGCCGTACACACCCGCAGGCGCAGCCACTGTCACTGCAACCGTGCCGGCCGGTGTCGGCGACTACGCCGGGCAGAGCATCGGCGTGTCCGTCACCTCCGGCACCGTGACCGGTCCCCCGACCGACTTGGCGGTGGCGCCATGACGACGGCCCGCGTGGCCCAGGACGGCGCCGACGCACCGGAGGCGTACCCGACGGCACTGTTGCACTACCGGGCACTGTTCCAGGACGCCCTCACCGGACTCGCCGCAGACGCGAACCGGGGCGACCGCCGTGGGTGGTGCCCCGCGCCGGAGCGGGTCGCGGACGAATCCGATGTCCTCGGCGCCCTGTGCACCTCGGCGATCGAAGAGGCGCTGGTCGCCGCCGCCTGGTGGTCCGTCGCCGACCCCGGTCTGGCCACTGCCTTCGGACACCTGCACGACGACGCCGGCCGACGCTACCCGAGCCTGGCGATCCTGCGGCTGTTGCTGGTGCATCACGGCCTGCGGATCCCGCTCGCGCTGCCCACCGATTCGGGCATCGTGGCCGCCGGGGTACTGCGCCCGGTACCCGACGCCGAATCACCGATCAGGCTGACCGCAACGGCGGCGCTGGCCCTGGACGGGTACCGGCCTGCCGTCCAACCTGTCGAGCCGGTGACCCCCCGGCTTCGGAATCCCGTCGCGCGCGCCGCCGCGCTGCTACAAGCGGGACACCGGGTCTGCGTCCGCTGCGGTGACAGCGAAGACGGCGCCGTTGTGGCCACCGCTGTGGCCGCCGCCACCGGCCGGCACGTCGAGTTCGTCGACACCGCACCGGCAGCGGAGCGGCCGGTGGCCGAGACCGAACTCCTGGCGCGGCTCGGCCATGTGCTGGCGGTCGGCGCCGGCAGCCACCCCGCGACCGCGCTGCGGCTCGCGGACGCGGGCGCCGCCGTCTCCCCCGGCTGGCAGACCGTCGACGTAGCACCCATCGACAACGACGGTGTGCACCGCGCGTGGCGACGCGTACTCGGGCACTGCGGGCTGGACACGTCGGCGGCCGGCGAACTCGCGGCCCGTATGCGCCTGCCCGAAGCCACCATCGATTCCCTTCACCACAGCGCCCGCGCAGCGGCCGAGGTGGCCGGGCGACACGTCACCATCGCCGACCTGCACAACGCCGTACGGGCACACCCGCAACACCGCATCGAAGGGCTGGCACGCCTCCTGCCGCCGTCGGTACGGCTGCGCGATCTCGTGTTCACCGACGAGACCCGGACCGGCCTGCACGACATCCTGGCGCACGCCCGGCACAGCGCTGCCGTCACCAGCGCGTGGCCCGGCGGAGCCGTCCGCGGCCGCGCGGTCATCGGCCTGTTCCACGGGCCGTCCGGCACCGGGAAGACGGCCGCCGCCGAAGCCCTCGCCGCTGAACTCGATCGCGACCTGTGGATCGTCGACCTGGCTCGCGTGGTCAGCAAATGGCTCGGCGAGACCTCCCACAACATCGACCGGTTGCTCACCGAATCGGCGCGCGGTGGCGCCGTCCTGCTGTTCGACGAAGCCGAAGGGGTGTTCGGCCGCCGCGGTGAGATCACCGACGCCCGCGACCGCTACGCCAACCTCGAAATCGATCACCTCCTGCAGCGCGTCGAACTCCACGACGGCCTGGTGCTGCTCGCGACGAACCGACCCGCCGCGCTCGACGACGGATTTCAGCGCCGTATCCGCGTCTCCGTGCGCTTCGACCTACCCGACGTCCAGGCCCGCCTGGAGATCTGGAAGACGTTGTTGCCCGCGCCGACCTGTGCCGACGACGTCGACCTGAGCGCCGTCGCCGACGCCGAACTGTCCGGAGCCTGCATCCGCGCCGCCGCACTCGCAGCCCTGGTCTTCGCGGCCGACGACGCGACGCCCGTCACCAATGCGCATCTCCTGCACGCCATCCGACACGAGATGGCCAAGAACGGCCGCACCTGGAGGCAACGATGACCCATCTGGACCGCCTCGACGTCTCCGTGGACAGCACGCCCGATCCCGGGTTGCTCCGGCCCACGATGGAAGCCGCCCTGTCCGGCCGCGCGCTGCCGCACGGTCCTGAGGCGACCATCGCGTCCAGCGTCGCCGCCGCGGTGCGCGCCGCGACCAGAGCGGAGTCCCGCCCGTGATGCGGGGCATGCTCATCTCGTTCTCCGACCCTGACATCGGGCTGGTGCCCACCTTCGTGCCGTTCCAATACAACCCGGCAGAGGTGACGCGCGTGCTCACCGTAAGTGGCGGTGCTCAGGGCGGGCCGGCGCTGCGAGTCGCCCAGGCGCCGGTCGAGAAATACACCATGAAGATCGAACTCGACGGTATCGACGCGGTGGACAAGCCGATCACAGGGGCGATGGGACTACAGCCCCTGCTGGCGACGCTGGAAGCGATGATGGAGCCGGCCGGGGCCGCCGGCGTCCTCGGTGCGCTGGTCGGCGCGGTCAGCGGCGCGGTGAGCTCGCTGACCGGAGGAGGCGCGTCCGCGGCACCGATCCCGGCGCCGTCGCTACCGCTGGTGGTGCTCGCCTGGAGCCCGGCCCGCATCGTGCCGGTGCGCATCGACAGCTTCAGCGCACACGAAACGGGCTTCAACTCACTGCTGTTGCCGGTGCAGGCCAACGTGGACCTCAGTCTGACCGTGCTGCGCCCCGCCGATCTGCCGAGCGACGTCAAGATGGCCAACTTCCTGGCCAACGCCTATCAAGCCGCACGCAGCGCCCTGGCCATCGCCGGCGTTGCCCAAGGCGTGGAGCTGATGCTGTGACCACCTCGCGCTACGCCGGCCAGGCGACCATCTCCGCACCCCAGGACGACGGCAGCACCCGTGCGCTCGGAGTTCCGCGGATCGCGCCCGCCCTGCCCGAAGCCCTGCGCTACACCGCACGCGCCGGCGACCGGCTGGACCTGCTGGCCGCAACCGTCCTGGGCGACAGCACCGGCTGGTGGCGCATCGCCGACACCAACCCCTGGCAGGACGCGCTCACCGACACCGAACCCGGCACGTCGATCGGCATGCCCAATGGCTGACACCAGCGTGAGCGTCACCGTCAACGGAGCGCCCATTCCCGACGCCGACCTGGCCCGGGTGCTATCGGTCGACGTGTCCGAAGCCATCGGCAGCCAAACCCAAGTGACCATCGTGGTCAGTGCCCTGGCCGACAGCACCAGCCATTGGACCAGCCCCCTCGACTCCCTGGTGGCACCGTTCGCCCCGTTCCAGATTTCGCTGAGCCGTGGCCCTGACTCGCTGGTCGTGCCCGCCCGTGCCACCACCGCCTCGTGGAACCTCTCCGCGGGCGGCTCCTCCACCCTGACCATCGCCGGCCTGGATTCCAGTGCCGACCTGGACCGAGAAGACCACGACCACGACTGGGGCGGAGTCAGTGACGCCGACATCGCCCGCACCCTGCTCGGCCCCGTCGCGACCCCACAGGTCGGCACCACCCCCGCACCCGACGGCACCGACCGATTCACGCCACACCAGCGTGGGACCGATTGGTCCTACCTCAAGGCACTGGCCGCCCGGAACGACTTCGATGTCTACCTCGAACAGCGCGACGGTCAACTCGTCGGCGTCTTCGACCACATCGATCCGCTGGCGACGCCGGCCACCACTCTCAACCTCGGTTACGGCGAACACGGCGGCACCGCCAACGTGTCGGTACAACTCGTCGCCGGGCAGAAGGTCAAATTCACCCACGGCGTCGACGGCTCGGGCAGCCAGCAGATCGCCGACAACGACGGCACCGGCAACGCGATGGGCACCCAATCGCTGGGCGGGGCGGTGACGGTGCTGCGCGACCCGGCCGATCTGGCGGGCACCCAACCGCCCGACGTTGCCGCGCGCGTCCTGGCCGAGCACAGCGCGTTCGCCGCGTCCCTGTCGGTGTCCCTGTCGACGCCCAACATGCCGCTGGTGCGGGCTCGGCGCACCGTGCAGGTTCGGGGTCTCGGTGACCTCGTGTCGGGTCCGTGGCTGGTCAAGTCCGTGCGCCACACCGTCACACCCGGCGGGCACACCCAAAACGTGTCGCTGACGCGCAACGCGCTCGGCGACCCGACGGCGTCAACTGGCGGCGGCCTGGGTGCTGCCCTGTCCGCGGCGGTGTCATTGTGATCGCCTCGGCCGGGAAGACGGTTCGACATGAGTGACCGCTATCTCGGGAAGTTCGCCGGGGTCGTCCTGGACAACGACGACCCCGCGGGAATCGGCCGCCTCAATGTCCAGGTGCCCGATGTGCTTTCGGGCTCCACCGGCTGGTGCTTGCCCGCGCTGCCGTACGCCGGGGACGGTGTCGGCCTGGCGATGGTGCCGCCGGTCGGGGCCCCGGTATGGGTCGAATGGCCGGCCGGGGACCTGGGAAAGCCTCCCGTGTGGTCCGGTGCGTACTGGACCAACGGCAACGGCGTCGCGGGCGCGGGCCCGGGCACCATCGTGCTCGTCACGCCTGGTGGCCACCGGGTCGAAGTGTCCGACGACAGCACCTCGATCACCCTGTCCGCGTCCGGCGGAGCCAGTCTGACGCTCGACGACAACGGCATCACCCTCGACAACGGGCAGGGTGCCACCCTGACGCTGCAGGGCAGCATCATCAGCCTCAACGGCGAATCCTTCAAGGTGACACAGTGACGCGCCCGGGAGCCCGCCGATGAGCGCGCCGCTGCTGACCACCAACGCGACCATCACCTGCCCGCACGGCGGACAGGGCACCATCGTGCCCTCACAGATCGCCGTCACCGCCGGCGCCGAGGTGTGCACCGAAGCCGACACAGTGCTCATCACCGGCTGCCCCTTCACGGTCGGTTCCAACCCCAGTCCCTGTCTCTCGGTGAGCTGGAGCAGCACCTCGACCGCATGCACCGCCGGCGGCGCCGCCGTACTCACCACCGCCAGCGTCGGCATGTGCATGAACGGAGCCAATGCCCCGCAGGGGCCCGTCGTCCTCGCGCCCGCCCAGACCGCAGCGACAGGAACATGATGATCACGCGCGCGCCGTGGCGCATCGTCGGACGCCGGCTGGTCCCGGCCGACTATCTGCAGCACCTGGACGACCTCGTCCGCGCCGTCGTGCTGACCGGCCCGAACGAGCGTCTGCATCACCCCGGCTTCGGCGCGGGCCTGGGCGCCTCGGCCCTGTTCGAACCACTGTCGCTGAGCCTCGAACCCACCGTCATCGCCCGCGTTCGCGGCAGTCTGATGGACGCTCTCGGCGACCGCATCCAGGTCCAGGACGTACAGGTCGACATCAATGACAGCACCCTGGCCGCACACATCACCTACCGGCCGCTGCCCGCCGGTGAACCGCGGACGGTGACCGCCGAACTCCCCAAGGTCGGGCCATGACGACGCCCGCCCCCGACCAGTACACACTGCCCCAGCAGCCCACTGCCACGGCAGTGGAACGCCCCAAGGAACTGTTCGACAGCGTCGACAACGTCGTCGGGCTGCGCGCCGGTACCGCGCGGCTCACCGCCGCCGGCCGGGTGATCGACGTGTGGCTCTACGGTGACCCGCCGGCCGCGTTGATCGACCCGGCCCTGTGGTCGTTGCGCCCGGCGCCGGGAGCACCTCGACCCGGCATCACCGCGGTCGCGACGGTTCCCGCGACGACCGATGCCGACGGCACCCCGATCCCGGCGCACCTGACCCTGTCGCTCGACACCGTGCGGCCCGGGCGCGGGGTGTACCAGCTGCGATTGGACCCCGCGGCAACCACAGCGCTCGGCGTGCCGGTCGACCCGCTGCGCGTGTACCTGCCCCTGGGTCTGCGCCCCGAATGCGGTGACCGCGGTGACTGCACCGAGGTACCGCCGCCACCGGCCAGAAACATCGCTCCCGATTACGACACCCTGGCTCGCGACTACCCCGCGTTGCGCGCGATGCTGATGGAACGCCTGACATTCGAAGATCCCACGGCCGATACCTCGGTGGCCGACTTCACGGTGACCCTCGTCGAGCTGTTTGCGCACCTCGGGGACCTCTTGCACTACCGGCTGGACCGTGTCGCCACCGAGATGTGGCTGGCTACGGCGCGCCGGCGCGCCAACGTGACGCGCCTGGCCCGCACTGTCGATTACCCGGTGTACCCGGCGATCAGCGCTGCCACCACGGTCCAGGTGGTCGTTGCCGACTCGGCCGGCAGCGATCCGCACGTCGACGTGCTCGCCGGCGACGTGGCCACCGACGCCGCAGCCGACGAGCCGGTCACCGCGGCAGCGACGTGCTTCACGCTGGAAACCCCGGCCAGGGTCTACCACAGCCACGCCGAGGTCGCGCTGTACGACTGGGCCGAAGACGACGCCGTGCTCTCCGCAGGCGCGACCAGCGCGGTACTTGTCCGGCCGGCGCAGTCCGCCGGCATACCGCTCGCCGACTGGCTGCCGGCCGGCGCGCTGCTCGGCTTCGAGGTCGTCGCCATCGACAACCTCCAAGCGCAGCGCGACTGGGCCCGCGCTGCCACGCCGACAGCAGCGCCGCAGTGGCCACGCCCGCCGCTGGCCAGCCGGCCCGCACAGGTCGTGCGCGTCACGTCGGCCGTCGCGTTCACCGATCCCCTGCGGCCGGCACTGCCGCTGGTGCGCGTCTTCTGGGACGGCGCCGAGGCGCTGCGCACGGCGGTGCCGGCCAGCGTCGAGATGCGCGGCGGCATGCGGGTCGGAGTCGCGCGACTCGGCCTCTTCAGCGCTCACCACGGTCTGCCGGTCGACGGCCCGGCCACGCTGGTGCCGGTCGACCGCCTCACCGGCCGGATCGCCGACCCGGCGACCGAGCAGGTCAGCGACTACCTCATGGTCAGCGCCGGGCCCGAAGCCTCGCCCGGGCTGTCCCACAGACCGGGGGGCCGGCCGTGGCTGCTCGAGGTCAGCGTGACGCTGCCCAACAAGATGACGGTGCCGGCCACCCGGGTGACCAGCCTGCTGCGTGCCCCCGCGGGAGGATTCTCGGTCGTCGTCGACGCGGACGACGAGCTGCCCGCCCGGCTCCGCTTCCGCACCGGCGCACTCGGGCTGACCCCGCCTTCGGGCAGCGTGGTGACAGCCCGCTACCAGGTCGGCGCGGGTCCGGCCGGCAATGCCGCTGCCAACGCCACCCATCGGCTGATCCGCAGCACCACCCCGGTCGGCGCACCGTGCGTCTGGCTCGACGTCGAAGACTCCACCACTGCCGTCGTGACGGCCCGCAACATCACCCCCGGCCGCGGTGGAGTCGCGGCGACGTCGCTGGACGACGTCCGCCGCGATGCCCCGCAGGCGTACGCGGTGGTCCCCCGCCGCGCTGTGCTGGTCAGCGACCTGCCCACATTCGCCATCGAGATACCCGGCATCGAACGAGCCACCGCCACCCGGTCGTGGTCAGGCTCCTGGCCGGTCGGCTCCGTCGCGTACGAGTCCCACGAAACCGATCTCGGTGATACCGCCGACCCGGTGGCGGCCGCCGCACTGGCATCGACCGTGCAGTCGACTCTCGACGGTGTGCGGATGTGTGGAACGGAAGTCATCACCACACCCGCTACCCCGGTCGGCATCCTGATCGCGTTGACGGTCTGCCTCTATCCCGGCAGCGACCCCGACTCCGCGCGGGCCGCGATCCTCGCCAGCCTCCGCCCCGGAACTCCCTCGGCCCCAGGACTTTTCGCTCCCGGAGCGCACTTGATGGGCGCCAGCGTGTACCTGTCGACCGTCACTGCCACCGTCGCCGCCCTGCCCCAGGTCGACGCCGTATCGGTGAACGAGGCGCGGCGCCTGACCGACCCATCTGGGACGGTCAGCACCGTGCTGGTGATGAGCCGCACCGAGGTGGCCGTCTGCGACGACGACATGAATCGCCCCGACCGAGGCCGCATCGTGCTGAGCATCGAGGGAGGCCGCTGACATGACCATGCCCACCCCGGAGTCCGTGGTCACCCCCGAACTGCTGCCCACCCCGCCCGATCCGCTGCCCGGCTTGTCCCGGCTGCGCCGCCGCCTCGGCGACCGGCTGGCGTTGCGCGACGACCTGCTGGCCCGACTGGCCGATATGCCGGACCCGAGCCGCCCTGCGGGCACGTTCGGCGACATTCTCGACGTCGCCGGCGACCGTACCCTGCTGCAGGTCGCCGGCCTGTGGGCCCGGGTCGCGGACTCGGTGTGCGCGTACGCCGAAATGACCGCAGGCGAGGCGTATCTGGGGACCGCCCAGGACTGGACGGACCTTCGCCGCGTCGTCGAACTGGTCGGCTACCGACCAGGCCAGCGCACAGCCGCCCACGGCTGGATCCGCACCGAGACGGCGCCGGGCGCCGCCCCACTGATGCCGGCCGGTACCCCGGTGCAGGCGCCGGGCACGTCGACGCACGCCGCGCAGATGTACGAGGTCGCCGCCGATACGCAGCTGCGCGCCGAATGGGCGCAACTGACCATCACCGGCGTGCCGGTACCCAGCGCCCCAGCGGGAAAGCAACTGCGGTTCCTCGCCGATCCCGGCTTCATCGCGTCCGACCGGGTGGTGTTCGTCAGCGAAGGCGGCGCGCCGGTGTTCCCCACTATTTGGGATCTGTGGCTGGCGTGGTGGCTGATGCTGAACGGCAGCAGCTATGTCGGACTCACCGGCCAGGCCGTCCGCGGTCTGGCCCGGGTGACCAAACGTGCCGACGACCTCGGCGCGGTCCTGCTCACCTTCGACCGTCGCCTGGACAAGCTGCTGCCCCTGACCAGCGGGATCAGCTACGCCGCCTACCGCGTGCGCACTGAGCTGCGGCTGCCCACCCGGCTCGACAAGATCAGCTACGTCGACAGCTCCGGCGCCCCCAAGACCGCTGACGCGCCCTATCCCAGCGGCGAACCCACCGCGCCCTACAACCAGAACTGGATATTCGTCGACGACGCCCGCGAGGCCAGCGTCGGGCAGTACATCCTGCTGTACGCCGGCTCGTCGGGCCAGTGCCACGTCACGACCATCAAATCCATCACCGCCACCGACTGGCATGTGGCGCCCGGCACCACCCGGAGGGTCGCCAAGATCGAACTCGCCGATCCGCTGCCGAATGCCCTCGTCAAGTCCGGGCTTTCGGTGCTGCTGACCGATTCCCGCCAGGTCGCCCAACACTACGAGCTGCCGCCGCTCGCAGCGACGACGTCGACCGCACGAATTCACCCGCGCCTGGATCAGTTGCCGGCACGGCTGGCGATCCAAACCACCGCCGCCGACGGGAGTACCGGCTGGGAACTGTCGGCATGCACGGCCAGCGCGTCCGACACTCCGTCGGACCCCGGTGGCCAGCTGATCAGCCTCGCAAACGCCCGCCACGGCAAAGCTGACCGGGGTAAGGGCAGTGGTCGGGCCACCGGCAACCTCGCTCCCATCCAGCACGGTGCCACCCACACCAGCCAGCTGACGCCGGTGGGCGCCACCGCGGTGATCAGCGGTCCGGTCACCGGCGACGTGAGCATCGACGGCACGGTGACCGACAGCCTGGTCGTCAGCGTCTCCGGTGAGCGCTTCGACGAGGTGCCGAGTTTGTATCGTCGCGGCCCGGGCGAGCCCGTCTACACCACCCGCCTGGCGGCCGACGGTCGGCTCGCGGTCACATTCGGCGACGGCGTCAACGGCGCTCTGCCCCGCGGGACCATCACCGCCCGCTGGCGAGTCGGCGGCGGGTTGTCGGGTGAACTCGACGGCACCGACATCACGACGCTGTCCACCAGCATCAATGGCGTGCGCAAGATCGCCGGCGTCGGGCCGACCAGCGGCGCCGCCGACCAGGAGGATCCGTTGCGGATGCGCCGGGCCGCCGCCGCGCGTATCCGTGCTCTGGACCGAGTTGTCGCGCTGCAGGATCTGGCCGATCTGTCGCTCACTGTCCCCGGCACCAGCCACAGCACCGCCTGGCGTGGCGCAGGCCCACCCGGCTGCCCATGCGGGCGTTCCGGCCTCCACGTCGCCGTGCTCCGCAGCGCCGCCACCGGCGTCCGGGCCCCGGTTCCCGCTGAGCTGCACTCGCTGAGCAGCTACCTCGACGCACGCCGCGACACGCGAGTTCCGCTGTGCGTCTGCGCGGCCCGTCCCAGTCCGATCACCGTGACCGCCAGCGTCGCCGTCGACCCCCGAAGGGACCCGGCCGCGGTCTGCGCCGCGGTCGGCGCGGCATTGCTCGACCCGGTCGGGCCACTGGCCCCGATGCCGCGCGACCTTGCCGTCCCGCTTGACGGCAGCGACGTCATCGAGGTGGCACAGCCCGTCACCGGCGTCATCGGCATCGCCGCACTGGAAATGACCGGCAGCGCCACCGCGGCAAGCTCGGGCGACCTGTCGCTGGGACGCCTGCCGGCCTTGCCCTACGAATTGCTGTACGTGGCCACCGCGCAACTCTCGGGGAGCTCGGCGTGACCGCCGGCGGCGGTGTGCCGTCCCGCCGCTTCCTGGCCATGCTGCCGCCGGCGCTGCTGGAATCACCGGACGGCGATCAACCTCCTGTGTCGCTGGCCTTGCTGGCAGCTCTCGAAGAGCAGTGGCTCGAGCTGGCCGCGGACGTCGATCGCGTCCTCGATGACACGTTCCCCGACAGCGCCGCCGACTGGGCACTGCCGTACCTCGGCCAGTTGCTCGGTCTGCCGCCCGACGCGGGGCGCACCGAGATCGGCTCGGCAACGGCGCTGCGGCGCCGCCGCGGGACGCCCGGCGCGCTGGAGGACTTCGCCGAGGTGGTGACCGGCTGGCCGACCCGGGTGACCGAAGGCTGGCAAACCACGTTGTGGTGCCAGCAGCTCAGCCACCCGGTGCGGCACACCGCGTCGATTTCGCTGCGCGCCGGCGAACACCTCCTGGTCGGCAGCGAGCTCGATCAGGCACGGCGCAGCGTCACCCCGGGCGGCTCCTTCCATCCGGCCGCCGCGACGGCAACGGTGTTCCCGTGGCAGGTCAGGCGATACGACGGTGTTCAGGTGTGCCCGTTGTCGGCACCGCGACGGTTCGCCCTGCACCCCCTCGGCATCCCCGCGCCGCTCTACCTGCGGCCCCAGCCACTGCTGATCGCCAGTGACGCCGAGGACGAGAACCCACCCGGTATGCCTCCCACGGCACGGCCTCCGCGCGCACCCGGCGAGCTGCCGCTGCGCGCGACGTGGCGCCTGATCGCAGCATTGGGCCCCGACGCCATCACCTACGGCGCGGTATGGCGCCTGGCCGCGAACCACCCGTTGGCCGCGAACACGCCGGACGATCCACCGCTGCTGACCCTTACCGTCGACGGGACCCCACTGCCCTGGTCTTCGATCGGGCTGACCGGCCTACCCGACGCGGGAGCACCCACACCCGACCCGATGCAGGTGCTGGTCGACCCGGCGCGCGGCACCCTGTCGGTGGGATCCGGGTTGACCGGCACCATCCGAGCGACGTTCTACCGACCGCTCCCCGGCTCCATCGGCGCACTGGCGAGCACTGCCGAACCCGACGAGGGCGCCGGTACCGTCATCGTCGTCGACCCGAGCGGGACACCGGCCGCGGGCGGTGAGGTCGTCGTGCCCGATCTGACCGCGGCCATGACCGCCGCGCTGGCGCTGCCCCAGCCCGTCGCGCGCCCGCCCGACGCGGCTGAGGCGCCGGATGTGGAAATCCGATTGGCGACCAACGACCGCATCGTCTCGCCCGGGATGGTCACCGGAAGCCCAGCAGCCACCCGCTGGCGCATCGTGGCTCCGGCCGGCCTCACGCCGGTGATCGTCGGCGACCTCGGATTCGGCCTTGACGGCGCGCAGATCGAGCTCGCCGGGTGCTACCTCGAGGGCAATCTGAACGTCGACGCCAACCTCGCCGGGCTCACGTTGACGTCGGTGACCATGAATGTCGCGGCGCGGCGCGTGCTGTCCGTCAGCCCCGACGCGTGGACCGTGCGGCTGCACGCCGGCCGGTCCTACCTCGGCGCCATCCGCGCGGACCTGTCCGCCTTCCCCATAAACCTCACCGACTGCACCATCGATGGGGCGGGTGTTCCGCTCTCGCCCTGCGGCACACCGGGCGCAGGTCCGGCCCCCACGCCGGCACTGGCCGCCGCGAACCGGTTCCCACCGCAGCTGCGGACCCGCGGCTGCACTTTCGTTGGCGTCGTCGCCGTCGACGTGATCGATGCCACCGACTGCCTGTTCATCGACGGCCTGCGGGCCGTCGTGACGGCGACAGGTTGCCTGCGCTACTGCCACCTCGGCCCTCACGACCAGCCTCAGGCTCACCCCACCGCCTATCAATGCCTGGCGGGACCGCTGCCTCCGCTGGGATCGTTCGGCGCCGAAGCCGCCGGATATCTCGCGCCGCTGGTGACCTCGCCGGCTGCGTACCGGGCCGATCCGGTGTTCCTCGGCGCGAGCGACGGTGGCGAGATCGGCGCGTATCACCATGCCCGGCGTGGGCCGCTCGCCCTGCGGCTGGCACAGCGCCTGCCCGAGATGACTGTTCTGACGGTGCATCCACACCTGACCATCGCGTCCCCGGAGGAATAACGTGAGCGGCGACTACACCTCGGTGCCCCTGCGTCCCAACGGACCACAGTGGCTCGCGACGAAAATGCAGCAGGGCCGGGTACTCCTGGACGGCGACTGGAATCTCAACATCGACGCCGCCGAACGGGAACGCGCCGGCCTGGCCGCCGCCGTCATCGGCGAAGCCGGTGTCGCCGAGGGCAGCACCGCCTTCGAGATCACATTCGACGCGGGCGGCAGCCTGCAGATCGGCGCCGGGTCGATGTGGATCGGCGGGCTGCGCGCCGTGAACCCGGCATCGATCGCCTACACGGCGCAAGAATCGATCCCCGCCCTGCCTCAAGCCGGCGTCGCGGCGGTGTATCTGGATGCCGTCGTGCAGGAACTGCAGCCTGCCGAGGATCCGGGCGAACTCGTCGACCCGGCGATGGACGGGGTCGACACGACGACGCGCACCAGGGTCGCGTGGCGGGTGCGCGTCACACCCTCACCCGCGTCCACATGTGCCGGCGCATCAGCGGTGCTCCCGGCGGCGCTCAGCACCGGCCGCCTCGATGTCATGCGCACCGCGCCCGCAGTGCCGGCCGATCCGTGTGCACCGCCCGACGATCCGCGCGGCAAATTGCCCGACGGTCTGTTGCGCGTCGAAGTGCTCGACTCGGGCTCAGAGTCCACGGCGCGCTTCGCATGGTCCTACGAGAACGGTTCGGCCGCCGTCTCTGCCGTTGTCGCGGGCACAACGGCGACGCTGATGCCGTCGCCGTCGATCACCTTTGTGCCCAATGATCTGGTCGAGGTCAGCACGCTGGTCAGGCGTCTGGACCGCAAAGACAACGGGCCGCTGTTCACCGCCGTCGCGGTCAACCCGGGCACCGCAGGGGACGTGGTGACGCTGTCGGCCCCCACCACTGTCGTCGGCGCCCCCTCGGGGTTGTGCCTGCGCAGGTGGGACGGCCAGGTTGTCGGCGCAGCCGGCCAGGTATCGGCCACATGGCACGGTGGCGACGTGGGCGTCGCGTTCACCGCCCGGCCGGGCCAGTATCTGGCCGGCGACTGGTGGGCGGCGCGGATCCGGGGCAGCGCTGCTGACGCAGTGGAAACGCTGACTGACGCGGCGCCCGATGGCACCGTGCACCACATCACGCCACTGGCGGTCGTCGATCTGTCGACGAAAACGGTGATCTCCGACTGCCGGCCGACCTTCAACCCGCTCACCGTCACCCAGGCGTGCACCTGCACGGTGACCGCCTTTCCTGGCGACGACCTGCAAGCCGCTGCCGACACGCTGCCCGATGACGGCGGTGAATTGTGCCTGGCCGCCGGCCGCTACGTGCTGGACGAGCCGGTGACCATCAGCGACAAACATCGCATCGTGGTGACGGGCGTCGGCCCTGCCACCGTTATCTCCATCCGCGGACACGAATCGGTGCTCCAGTTCATGGACTGCACGGACGTCACCGTCGAGCGCATCCGCGCCGAGGCCGGCACAGGCGCCAATACCGCCGGGCGGATCGGCGGGCCGCGATTATTCGGCACGTTGGCCTTCCTCGGGTGCACCGATGTCACCGTGCGCGACTGCGAACTGGTCTGTCCGGACAACGTGCGTCGGACCCAGTCCGCGATCTATACCGCCCCTTCGGACAAGCGGGACAATCGCCGGAACCATTTCACCGACAACCGACTGCATGTGGGCGACCAGCAGATCGGCATTCTGGTCGTCTCCAGCGACGAGACCACCGTCGACGGCAATGAGCTTCGGATCGCGCCCGCCCCCGACCGCCGCACCGACGTGCTGCTCCCGCTGTTGGCCCGCGAACTCGGCCGGTACATCAGCGCGAAGGTCGAGATGCCGGCCGCGGAAGCCGAGCGGCCACCTGCGGCCGCGGGTCCCGCGGGTGCCGACGTCCGAGCCGCTCGGATCGTTCGGCTGCCCAACGGAGCGAGCTTCTCGATGTCCGGCCCGCCGCAGCTCCATCACATCGCCGAGCAGTTCAGTACCCTGATCGGCGCGAAAGCCCTGAACAGGCTCACCCCGAGTCAGGGCCTGAACAAATTCGTCCGCCGGGCGATCCAGGCTCCCGACTCGTTGGCACTGTCGGTGGCCAACAGCCGGTTCTTCGCCGGCATCTCCCGACAGTCTCGGGCCATGGCCCAGGGCATCGTCGTGGCGGGTGCCACCGCTGATCTGGTGCGCGTCCATGACAATCTGGTCGCAGGCGCGATCGAGGGCATCCACATCGGACTCGGCTCCGCCGACGGCGGCACCATCAACGCCGGTGAGGTGACCATCAGCCGCAATGTCGTCCGATGCGTCATTCCGTTCTACTGGAACCGGTCCCGGCACGCGATCTACGTCGGCAGCGTCAACCGGCTCACCCTCCACGACAACAGCGCGTCACTGGTGCGGATCGGTGGCAGCACCGACGTCGCGCAGTTCGCCGCCACCCCGGTCGACGCGGTACGCATCTTCGGCCAGGTCGGTCCGTGGCTCAGTGTGCGGGGGCTCAGTCTCACCGGTGGCTTTCGCTGCGGTGTCCGGGTCACCCAGACGGGAGCCTCGACCGGCGGGACGCGGCTGCGCTACGTCAGTGACGTCCTCAATTCCGGTGGGATCGGACCGGCACTGCAGCCGTACCCTTTCCCGTACCAGCATGAGCGGTGCGTGCCCTAGTCACCGTCGACGTTGTAGTCCTCCTGGTAGTTCTCGACCACGAGGCGCAGCTCTTCGCCGGTGCGCCGTTGCAGGCACGCCAACACCATGAGCAACGGGCATTCCTGTTCGCCGCCGCGGAAGACGATGATGGGCAGCCGGTAATAGACGTTGTCGGGATGGTCGAGATCGATGTCCCAGACCGCGTCGTCGACGTTGAGCAACAGCACCAGGCCGACGTGACGGGCCGCCGCGTCGGCGACAGGGCGCTGATCGAGCGTCATGATCGCGTCGGCTGACGGATAGCGCTGCAGCAGGAAGGCTTCCAGCCGGTCCAGCGACGCGACGTCCACGTCGAGTTCTTCGCCCACCATCGCGTAGAGCTCGTCGCGCACCTCCAGATCCATGGCCAGCCAGGTCTGGAATTCATCACGCGAATGCATGCGGAACGGCGCCAGGTTCACACCAACGATTGTCGCACCGCCCTGTCGGTCAGCGGGTTACCGGCGGCGGGATGCGATTCAGCAGTTTCGCCCCCGAAGAGTGCGGGCCGCGCAGTTCGATCGTGATCCCGGCGTCGCCGAGCATCTTCTTCAGCGGACCGCTCGGCTCGCAATCGATGAAAATCCACGTCATCGACCACCGCCGGCGTTTGACCAGGTGCCGGTCCGCGGCGACTTCGGCGATGATGTCCTCACTCGCGTAGACGGTTCCGCCTTCGTAGGCCTTGACCTCGGCGCCCTCCTTTGGCGGGTTGAACAGATCAACCCGCCGGGTACCCAGGTCATCCGGTAGGTCGTTGATCGTTTTCTCGCTTTCGGCCCACTTCCCCCGAACCCGCTCGGCTTCGACGATCTTGTTGGCTTTGTTGGCCTTGTCGACGTTGCTGTAGTAGATGGCCTCCCACACTGCAAGTGGCTTGGTTCCGCCGGTGAGCTCGTACATCTCCCGACGGATTCGCTTGTGTTCGTCGCTGCCCGCCTCGTGTTTGCGCAGTTCCGTCAGCAGCTCGTTGTACTTCTTGCGGTTGCGCGGGGCCACATCGCGCTGCGCCACGCCGCTGCTTGGCGTCAGGTCGCCGATGTCCAGCGCGCCCTGGTGCTCGGCCAGCTGTTGCTCCAGGCTGTCGAGTTTGGCCTCCGCGTCGGTGCGCGCGTGGGGCTCCATCGCCTTCATCGCGTTCATGTGGTCGGCGATCAGCTTGTTCAGCTTCTGCACTTCCAGCTGGGCGTCGAACAGCGGCTTGTTGGTCGGGTCCAACGTCTTCTTACCGATCAGATCGGCAATCCACTTGAGCGCCAACCGAACCCGTCCGGAGAACCCCTGGTACTTCTGCATCGTGCGCAGGGTGTCGGCGTGCATCCGCACCGTCGACGGCAACGCATCCGGGCTCACCCGCAGCCGGATGTTGGTGACCAGCCCCGTGTCCGGATCGGGATCCCAGTCGGCCTGCACGAAATCGCCCTCGAGGGTCGGGTCGATGACCATCAGGTCGCGTAGGTCGTGCGGCAGCGCCTCCCGCAGCTCCTGGGTGGTAGCTCGCCGCTCGCCGATCGGCTTGGTGGTGGCGGCCGGGTCGGTGGGTTTGGTGTCGGATTTGTCCTTCTCGTCGGGACCGGCCCGCTTCTCGGGCTCCGACGGTTTGGGCGCTTCGTGGCCGGCGTTCGGGTCGGATTCCGGCACCGGCGGTTTGATGTCGAGGACGCCCGCGCCGCGGTCGGGGGTGCCGGTGGACCGGCTCTCGCCCGGCTTCGGGGCGCCACCCGATTCGGTTTCGGAGTGTGCGGGTGCGGGCGTGCCGCTTTTGGCCGCCGCCGCGTCGTTGGCCTTGGCTTTGGCCCGGGCCCCGATCGCCTCGCCGGCAATGAACATGCCGTTGTTCTGTACCGCCGACGAGATCGCGGACGCGCGCTGCCGCCGCGCTTCGGCGTGCGTCATCGCGCCGGATTCCTCCTGCGCGCTGATGGTCATCATCTGGTCGATGAAGGTCACGTCGCCCCAGATGACGCCCGCGCCGCCGATGACCTTGTTGGCCAACTCGGCGCCCTTGACCAGCGACTCGGCGCCCTCGACCGCCTTGGCAGCTTCTGCCAGCTTTGACTCGGTCGCGCCGGCTTCCTCCAAGATGGTGAAGGCACGACCGAACTTGGCCACCCGGAATCCAGCCACCAGCTGCCCCGCAGCACCCATACCGCCCAGCAGCCCGAGGACGTCGCTGACGGTCGAGGCGTCCAAATACAGCTTGCCGGCTTCCCATTTCTGAATGAGCCGTGCTGCCGCGGCGGCCGCGCCGATCAACGCTGCCGCGGTGCCGGCCGAAGCCACGACGAGCCCGATCGCGGCCAGCACTGTCACCAGGTCGTCGATGCGCTTCTCTGCCACCGCCCAGTCCACCGGTGCGCTCTCGGCGTTCATCGTGGGCGGCGCGTCAGCTTCCAAGCCGAGGCCGGCAGTGCGAACCGCGATGCTGCCGCGTCCGTAGGACGCCTTCCCCCCGAATTTGTCCAGCGCGGCCTGGAAGGCCTTGCTGGGGGTGGCGCCGCGACCTTCGTACGCGCCCGCGCCGTCGATGTTGGTCACGTCGTTGATCAGCCAGCGGTAGTCGTCGCCGTCCTTGGGCATCGGTCCGGCGGCCAGCAGGAGTGGGTACTGCTGGCCGCTGACCTCGGAGATCAGTGCGGCGTTGACCCGGACCGACGGCGGCAGGGCGGTGCTGGCCCCGGCGGTGCGCTTGTCCTCGTAGCGGTTGTACAAGCTGATCAGCCGGTCGAGCGTCTCGACGTCGTGGCTCAACGTGTAATCCGACAGCGAGGGGTAGTCGTGACGGAACTTCTCCAGTTCGTCGTTCTTGGCCTTGCGCCGAGCGGTCAGCACGTCCAGCGGCGAACCGGTCAGGTTCATCTTCGCCTTCTGCATGAGGCTTTCGAGGTATTCGAGCTTCGACTGGTTGCCCTCTTTCCGGGCGATGTCGATCTGGGCCTGCAGTTCGGCAAGTTGCGCCGCGGGTTCGTCCAGCGCCTCGTTGAGCGCGGTGGTCATGTCGGTGACCTCGACGACGTGCCCGGCGACGGCCGGCGGCCTGATGACTTCCTTGCCCTCGCTGTCCTCGCGGATCGCCGGCGTCGCGATGGTTCTGATGAGGAAGATGCCTTTTTCCTTCAGCGGCACCTCTTGTTGTTCGGTGGGTTGACCGAACAATTCGGCCAGCCATTTCAGCGATGCGCCCAGCGCCGTGACCAGCAGGGACACCGGAGCCAATGAGATGGTGGTCAGGTTGGCGACGTCGCTGTTGAGCCGCTCAGCGACCGTCGAGCCGCCGGAAGCGCCCAGTCGCTTGTTGGCCCGCTTGGTGTCCTTCCACCAGTCCTCGAACTCGCGGCTGAATTCCCGGTTGGCACCGCCCATCCCGGTGACGTCGGTGCCGGCGCCGGCCTTGGCATGGGTGAATTCATCGATGCGCTCGTTGAGGGTCTTCTCCGGCGCGGCATTGGCGTCGGCGGCGGCGTGCGACGGATCTTTCTTGATTTGCGCCTTGGCGTACTCGGTGATGTCGAACTTCTCCCACCGGTACCGAATATCGTTGCCGACCTGTGTGATGACCTGGGAGGCGAAGCTGTAATTGCCGTTGGCGGACCACTGCACCTTGGCAGTGAAGGTCGGGTCCGAGTCGACGGTCACCAACTTCGGTCCTTCGACGGTGACCGGCCACGGCGGCGCGTTCGGCGCCTTGCCGTCGCCGCGACCTTCGATCGGGCTGCGGTACACCGACGGCACCGTACCGGTGCCCTTGCCGCTACCACCCGTGACCAGATACTTCGGCACGAAATAGATCACGCGCGCCCCGGGCACCTTCGCGATCATGTCGCGCACCTGGTCCGGCGCAGACAGCATCCCCAACAGGTCGACGTTCTCCACTTTGGCGGGGGGTGCGGGCGCGGCGGGGGCGCTCTTCGGATCGGTCTGGTCGGCGGCCTTCTGCCGTTCCTCGAGCGCCTTCTTCTGTTCCTCCGCAGTCAGCTGCCGCTGCCCGATGACGCTTCGGACCTCATGGCCCTCTGCATCCATCTCATGCCGAATATGGTCGTAGTCGTCGCCGCGAACCTGCAGCGCCGTCAGCGAACCGTCAGCCGCGAGCTCGTACACGCCCGGGTAGAAGGTGACCTTGACGTCAGGCTTCACCGGCACCTTCGGCCCCAAAGACGAGCCGTTGGTCCCGTAGACCTTCACGAACTTCGGATGCAGACCGACGTAGACCCACGGAGTCTTGGTCCCGGCAAACGCCGCCAACGCCTTCGCGGCGTCGTCCATCCCGGTCGCGATCACCTGGAGCCGCTCCCACGGCAGGTCCTCCGGTTTCGTGGCGGCATTGGGGTCGGGTTGACCGACGATCGTCGGCTCGCCGATATCGACGATGACGTCACGGAACACCCGGGCCGGTCCTGGCATGGCGTCCGCGACGTGTGCCAGCTCGTGATTGAGCAACCGCGCGCCGGACACGGTGTCGGGCCGGTACTCGCCGCTGCCGAAAAAGATGTGACTGCCGATGGTGAACGCGTGTGCCCGCACCGACGATGCCAACTCCGCGGCGTGGTCGTCGGTGTGGATACGGACATGGCGAAAGTCGGCATCGAGGACCTGACCAAGGTGGGTCGCCTGTTCCGCCGCCAGCGGCCGGCCGTAACCCGCGCGAGCAGCGATCGCGGTCGGGGTGCCCGCCGGTAGGTACGGATGCAACCGGGGCCGCGGAACGCCCGAACCAGGCGCGCCGGCACGATCAGACGCACATCCCTGTGCATCGGCTGCCCGCGCTGTGGCGCGGCGTTCGGCGGGGTCACCTGGTTCGGACAGCAGCCGCCGCGGGATCGCTGGCGCCTTTGATTGATGCTGGTGCGCCGGCGCCGGCGCGGCCATCGTCAGCTCACCCATACGGGCCCCCAGCTCTGGTCCGTCCCAGACGGTACCTCGGGAAAATTATCCCCGAATTCGCTGCTCTACGAGCCGATATCGGGCCAATTGTTCGCCGCGGACGCACATCGTCGGCACCCAGACGCCGAAACGGCATTCCTGCAGGGCAATTTCGAGAACCCCATTGCTCGAATGCCGTTTAGGCGGTGGCTCAGACGGACTTCGTGACGCCGTAGTAGGCGACGATGTCGTCGGTGTCGGAGGTGGAGCTGGTCAGCACCGCGTACGACCGCAGGAACGACTGACCGACGCAACCGTCGACCTTGACGTGGGTGTCCTTGAGCGTGATGCGCACCGGCGCCGACTTGAAGGTCTTCTTGTCGACCGGCACCTGGGTCACGGTGCCCGGCTTCGGGTGGATTTCGATGGTGCCCGACATCGGGACGCTGACACCGGTGGGCAGCAGGCCGGCCAGCGTCGACCCGGAGGTGGCGATACCGATCGACCCGACCAGACGCACCTGGCCCAGCTCGATACCGCAACCGATCTGGTAGCCGGCCTCCAGCGTGCCGCCGTTGAGGGTGGTCTTGCCCTTGCCGGTCACGGTCCCCGTGAACGTGCCGCCCACCAGGTATTCACGCGAGCTGACCGCGGTGGTGAGCGGTGCGACGGGCAGTTCGGTCTCGTTCTTGGCAACGACGGTGAGCACCCAGCCGTCGGGCGTCGTGACCGTCGCCGGTTCTTCCGACGCCACCACACCGGTGTCCGGCGGCGGGCCCTCGTCACCGACAGGCGCAGGGTCGGCGTACGCAGCGGTCGCTGCCCCGAACGGGAGCACCATGCCCACAGCAGCAACCACAGCAAAACGCTTCAACATGAACTCCGTACGCCTCTCAACCTGCATAGCCAAAGGAATCACACAGTTGTTTCGCAGATACAGCCGTGGGTAAAGGTTTTGACTCACGTGAGTCGAAACACAAGCCATAGGCTGAGGCGGTGTCCGATCTCGTACTGACGCAGGTCATCGACCGCGTCGCGCTCATCACGGTCAACGATCCCGACCGCCGCAATGCGGTGACCGCGGAGATGTCCGCCGGCCTGCGGGCCGCGATCAACGCCGCTGAGGCCGACCATGGCGTGCACGCCGTGGTCGTGACCGGCGCCGGGAAGGCGTTCTGCGCCGGCGCCGACCTGACCGCGCTCGGCGCCGCGACGGTCAACGGCCTGCGGGTCATCTACGACGGCTTCCTCGCGGTGGCCGACTGCACGCTGCCGACCATCGCCGCGGTGAACGGCCCGGCCGTCGGTGCCGGGCTCAACCTCGCGCTCGCCGCCGATGTCCGGATCGCCGGGCCCGGGGCGGTCTTCGACCCACGGTTCCAGAAGCTCGGGATTCACCCGGGCGGCGGCGCGACCTGGATGCTGCAGCGGGCCATCGGTCCGCAGGCGGCGCGGGCGGCGCTGTTGTTCGGCATGAAGTTCGACGCCGACGCCGCCGTGCGGCACGGCCTGGCGATCGAGGTCGCCGACGATCCCGTCGCCGCGGCGTTGGCGTTGGCCGCCGGTCCGGCGGCGGCGCCGCGTGAGGTGGTGCTGGCGACCAAGGCCTCGATGCGCGCGACGGACCATCCCGGCGTCCTGGACCACGAGCAGCACGCGAAGGCGGTCGACATCGAGATCGTCCCGCAGGCGGCGTCGATCGAGTCACCGGAATTCGCCGCCCGCCTGGCTGCCGCCAAGCAGCGCTGATCAGCTCTAGGCGTCGAGGAGCGCGAGTTCGGGCGCCTCGATGAGCGCCCGCAATTCGCCGAGGAAGGCGGCCGCCCCGGCGCCGTCGGCGATCCGATGGTCGAAGGCGCAGGTGAGTGTCATGGTCGGTCGCGCCACCACCTCGCCATCACGTACGACGGCCCGCGGTTTGAGTGTCCCCATGCCGAGGATCGCCGCCTCCGGATAGTTGATGACGGGGACGCCTTCGTCCAGACCCAGCGCGCCGAAGTTCGACACGGTGAACGTCGAGCCATGCAGTTCAACGGGTTTCAGCGTGCCGTCCCGGGCGGAACGGATCAGTCCGTCCACCGCCCAGGCCAGGTCGCGGGTGGAGAGTCGCTCGGCGTCCCGGACCACCGGCACCAGCAGCCCACGCGATGTCGCGACGCCGATGCCGAGGTGCACCGACTCGTGGAGGTGCACGCTCGCGCCGTGTTCGGCCGGCACCCAGGTGGCGTTGAACTCGCGGTGGTGCCGCAGCGCGATGGTCAGCAGCCGCAGCATCAGCACGAACGGTGTGACGGTGGCATCGGCACCGGCCAGGGTGTCGCGAACCCGCAGCAACTCGGTGCAGTCGACCTGAACCGATGCGTGCGCGTCCGGTATCTCCTTGCGTGACATCAACATCCGGCGCGCCATCTCGGCCTGCACGCCGCTGACGGGAACGAAGTCGGTGTCGCCGGTCTGGTGCGCCGAGGCCAGCACGTCCTGCCGCGTGACGATGCCGTTCGGGCCCGACGGCGCCACCCCGGTCAGGTCGACGTTCAGGTCGGCCGCCAGCTTGCGCACCCGCGGCTTGGCCCGGGGCCGGCGGCGCGTGGTATCGAGATCGGCGTCCGCGCCGTAGCCCACGAGCACGGGTTTGCGTTGTGGCGACGTGGCTTTCGGCTCATCGGACTCGGGCGCTTCGACTTTCGGCTCCTCGGCTTTCGGCTCGGCCGGCTCTGCGGCCGCCGGCGCGTCGGTGGCGATGCGGACCAGCACGGCGCCCACCGCGAGCGTCTGCCCTTCTGCCCCACCGAGTTCGGTCACCACGCCGGCGTACGGGCTGGGGATCTCCACGGCCGCCTTGTTGGTCTCGACGGTGCACAACACCTGATTGAGTTCGACGGTGTCCCCCACCGCCACGGCCCACGACGTGATGGTGGCGTCTTCCAATCCCTCACCCAGGTCGGGGACCAGGAAGTCGTGTGTCGCGGTCATGGCTGGCTCATCGCCTTGTGCACGCAGTCCAGCAGCCGGTCGACACCGGGCAGCCACAGTTTCTCCAGCCGGGCCGGCGGATACGGCGTGTCGAATCCGGTGGCGCGCAACACGGGTGCCTCCAGGTCATAGAAGAGTTCTTCGGAGATCCGGGCAGCCAGTTCGGCGCCGAACCCCAGGGTGCGCGGCCCCTCGTGCATGACCACCGCGCGTCCGGTCTTGCGGATCGATGCCGCGATGGTGTCGAAGTCGAGCGGGTTCAGCGACCGCAGGTCGATGACCTCCAGATCGTGGCCGTCGGCGAGATCCGCGGCGGCCAATGCGGTGTCGACGAGCGAACCGTAGGTGATGACGGTGACGTCGCGCCCGGTGCGCCGCACCGCGGCCTGCCCGATGGGTGGCGCCGGCCGACTGGTGTCCAGCTCACCCTTGGTCCAGTACCGGCGTTTGGGCTCCAGGAAGATCACCGGGTCGCGGGACGAGATGGCCTCGCGCAGCAGCCAGTAGGCGTCCGACGGCGTCGACGGGATGACGACCTTCAGCCCGGCAGTGTGCAGCCAGTACGACTCGGTCGACTCCGAATGGTGTTCCACCGCGCCGATACCGCCGAACGACGGGATGCGGATGGTCACCGGCATGTCGACATCGCCATGGGTACGCATCCGGTACTTCGCAAGGTGGCTGACGATCTGGTCGAACGCCGGGGCCGCGAACCCGTCGAACTGGATCTCGGGTACCGGCACCAGGCCCCGGATCGCCATGCCGATCGCGATGCCGACGATGGCGGACTCGGCCAGTGGCGTGTCGAAACACCTTGTTTCCCCGAAGGTTTCGTGCAGCCCGTCGGTGACGCGGAACACCCCGCCCAACTGTGCGACGTCCTCACCGAACACCAGCACGCGCTCGTCGGCGGCCATGGCGTCGCGAAGCGCGCGGTTGATGGCCTGCACCATCGACAATGTGGTGGCCGTGGCGGTTTTCCCCGCCGGCCGCCCCGGCTCGTCGGGCTCGGCGTCACCGGACCACGACGGCCGCTCGATGAGCTGCGTCATGTCAACCCTCCCAATCCAATTCGGCCAGCAACGCGTCGCGCTGCCGGGCCAGTTCGGGTGTGATGTCGGCGTAGACGCTGTCGAACATGTCCGCGACGTCGAAGTCCGGTGCCGTCAGCACCGCCTCGCGCAGTTCGGCGCGTAGCCGCCGGGAGCGGTTCTCGACGTGCTGCTGCAGCCGGGGCGTCCACACCCCGACGCGCTCCAGGTACGTCCTGTAGCGCGTGATGGGATCGCGTGCCTCCCAGTGCTTCAGCTCGTCGGGGTCGCGGTAGCGGGTCGGATCATCGGAGGTGGTGTGCGGCCCCATCCGGTACGTGACGGCCTCGATCAGCGTCGGCCCGTCACCCGCGCGGGCGCGCTGCGCCGCCTCGGACATCACCGCGTAGCAGGCCAGCACGTCGTTGCCGTCCACCCGGATGCCGGGCATGCCGTAGCCGATGGCGCGGTGCGCGATCGACGGTCCCGCCTGCTGCCGGCGCACCGGCACCGAGATGGCCCACTGATTGTTCTGCACGAAGAACACGCACGGCGCCGACGTGACGGCCGCGAAGTTGAGCGCTTCGTGCATGTCGCCTTCGGACGTGCCGCCGTCGCCGATGAACGCCACGGTCACCGAGTCCTCACCGAGCCGCTGCGCCGCCATCGCCGCGCCGACCGCGTGCAGGCCGTGCGAGCCGATGTCGATCGACAGTGGCGCGCAGTGCTTTTCGGTGAAGCCCAGGCCGCCGTGCCAGCGGCCCCGCCACACCGCACTGATCTGGGCCGGCGTGATGCCGCGGACCAGCAGGGCGCCGAGTTCCCGGTACTGCGGGAACAGCCAGTCGGTCTTGCGCAGACAGGCTGCCGCACCCACCTGCGCGGCTTCCTGACCGCGGCACGAGGCGAACAGCGCCAGTTCACCCTGGCGCTGCAGATTGACGAATTCGACGTCGAGGTCACGGGTGACGACCATCTCTTCGTACAGCCAGCCCAGCGTCTCGGGCGGCAGGTCGCGGCGATATCGCGCGTCGGAGGTGGGCGCGCCGTCGGGCGCGACGAGTTGCACGGGCTCGAGGTCCACCCGGTTGTCCAGGCCAGGGACCGTCACGTCAGCCATACCGCCTCCTTTCGGTGACGGCATGTTCGGCCGTCAGTCCGCGAGAAGCTCAGCGCGGTGGCGACCAGGGCAACCCCTCAGGTGGTGAGGGTCGCCGGCCGATGCCGGGGTGTGGCACCAGTCGGATGATCCGCTCTGCTCGCCGCAGTGCTGGGGCATCACCGCCATTATGCGCCCGAAGACCGGCCGGCCGCGGTTATCGCAGGTAACAGACTGAAGACGTGTCGCAGTCGCCGGTCGGGCCGGTGCGGGCCGGTGGCAATACGGCCAACTTGTAGCCCGAACGTATGAATTCGTTGTTATTTGCGCTGGTGACACGCGAATCGGCCCGAAGTCTGTCGTTGCCGCGTGCTACAACCATCGCATCATCAACGTGGCAGTGCCGGAAGCGAGAAACCGATGAGACGTCCGAACCGCGCCGGCCCCAACGTCGCCCGAGCTTTAGCCGCGCCCGCACCCTGACCGCACACGTACGGCAGTCCCATCATGTTTGACACCGGCACAGGCGCGGCACGCCGCAACTTCCTCCAGCACGCGATGCGGGTCAGCCTGTTCATGCGGCACGGCGGGGCATTGGTGGTGTACGTCGTGGTGCTGGTCTCGGCGCCGCGCATCAGCCTGGCCGGCGTCGCGTTCGCCGGTCTGGCCGGCGCCTGGTCGCTGTACCGGTTGCTGACCCGCTCCGCAACGCCCCGCATTCTCGCGATCGACTACGCCGTCACGCTCGCCGCCTGCCTGGTCCTGCCTGTCGCGGCTGCCGACGACCGGGCGTGCCCGTCGACCTGCGCGCCGATCGCGATCGCCGGTACGGCCATCGCGAGCTTCACGGTGTTCGAACCGCTGCTGAACACGGCGATGACCGCAGGCGTCGTTGCCGCGCTCGCCGCCGGCGCGGCGTCGGTCGGCGGGGTCCACGACAGCGACCAATGGGTCAACGTCTACTACTTCGCCTTGCTGTGGGTGGCATCGACGCTGATCCGCTTCTTGACGGTGCACGTGGCCGAAAGGGTCGACGTCGCCCGCGCCGAGCGGCTGGCTGTCGAGCTCCGCCAGAAGGTCAACGCCGCCGTGCGCGACTACGACCGCGAGCAGATGCGGCTGCTCCATGACACCGTCGCCTCGACCCTGCTGATGGTGGGTACCGGCACCGCCTTGTCACCCGAGCGCGTCGCCGCCCAGGCACAGCGCGACCTCCGCGTGTTCACCGAGACATCGCACACGCCCGCGCCGCCGGCCGATCTCGTTGCCGCCCTGCGTGATCACGCTACCCACACCACGACGCCCGTGAGTTATGCCGGGGTGACCGCGATGTGGGTGGACGGCGCGACGGCGGCGACCATCGCGGCCGCCGCGCGCGAAGCTCTGACCAACATCGACCGGCATTCCGGCGCCACGGCGGTCACCATCACCGTGCATCTCGGCCGGATCCAGATCGCCGACGACGGGCATGGATTCGATCTGACCCGGCCGACGCGGGGGCACGGCATCGCAGACTCGATCATCGCCCGCATGCAGCAGCTCGGCGGTGTCGCGGAGATCATCACGCAGCCCGGGCAGGGCACCACGGTCGAATTGCGTTGGCCCACATCAATACCGGCCAGTGCCGACCCAGCGCCGGACCCGGAGCGGCTCATCGAGCGGGCACACATGGGCTACGGACTGGCACTGGTTGCCTACGGCCTGGCCAACCTGCTGGTGACCGTGCCCTCATCCCTGAAGTTCGCGGCATACCCGTATCTGCAGTGGTCCCTCATCGTCGTGACGACGGCGGCGACGCTGTCCGCGATCCCCCGGGTCATGGGCCGGGCCTATCCGCGGGCACGTTTCGGCATCATGATCCTCGTCGTTGTTGCGCTGGTGCAGTCGATCTCGATGCCGATCAAAGACCTCGACCCCCGGCTGCAGTGGGCACAAGGCGCGATCGGCTGGTGTGTGCTGCCGCTGCTGCTCAGTGTCCAGCTGCGCTACGCCGTTGGTGTCCTGGTGTGGTGCTGGGTCGTCCCCGCCGTCTACGCGATCATTCGGAATCCGTCGGTCCACACCGTCGTCGACCTCGGATACGACACGGCGAGTGTCCTCGTCGCCCAACTGTGTGCTCTGGTCGTCGCCGACATGATCCGGCGTTCTGCCGCAGCCGCTTCCGCCGAGACCGAAAGTCACATGCGCCTGACTGCGGCAGCACACATCGCCGACGCCGTGCAGGAGGAATACGACCGCCGCTACGCGGACCTCGCCGCCACCATCCAGCCGCTGCTGTCGACCCTTGCCGACGGAGAACCGGTCGATGCCGAGACACGGCGCCGCGCACAACTCGAATACCAGCGGCTGCGTACCCTTTTCGACCAGTCCTCGAGCTTCGAGCACGTACTGCTTCGCGAACTGCGCCCACGCATCGACGCCGCCCAGAATCGCGGCCTGGCCGTTTCCGTGGACGTCCAGGGCACACCGCCGGCCATGGATGTCCCCACTGCCCGGCGGTTGGCCCGGCTCATCGACCAAATTCTCCACGCAGCCGCCTCGCCGGCCCGCATCACCGTCGCCGCCGAAACGGCGGCAGTCGAACTCAGCGTCATGTGTCAGCGGGCTGAGCACGCCGATTTGCCGACGAAATCCAGTGTCGACGACGAAGATGAATTCGACCTGACCACCCTCGATGACACGGTGTGGATCACCGTGCGCCACCCACTCCCAGAAAGACCGACCGATCATGTCCGCGCCGGCCAACCCATCTGAGCCTCTGGCCATCGCCGTTGTCGATGACCACGACGTCATCCACACCGGCGTCTCGGCATGGTGCGCCCAGGCCGACCCACCCATCCGCGTCGCATCCGACCATCTCGACGCCGAGTCGTTCCTGGCGGTCTACCCCAAGGCCGACCACCAGCTGGCCGCGGTCATCCTGGATCTCGAACTGCGCAGTCGCCAGCCCGATTTCGATGCGGTCGCCGCCATCGTGGACGCGGGACACGCGGTGATCGTCTACTCGCACCTCGAGAACTCCGAGGTGATCCTGCGTTGCCTGGCCATCGGGGTGGTCACCTATCTGGCCAAGAGCGAAGGCCAGGGCCACCTCATCGAGGCCATCCGCGCGGCCAGCACCCACGAGCCGTACGTCGGTCCCCGCATGGCCGCGGCCATCTGCTCGGACACCGACTCCGGCCGGCCCGGGCTCACCAAGCGCGAACGTGAAGTGCTCAAGGCCTGGTTTCAGACCGAGAGCAAGGACATCGTCGCCAAGCGCCTGCACCTCGCGCCGACCACCGTCCGGACCCACCTGCAACGCGTTCGCGCCAAGTACGCCGCCGCGGGGCGCCCGGCGGCCACCAAGGCCCAACTGGTCGCCCGTGCCGTGCAAGACGGCATCCTCAGCGTCGAGGACCTGTAGCTCCTACGGCGCCAGGGCGACGATGCGTTCGGCGCGGCGGAGCACCGGCATGTCGACCATCAGACCGTCGTACTGGAACACGCCGCGCTCGCGGGTCGCGGCATCGAGTACCGCACGCGCCCAGGCGATCTCCTTCTCGGTCGGCGCGTAGCCGTTCCGGATGACCGCGACCTGTGTCGGGTGGATGGCCACCTTGGCGTCGAAACCGACGGCCACGGCGTCGTCGACCTCGGCCCGCAGGCCGTCCAGGTTCTTGATGTCGAGGTACACCGAGTCCAGCGCGAGCTTGCCGAAAGCCTTGGCGGCCAACAGCGATTGCGACCGGACGTGCTTGGCCACATCGCGGTAGCTGTCGTCGGGCCGGCGGTTCGCGGTGCCGCCCAGCACCGCGAACAGGTCCTCGGCGCCCCACATGACGGCGTAGGTGTTCTCGACGCGGGCGGTCTCGGTGACGGCGAGCGCACCGCGCGGCGTCTCCACCAGCACCACGACGTCGAGCGGCGCGAGCGCCCGAACCTGTTCGGCCGACTCGGTTTTGGCGAGCATCACCGTGGTGTACGGCGTCTTGGCCAAAGCCTCCAGATCGAGCGGGTGATCGGCGGTGTCCGACGGATTCAAACGCACCACCGTCCGCGCCGGGTCCAGCGGGGTGTCGATGAGCGCCTGGCGAGCCGCCGGCCGGTCCTTCGCGGCGCAGCCGTCTTCCAGGTCGAGGATCACCACATCTGCTGCGGCGGCGGCCTTTTGGAACCGCTCAGGACGGTCCGCGGGGCAGAACAGCCAGCCGGGTCCCGGCGCGGTCAAGCTCATGACGGCTGCTCCGCGGGGCGCTTACGGACCATGGTCTTGCGTGTCGCCGTGGCGACGATGTCGCCGTGCTGGTTGCGACCGGTATGGGCGAACGTGACGATGCCCTCCCCCGGCCGGCTCTTGGACTCGCGCTTCTCGATCACCTCGGACTCGGCGTACAGCGTGTCACCGTGGAAGAGCGGCCTGGGGAACGCGATGTCGGAGAAACCGAGGTTGCCGACGATCGTGCCCTGGGTCAGCTGGGCGACCGACAGGCCGACGAGCGTCGACAGCGTGAACATCGAATTCACCAGCCGTGCATGGAACGGCGGCAGCGCATCGGAGAACGCGGCGTCCAGGTGCAGCGCCTGCGTGTTCATGGTCAGCGTGGTGAACAGGACGTTGTCGGCCTCGGTGATGGTGCGGCCGGGCCGGTGCTGGTAGATGACGCCCGGCTGGAACTCCTCGTACCAGAGCCCGCGCTGCTCGATGACCCGCTTCTCGGTCACAGCCCGGCCTCACGCGCGATCAGCATGAGCTGAACCTCAGTTGTGCCCTCACCGATTTCGAGGATCTTCGAATCGCGGTAGTGCCGGGCGACCGGGTACTCGTTCATGAAGCCGTAGCCACCGAACACCTGGGTGGCGTCGCGGGCGTTGTCCATCGCGGCCTCGCTGGCGATCATCTTGGCGATGCAGGCTGCCTTCTTGAACGGCTTGCCCGCCAGCATCAGCGCCGCGGCGTCGTAGTAGGCGGTGCGGGCCACGTGGGCGCGGGCCTCCATCCGGGCGATCTTGAAGGCGATGGCCTGGTAGCCACCGATCTTGCGGCCGAACGCTTCCCGCTCCTTCGAGTACTTGACGCACTCGTCGACGCAGCCCTGCGCCACACCGACGGACAGCGCGGCGATCGCGATGCGGCCCTCGTCGAGGATGCGCAGGAAGTTGGCGTAGCCGCGGCCGCGCTCGCCGAGCAGGTTCTCGACCGGCACCCGCACGTCGTCGAAGCTCAGCGGATGGGTGTCCGAGGCGTTCCAGCCGACCTTGTCGTAGGCGGGCTCGGCGGTGAAGCCCGGCGTCGGCACCGGCACCAGGATCGACGAAATCTCCTTGTGCCCACCGGGCAGTTCGCCGGTCACGGCCGTGACGGTCACCAGCTTCGTGATGTCGGTGCCGGAGTTGGTGATGAACTGCTTGGAGCCGTTGATCACCCAGCTGTCGCCGTCCAGCTTGGCGGTGGTCTTGGTGGCACCGGCGTCACTGCCGCCACCGGCCTCGGTCAAACCGAAGGCGCCCAGGGCCTTTCCGCTGGCCAGCTGCGGCAGCCATTCCTGCTTCTGCGCCTCGGTGCCGAAGCGGTACACCGGCATCGCGCCCAGGCCGACACCGGCCTCCAGCGTGATGGCGACGCTCTGGTCCACCTTGCCGAGTTCTTCCAGCGCCAGGCAGAGGGCGAAGTAGTCGCCGCCCATGCCGCCGTACTCCTCGGGGAACGGCAGGCCGAACAGGCCCATCTCGGCCATCCCGTCGATGACCTTGTACGGGAAGGTGTGGTCCTTGTCGTGCTGCGCGGCCACCGGCGCGACGACCGTCTGCGCGAATTCCCGGACCGTCTTGGCCAGTTCGGCATAGTGGTCCGGCAGGGTGCCGGTCGAAATGAAGTCGCTCATTTGGTCTCCTCGGTTGCTGCGGTAATCCGGGCCAGCGGCTGGCCCACTTTGACCTGATCGCCCACGGCGACAAGTAATTCCACGGTGCCGTCGACCGGCGACGACAGCGCGTGTTCCATCTTCATGGCCTCGACGGTGACGACGACGTCACCGCTACTCACCGTCGACCCGTCCGTTATGCCCACGGCCACGACGGATCCGGGCATGGGACTGACGATCTCGGCGTCGCCGCTGTGTTCGTCGTCGGCCCGGACGGGCGCCTCACGCACGTCCTCGATGACGGTCGTGCGGCCGGCTCCGGCCAGCCACAGCCGGTGGTCCTCGACGGCGGTCAGGTATTCGGTGCGTAGGCCGTCGACGGTGACGATCAGCCGGTCACCGTCCAACGATGCTGTGACGCTGCGGGGTTCGCCGTCTTCGATGCGTGCCGTGGCGGCTGCGGGAGTACCGGTGAGGTGGACGTGGTCGGTCCGGTCGCCGGCCCGCAGCCGGATGGTGGTCGGTGCGTGCTCGCCGACCCGCCAGCCCGTCGGGGTGGCCCACAGCTCGCCGGCGTCGGCCCAGCTGTGTAGCCAGCGGTACGCGGCTGCGGCGATGAACTCGTCGTCGCAGGCCTGCGCGGCGACGTAGTCGCCCGTGCGGCGGTCCAGCAGTCCGGTGTCGAGGCGCCCGGCGATGACGTCCTCGTCGGCCAGCAGGAAGCGCAGGAAGTCGATGTTGGTACCGACACCCAGCACGGCGGTATCGGCCAGCACCCGGTCCAGGCCACGCCGCGCCGACTCCCGATCCGGCCCGTAGGCAATGATTTTCGACAGCATCGGGTCGTAGTCGCTGCCGATCACCGAACCGGCCCGGATACCGGAATCCACCCGCGCTTCGGCGGGCTCGGCCAGTGCCAACACGGTGCCACCCGTGGGCAGGAAGTCGTGCGCCGGGTCTTCGGCGTACACGCGGGCCTCGATGGCGTGGCCTGTCAGCGTGATGTCGTCCTGCGCCATCGGCAGGGCCTCTCCGGCCGCCACCCGCACCTGCAGTTCGACGAGGTCGATGCCCGTGACCAGTTCTGTCACCGGGTGTTCCACCTGAAGACGGGTGTTCATCTCCATGAAGAAGAACTCGTCGGGACGGTCGGCGGAGACGATGAACTCGACGGTGCCGGCGCCGCGGTAGTCGACGCTGCGGGCGGTGTCGCACGCGGCCGCACCGATGCGGGCCCTCGTCGCCTCATCCAGTACGGGCGACGGCGCCTCTTCGATGACCTTCTGGTGCCGGCGCTGCAGACTGCACTCACGCTCACCGAGATGCACGACATTGCCGTGGCTGTCCGCGACGACCTGCACCTCGATGTGCCTGGGGTTCAACACGAATCGTTCGATGAACAGGGTGTCGTCGCCGAATGCCGAGGCGGCCTCGCGACGGGCCGAGGCCAGCGCGGCCGGCAACTCGGCCGCCGCATGCACGACGCGCATGCCCTTGCCGCCACCACCGGCGGACGGCTTCACCAGAACCGGGAACCCCACCTCGGGGGCGCCGGCGATGAGCTCCTCGTCGGTGAGACCCGGACGCGAGATGCCCGGAACCACCGGCACTCCGAACGCCGACACCGCTGCCTTGGCGGTGATCTTGTCGCCCATGGTGCCGATGGCTTTGGCCGGCGGCCCGATGAAGACGATGCCCGCGTCGTGCAGGGCGGCGGCGAATTCGGCGTTCTCGGAAAGGAATCCGTAGCCCGGGTGCACGGCCTGTGCGCCGGTGCGCCGCGCCGCGTTCACGATGGCCTCGATGCTGAGGTAGCTCTGCCGGGCCGGGGCCGGCCCGATGTTCACCGCGACGTCGGCCTCGAGGACATGCCGGGCCCCGGCGTCGGCGTCGCTGAACACCGCGACCGAACGGATCCCCATGGCCCGCAACGTCCGGATGACGCGGACCGCGATCTCGCCACGATTGGCGACCAGGACCGTATTGAAGGTTTTCATGTCACATCCTGAATACGCCGTAGGACACAGGCTCGAGCGGAGCCTGCGCGACAACTGAAAGAGCCAGTCCCACCACGGTTCTGGTGTCAGCCGGGTCGATGACGCCGTCGTCCCAGAGCCGGGCCGTCGAGTAGTAGGGGTTGCCCTGATCTTCGTACTGCTGGCGGATCGGGGCCTTGATGGCCTCTTCCTCCTCCGGCGTCAGTTCACCGCGCACGGTGGCCAGCACCGAGGCGGCCTGCTCGCCGCCCATCACCGAGATGCGGGCGTTGGGCCACATCCACAGGAACCGCGGCGAGTACGCGCGGCCGCACATCGAGTAGTTGCCTGCGCCGTACGAGCCGCCGATGACGACGGTCAGCTTCGGCACCCGGGCACACGCCACCGCGGTGACCATCTTGGCGCCGTGCTTGGCGATGCCGCCGGCCTCGTAGTCGCGGCCCACCATGAAGCCGGAGATGTTCTGCAGGAACAGCAGCGGCACCGACCGCTTGTCACACAGTTCGATGAAATGCGCGCCCTTCTGGGCGGATTCACCGAACAGCACGCCGTTGTTGGCGATGATGCCCACCGGGTGGCCGTGGATGCGCGCGAAGCCGGTGACCAGCGTGGTGCCGTATTCGGCTTTGAATTCGGTGAATTCGCCGCCATCGACGATACGGGTGATCACCTCGTGCACGTCGTACGGCACCTTGGAGTCGATCGGTACGACGTCGTAGAGCTCGGTCTGGTCGCACACCGCGTCCACCGTCGGGGCGACGTCCCACGGCGCCTGCGCGCGCGGCCCGAACGTCGACGCGATGCGGCGCACGATGCGCAGCGCGTCGCGGTCGTCGTGTGCCAGGTGGTCGGTGACGCCGGAGACCTTGGAGTGCAGGTCGCCGCCACCGAGGTCCTCGGCCGAAACCACCTCTCCGGTAGCAGCTTTCACCAGCGGTGGGCCGCCCAGGAAGATGGTGCCCTGGTTGCGGACGATGACGGCCTCGTCACTCATCGCGGGGACGTACGCGCCGCCGGCGGTGCAGGAGCCGAGCACCGCGGCGATCTGCGGGATACCGCGCGCCGACATGTTGGCCTGGTTGAAGAAGATGCGGCCGAAGTGTTCGCGGTCGGGGAACACCTCGTCCTGGCGCGGCAGGAACGCGCCGCCGGAGTCGACCAGGTAGATGCACGGCAGCTGGTTCTGGCTGGCGATCTCCTGCGCCCGCAGGTGCTTCTTGACCGTGATCGGGTAGTACGTGCCACCTTTCACCGTCGCGTCGTTGGCGACGATCATGCATTCGCGGCCCGACACCCGGCCGATGCCGGCGATCATGCCCGCTCCCGGGCATTCGTCGTCGTACATGCCGCCCGCGGCCAGCGGTGCGATCTCCAGGAACGGACTGCCCGGGTCGAGGAGTCCGTTGACACGGTCGCGCGGCAGCAGCTTGCCGCGACCGACGTGACGCTCGCGGGAGCGCTCCGATCCCCCGAGGGCAGCGGTGGCCAGCTTGTCCTTGAGCTCGGCCACCAGCGCCAGGTGCTGCTCGCGATGCGATACCCGTTGGGAAACGCTCGGCGACATCGTCGCTCCATTTCACTTGAGTTAATGGCGAATAACCGAACGCGATGTTAGTCTTCATTAACTGAGATGTCCAGACCGGGTTGGAGGTGTCGATGACGGCATCAGCGTCAGACGCCGAAACACCGCGTAGCCGAGCCAAATCCGACCGGCGCGGCCAACTCGTCGCCGCCGCCGAACGACTCTTCGCCGAACGCGGCTTCCTGGCCGTCCGCCTCGAGGACATCGGCGCCGCGGCCGGCATCAGCGGGCCCGCGATCTACCGGCACTTCCCCAACAAGGAAGCGCTACTGGTCGAGCTACTGGTCAGCGTCAGCGCCCGGCTGCACGCCGGCGGACGTGCCGTGGTCGCCGAATGCGACGACCCCGCCGACGCCCTCAACAGCCTCATCGAGTTCCACCTCGACTTCGCGCTCGGCGAATCCGACCTGATCCGGATCCAGGACCGCGACCTCAACAACCTCCCCGACGCCGCCAAACGGCAGGTGCGCCGCTCACAGCGCCAGTACGTCGAAATCTGGGTGGACGTCCTGCGCCGGCTCGACCCGTCACGCAGCGAAGCCGACGCCCGCACCATGGCGCACGCCGCATTCGGGCTCCTGAACTCGACGCCGCACAGCGTCACCGCGGGCGGCGCCCGCAAGCAGGAGGAATCCTCGCGCGCCGTGCTGCGCGCCATGACCGTCGCGGCACTGGCCCCGCACCGCTGAACGCACCCGCCGCAACGTCACCGCGTCCCCTCACCCGCCGCAGGTACCCTGCAAACATGAGGTGGGCATGACCGGATCGCGCGACGACGGGCTGGACGCCACCAAGAAACTCCCGGCCATGCCGACGGCCGGGTACCAGACCGACGCCTTCACCGATCCCTACGGTGTCACCGCACCGCCGAAGGCCCGCCGCCACAAGTGGCTGTTCCCGCTGGCCGGCGCGGTGCTGATCCTGGCCCTCTGCACCGTGATCGCACTGGTCATCGTCAACAGCTCCGAACAACAGACCCTGGTCGCACCGCCGCCGCTGCCGGTCCCGACGCAGGACCCGATGACGTCGTCGACGACCGTGACGACCACCACGACGCCCGAGAGCAGCGAGCCCAGCGAAGCCGTCAGCCCGCCCGCCGCGGCAGCGCCCCCGGACGACGAGAGCGGTGACACCGAAGCCGTGCTGTACGCCGTGATCGGCAACGGCCGGGCCGTGAGCATCACGTATGTCGACACCGGCGGGGTGCTCCAGACGGAGTTCAACGTGCCGCTGCCGTGGACCAAGGAAGTCCAGCTGAACCGGCCCGCCGCACGGTCGGCCAGCGTCAGCATCGTCAACGCCGGACGCGGCATCGCCTGCACCATCTCGGTCGACGGCACCCAGATTCAGCAGCGAGAAGGCGCCGGCCTCACGGTGTGCCGGCAGTCCGGCAAACGCGGCCGCACGCACGGGCACTAACGCCGGGCCGGCACCTTCACCAACAGCATCCCGACCAGCCCGATCCCCAGGACCGTGCAGAGGCCGCCCAGGCCCGCCCGCGTCGTCGCGAAGATGTCGATGAACATCGAGAACAACCACGGCGACAGCACGTGCGCCGCCCGGCCCGTGGTGGTGTAGAGCCCGAAGGCCACGCCCTCCTTGCCGTCCGCCGAGATGCGCAGCATCAGGTTGCGCGACGCCGACTGGGTGGGGCCGACGAACAGGCACAGTGTCAGGCCGCAGATCCAGAACGCCAGCGGGCCGGACAGGAACATCAGCGTGATGCCCACGGCGACCATCGCGGTCAATGAGCCGACGATGACGCGCTTGGAACCGATCCGGTCATCCAGCATGCCGCCGAGCGCCGCGCCCAGAGCCGCGATGGTGAACGCACCGGCCCCGAACAGCGGCACGCTCGTCGGCGCCAGCCCGTAGACGCTGACCCCGACCACCGGACCGAAGATCGAGATACCCGTCAGGCCGTCGCGGAAGACGGCGCTGGAGAGCAAGTAGTAGACGACGTTGCGGTCGCGTCGCCACTCGCCGACGACCTCCGTCCACAACCTGCGGTAGGCGCCGAAGAAGCCGACGGCCGGGGTGCCGTCGTGCGGCGGCGACTTCACGGTCAGCAGCAACGGCAGCGCGAAGATGACGAACCACGCCGCGGCCGCCAGGACCGCGTACCGGTCCGGTTTGCCGTCCGAGTTCGGCACACCGAGTAGGCCCAAGGTGTCGCCACTACCGGACTTGAGCCCCACGAAGACCAGGAGCAGCAGCACGACGCTGCCGAAAAACCCTGCCGCCAAGCCGAATCCGGAGACGCGACCCGACGTCAGCGGCGTCGACAACTGGCGCAGCATCGCGTTGTACGGGACGGTCGCCAGATCCATGCACGCCGCGGTGCAGGCCAACAACGCCAGGCCGATCCACAGATAGTGGTGGTCGGGCCTGATGAACGTCATCGATGCCGTCAGCACCACCACGGCGCCCGTGAGCGCCGCGAGCGCCCGCCGTCGCCGGTACGCGGCGTCGACCATCACGCCCGTCACCGGGGCCAACAGCGCCACCGCGATGCCCGCCACCAGCACCGCGCGCCCCAGCCAGCTCTCCGGCGTCGTCGGGCCCGGCAGGCCTCTGCCGACCTCGGAGATGAGGTAGATGTTGAAACCGAATGTCGTCACGATGGCGTTCACGCCCGTGGCGCCGCTGTCCCACAGCGCCCAGGCGGCGACGCGGCCCCGGTCGACGGGCGGGACGTGGCTGCTCAAGGCCCGTCGATTCGCTCGGCAAGCCTCGCTCATGCCGCCACTCTATTGGTCCCTACGATTGCACCCATGCCTGTACCCGCTCCCAGTCCCGACGCCCGCGCCGTCGTCACCGGCGCCTCGCAGAACATCGGTGAAGCGCTGGCCACCGAACTCGCCGCCCGCGGCCACCACCTGATCATCACGGCGCGCCGCGGCGAGGTGCTGGCCGAGGTCGCCCAGCGCATCACCGACAAGTACGGCGTCACCGTCGAGGTCCGGGCCTGCGACCTGACCGACCCCGCCGACCGCGACAAGCTCTGTGCGGAACTCGCGGAGCGCAACATCTCGATCCTGTGCGCCAACGCCGGCACCGCGACGTTCGGCGCCGTCGCCGACCTGCCCGCGGCGGGTGAGAAGGCCCAGGTGCAGCTCAACGTGCAGGGCGTGCACGACCTGGTGCTCGCCGTGCTGCCCGGCATGATCGCGCGCAAGGGCGGCGGCATCCTGATCTCCGGTTCGGCCGCGGGCAACTCGCCCATCCCGAACAACGCGACCTACGCCGCGTCCAAAGCGTTCGCCAACACCTTCAGTGAGTCGCTGCGCGGTGAGCTCAAGCCGCACGGTATCAACGTCACGCTGCTGGCACCCGGACCCGTGCGCACCGAGCTGCCCGACCCGTCCGAGCAGTCACTGGTCGAGCGCCTGATCCCCGACTTCCTGTGGATCGACACCGAGTACACCGCCCGGATTTCGCTGGACGGCCTCGAGAAGAACAAGATGCGCGTCGTCCCGGGCCTGACCTCGAAGGCCATGTCGGCCGCCAGCGGCTACGCCCCGCGCGCGATCGTCGCGCCGATCGTCGGCGCCGTCTACAAGAAGCTCGGCGGGTCGTAAAGCCGGCGGCCGCGCCGAGAGGGACCAAATGGCTGCTTTCGGCGGCCGCCAACGACCGTTTGGTCCTTCTCGCCGCGCCCCGACTTACCTGCGGCGGGTCGTGCCGAACAGGCTGCGGGTGATCTCGCGGCCTGCCACGGTCGCCGCCGAGCGCAGGAAGCTCTTGAACGCCGAGCTCTGCAGGACCTCCGACACCATGCCGGGTCCTTCGGCCTCCACCTCGACGCGGCCGGATGCGGTGAGGTCGGGCTCTTCGGCAGGCACGGGCGCGGGCGCCGCGTCGGGGGCCGCAGGCGGCGCACCGGCCGGCGCCGGCTGCGCAGACAGCCGCTCGTGGGCCGAGTCGCGGTCGACTGTCGCCCCGTAAGTCGCTTGCAACGGGCTGGCCTTGGCGGCGGCAGCAATGGCGTCGGGGCCGATGGTGCCCATCAGCGACCGCGGCGCGCGCAGCCGGGTCCACGCCACCGGGGTCGGCGCACCCACCTCGGACAGCACCGTGACGACGGCCTCACCGATCCCGAGCGACGTCAGCGCCGACTCCAGGTCGTAGACGGTTGTCTTCGGGTAGGTCCGGACCGTCTTCGTCAGGGCCTTCTGGTCGTCCGGAGTGAAGGCGCGGATCGCGTGCTGCACGCGCGCACCCAGCTGGCTGAGGACGTCGTTGGGAATGTCGGTAGGCAGCTGGGTGCAGAAGAAGACGCCGACGCCCTTGGAGCGGATCAGCTTGACGGTCTGTTCGACCTGGTCCAGGAATGCCTTGGACGCGTCGGCGAACAGCAGATGCGCTTCGTCGAAGAAGAAGACCAGCTTCGGCTTGTCCGCGTCACCGATCTCCGGCAGCGTCGAGAACAGGTCGGCCAGCACCCACATCAGGAACGTCGAGAACAACACCGGACGCGCGGCCTGGCTGCCCAGCTCCAGCAGCGTGATGATGCCGCGGCCCTGGGGGTCCACGCGCATCAGGTCCTCGGGCTTGAGCTCGGGCAAACCGAAGAACGTGTCGCCGCCCTCGGCCTCCAGGTTGATCAGCGCACGCAGGATCACGCCCGCGGTGGCCGGCGAGACCGCGCCGAGCGCCTTGAGCTCCTCTTTGCCCTCATCACTGGTCAGGAACTGGATGACGCCGCGCAGATCCTTGAGATCGTCGAGGAGCAGGCCCTTCTGGTCGGCCCAGTGGAAGATCAGCCCGAGTGTCGACTCCTGAGTCTGGTTGAGCCCCAACACCTTCGACAGCAGGATGGGCCCGAAGCTGGTGACGGTGGCACGCACCGGGACGCCGGTTCCCGTCGTCCCCAGCGACAGGAACTCGACCGGGAAGGCCGTGGGCGTCCAGTCGTCGCCGGTGTCCTTGGCACGCTGGGTGGTCTTGTCATTGGCGGCGCCCGGCTGCGCGAGCCCCGACAGGTCGCCCTTCACGTCGGCCATCACGACCGGGACCCCGGCCGTCGACAACTGCTCGGCGATGACCTGCAGCGTCTTGGTCTTACCGGTACCGGTCGCACCGGCGATGAGGCCGTGCCGGTTGATGGTGGCCAGCGGAATCTTGACCTGAGCACCGGCATCGACGGTCCCGTCGACGACGACCGCGCCCAGGTTCAGCGCTTGGCCGGTGACGGCGTAACCAGCGGCGATCTGCTGCGCGGGGGATGCACTCGAGTCAGTCGTCATGCGCCTGACCCTACTTCGTCAGGTCACAGGTGGCCGGGTATGGACACCCCGTTGAGCGCCTGGGAATAGTCTGGAACACCGTGCGTGACGAACTGGTATGGATCGACTGCGAGATGACGGGGCTGGATCTCAAGTCCGACCGACTCATCGAGATCGCGGCATTGGTCACCGACAGCGACCTGAACGTGCTCGGCGAGGGCGTCGACGTGGTGATCCACACCGACGACGCCGCACTCGACGGCATGGCCGATGTGGTGATGAAGATGCACACCCGCTCGGGCCTGATCAACGAGGTGCGGACCTCCACGGTCACCCTCGAAGAGGCCGAGCAGATGGTGCTGGACTACATCCGCGGCCACATCGGGCAGGCGAAAACCGCTCCCCTGGCCGGTAATTCGATCGCCACCGACCGCGGCTTCATCGCCCGCGACATGCCTCGCCTCGACGACTTCCTGCACTACCGGATGATCGACGTCAGCTCGATCAAGGAGCTGTGCCGCCGCTGGTACCCGCGCATCTATTTCGGGCAGCCCGACAAGGGGCTGGCGCACCGCGCCCTCGCCGACATCCACGAATCCATCCGCGAGTTGAAGTACTACCGCGGCACCGCGTTCGTACCCGCTCCCGGCCCGTCTACCAGCGAAATCGCGGCTGTCGCCGGCGAGCTGGGCCCGCCGACGAACGACGCCGTGGAGACCGATTCGGCTTAGCGGGCCTAAGCGGTTAGTATCTACGACGCTGCTTCTGAGAAGCGGCGATGGTGGCTGTAGTTCAGCTGGTAGAGCACCAGGTTGTGATCCTGGGTGTCGCGGGTTCGAGTCCCGTCAGCCACCCCGAGGTAGAACATCGCCTCACCTGCACGTAGCGGGTGAGGCGATGTTTGTTTTCCGGGGGTTGCGCGCCCGGCTGGCACAGTGGTGCACGTGGGTGATGCGATCGAGTTGCGAGCGTCCTGCCTCGAAGGGCCTCGAGTTCGCCTTCGCAAGGCGCGCGACGAGGACGCCGAGGGCCTGATCGAAACGCAGACCGACAAGCGGGTGCGCCGGTACCTGGGCGGACCGCGACCTGTCGGCGAAGTGCGCGCCGTGCTCGAAGGGGTCGGCGCGGCAACGCTATTGGCAGCCCCCGGCTGCTACATCGCGACCGCCAGGGATTCCGACGACATGCTGGGCACGGTGACATTGAGCCGCCGTCGCAACGACGTTCCCGGCCATCTGGACCCCGATGGCGACGAACTCGAGCTGAGCTACGTCTTCCGGCCGCATGCGTGGGGTCAGGGCTATGCGAGCGAAGCTACGCGGCTACTGCTGGAGTACGCGGCCGGCGAGCTGGACGATCAACCTGTCCTGGTCATCACCCAGACCGCCAACCGCGCCTCGCTCCGTCTGGCCGAGCGCCTCGGGTTCAATGTCGTCGCGACGTTCGAGCAGTACGACGCCGAACAGGCGCTGGCGACAGCTCAGCTGGCCGCGTTCCTTCGCACCGACGCCCTTCGCGCCGACTCCTAGGGTCAGCCGGGCACCTGATCCAGGAAGCCGTGCACCGACTGGATGCGGCCGTCGGCGTCCGTCGCCAGCACGTCGAACCCGATGATCGGCGGCTGCTCCCCCGCCGGCCCCAGGCCCCACTGGAAGCGGGCCTGATTGTGGTGGCTGTCCGGGCCGCTGACGAGCGAGAAGACGAAACCGGGGAATTGGGTGTGGACCGCGCCGATCACCTCGGAGATGGCGTCGTGACCCGTGACGTCCGCCATCGGATCGGTGTACGACGCCTCGGATGCCCAGTGGTCGTCGAGCAGCGCCTTCCGTTCGATCGGATCGGTGGCGTTCCACGTCTTCAGGTAGGCGGTGACGATGTCGTTCATGCTGACCTCTTTCGTGTCGGGGTGGTCAGCTCAAAGCTTGGCCGCCAAATCGAGGCAAGTCGATTACTTGGCAGGTAATGATGTTGTGCCGCTTGGGTTTTCGGCGACACCGCCACCATTGGCGTCGCCAAGCCGGCGTTGACGCTGCGGCGATGGCGTAGAGCCGGCCCGCAAACGACGAAAGCCCCCTCCCGAAGGAGGGGGCTTTCGCATCTGTGCGCCGTCAGGGTTTCGAACCCCGGACCCGCTGATTAAGAGTCAGCTGCTCTACCAACTGAGCTAACGGCGCGCGAGAGAGACCTTAACAGCCCGATGGCCGCAGGGTGAAATCGTATGGTCAGCGGGGTTTCCGGGCCCCGATCGCGGGTATCCCCACGGGGTCGGACGGCCCGATGGACCCTCCACGCAGCCCTGGAGGTGTCCAACATCACACGCGATGGACTCGCCGCCCACCTGCGCACCACCAGAGCCGGCCGAAACCCGCACCACCACAGCGAATCCCGGCCGAACAGTAGCCACTGCACACCTGTCAAGGTCCTGTATCCACACACGATCGTCAATAGCGGCTCGATGCCAAAATCCGTCAGAAATCACATAGACCTGCAATTTTGTGACGAGCCGCCGAAAAACAAAGTTAGCTGAAACCACGTATGATGGTGTAGAAATGTAAGTGACGATGACTGAAGGGAGTTAGCTGATGACACCCATCGCCGGTGCGACCTACGCGGCGCCGAGCGCCGACGTGGCGGCAGCAGCCGACGGCACCCCGGTCATCGTCCATAACTGCACCCGGCTGGGCCGGGTCGCGAATCCCCCGCGCAGCTGGCTGCCAGGCTGGCTGACGCCGCGGCGCGGGAACTAGAAAGTCGCGTTATCCGCGAATCTTGCGGATAACCACCACCAGCACCACAACGCCGAGTCCGGCGAACGTTGCGATGACCGCGGGCTTGGACGCGATCGCGATGGCCTTGGCCTTGGCGTCGTCGGCCAGTCGCTGGGGGTTCGCCCGCTCCGCGAGGGCGTCCACCGTCAACGCCAACTGATCGCGTGCACGATCGATTTCCTGCTTGATCTCGTCAGGATTCCGGTCAGCCACTTCAGCCCTCCAGCTCGCGTTGCTCCTTGGCGCTCTACCCTAGAGCAGCTTGCCGCAACAGCAACGCCTGGCCGACAGAAGGGACCTCCCGGTGGCACCGACCCCGCGACTCGAAGTGGGCGACAAAGCCCCCGCATTCAGCCTGCCCGACGCCGACGGCAACACCGTGAAGCTGTCGGACTACAAGGGCCGCAAGGTCATCGTGTACTTCTACCCCGCGGCCTCGACGCCGGGCTGCACCAAGCAGGCCTGCGATTTCCGCGACAGCCTGGCCGAACTCAACGAGGCCGGGCTCGACGTCATCGGCATCTCGCCCGACAAGCCCGAGAAGCTCGCCAAGTTCCGCGACAACGAGGGCCTGACGTTCCCGCTGCTATCGGACCCCGACCGCAAGGTGCTCACCGCCTACGGCGCCTTCGGTGAGAAGACGATGTACGGCAAGACCGTGCAGGGCGTCATCCGCTCGACGTTCCTCGTGGACGAGAAGGGCAACATCGAGGTCGCGCAGTACAACGTCAAGGCCACGGGCCACGTGGCCAAGCTGCGACGGGACCTGTCGGTCTGACAGCCGCGCCGTCGACGGTGCCCGGCTGAACGAGCCGAGCCGGGCACCGCATGGCGGCCCGCCCAACCACGCGTGACAGCTGCGTGGCCATTCGGCCAATCGTTGTCTCCACCGGCGCTCTGCAATCAGCCGCAGATACGTTCAGGTGCAAGACTTTTGGCGTGACGCACAACATCCACATCCGCACCGTCGACAGCAGCATTCGCTACCCGCACGCGCTGAGCTATGGCGAAAAGGACCAGATTCTCTGGGTCCAGATCGGCGAAGACGCCGACCATTCGGACACCATCTACTTCAGCCCGTCCTACTGGCAGCAGTACTCCGTCGACCCCCACAGTGAAGACCCGCTCGATCTGGAATTCGACGAGGACGACGAGGAAGACGACGAGGACGACGAGTAGAACCCCGGCGCCGGGGTACGGCGTTTCGTACCCCGGCCACACCGGATAGACCGGGGCGCCGGCTTCGACCACCCCGGCGTCGCGCTCTGGCACACTCGACCCGTGGCCGCGCCCGACGTCCGTTTCCGCCGCCTCGCCGAGCAGGTGGCCGACGAGTTGCGCCGGCGCATCCTCAGCGGTGACCTCCCCGACGGCAGCGTGCTGCCCACGGAGGACGAGCTGCTCACCGAGTTTCCGATCAGCAAGCCCTCACTGCGCGAGGCCATCCGAATCCTGGACGCCGAAGGGCTGCTCAGCGTGCGACGCGGCAAGCTCGGCGGCTCGGTGGTGCACCGGCCGAGCGCGAGCAACGTGGCCTACACCATGGGTTTGGTGCTCGGCGCGAACCAGGTGAGCCTCGGCGACGTCGGCTCCGCGCTGCAGCAGGTGGAGCCGGCCTGCGCGGCGTTGTGCGCGCAGCGTTCCGACCGCAAGACCGCGGTGGTGCCGGTCCTTCGGCAGATCCACGCCGAGTCGGTCGAGTCGGTCGAGGATCTGGTGGCAGTGACCTCCGCGAGCCGGCGCTTCCACGAGGCGCTGGTGCAGCACTGCGGCAACGAGACCATGATCATCCTCGCCGGTGCCCTGGAGAAGCTGTGGTCGTCGCACGAGCTGAACTGGTCACGGCAGTTCACCGACCATGCCGGCATTCCGGTCGACGAGCGCCGGGCCGCGCTGGAGGATCACCGCACCCTTATCGACGCTATCGAAGCCGGCGACGCCGAACGCGCGCGGGAATTGGCCGCGACGCATCTGCTCGACGCCCAGCACTACCCGGGTTCGGCCGGTGTGGTCGACCCGGCGATGGTGCGCACCCGCACGCGATCTTCGTGAATCCTTGACAATGTGCGCGCTTATTTTCATATGATTTGAAGATGCGGCCTGCGGAGGCGACCACGATGGACATGGCGGTCACGAGTTCGCCGGCATTCACCGCCAAGGACGTCGCGCGCTTCCATGCCAATGGCTGGTGGACCGACTCCACGATCTCGGATGCCGTACGCGCCAACGCCGCTCGCACCCCGGATCGCGTCGCATATGTTGATCACCCGGACCGGTCGCTGACCTGGCGTGAATTTGATACCGCGGCAACCACTTTGGCCGGTCAGCTGGCCGGCGCGGGCGTGCGCCCCGGGGACCGGATCGCGGTGTGGCATGGCGACACCACGGCGATCCACGTGCTGTTCGTCGCCATCGAGCGCTGTGGTGCGGTGGTCGTCGGCGTCGGAGCACGCGCCGGAATCCGCGAAGTGACAGCCATCCTGCAGAGCGCCGAACCCCGACTGCTGGTCACCGACCCCCCGCGGCAGGCGCAGGCGAACACCGTGGCCGGCGCCATCGGATGTCCGCTACTGACGCTCGATGAACTGTCCGTCGGTACGGACTCCACGGACCTGAGCCCCGAGGCCCAACTGGGCGCCGACGACGTCTTCCTCATCAACTCGACGTCGGGCACCACCGGGCTACCGAAATGCGTCGTGCACACCCAGAACCGTTGGTATTACTTCCATCAGCAAGCGGTCGCCAACGGCCTGCTGACGTCCGACGACGTGTTCCTACCCGTCATCCCGACCCCGTTCGGCTTCGGGCTGTGGACCACCCACATCACCCCGATTCTGTTGGGCACCACCAACGTCCTGCTGGACCGGTTCACCGTCGCCGCGGCGTGCGCGGCCATCGAACAGCACAAGGTCACCGTGTTGTGTTGTGTCAGCACACAATTGACCATGATCATGGCCGACCCGGTGGCCCGCGAGTACGACCTGAGCTCGCTGCGGGTGGTGTTCACCGGCGGCGAGGCCCTGCCGTACCGGCCCGCACACGAGTTCGAAAAGCTGACCGGCGCAACGATTCTGCAGTTCTACGGCTCCAACGAGACGGGCCTACTCAGCGGCACCACGGTGCACGACTCGCTCGAGCACCGGCTGCGCACCGGCGGCCGGATAGTCGCCGATATGGCCGTCCGCCTCTTCGACGGGGACACCGACGTCACCGACACCGGCCGGGGCCAGCCCGCCTGCCGCGGCCCGGCCACCAGTCTCGGCTACCTGGGCGGCACCGACCACGACAAACTCTTCACCGCCGACGGCTGGATGCGGATGGGAGACATCTGCGAAATCGACGCCGACGGCTACCTGCGGGTGACGGGCCGCACGTCCGACTTCATCGTGCGCGGCGGCAAGAACATCAGCGCGGCCCAGGTCGAGGACGTCGTGATGACGCACCCCGCGGTCGGTCTGGCCGCCGCGGTCGCCATGCCTGATCCGGTGTTCGGCGAAAAGGTCTGCGTCTACGTCGAACTGATCGGCGCGGCGGCACTGGAGCTCGCCGAGCTGTGCACGCACCTGCTCGCGCAGGACGTTTCGAAGGAACTGCTGCCCGAGCGGCTGATCGTGGTCGACGAACTCCCCCGATCCTCGGGCGGCAAGGTCGCCAAAGGCCAACTCCGCGAAGATATCCGCGCCCGGATGGGAGACGGTCATGACCGCAGCTGAAAAGCCCCGCCGCGGCGGACTTGAAGTCTGGGCGCCGGCGGTGACACCACCGATCGGCGTCGACCTCACCGACGAACGGGCCATGGCCATCGCGTTCCGGCACCTCGCGACCATCGGCTTCGCCGAGAATCTGGCGGGGCACATCACCTGGCAGCCCGACGGCCGGACCGACATGTACGTCAACCCGTGGGGCCTGTGGTGGCAGGAGGTCACCGCCTCCGACATCTGCGTCGTCGACGAGGACGCCCGCGTACAGCGGGGCCGCTGGGACGTCACCCCGGCCATCCACATCCACACCGAGCTGCACCGCGCCCGCCCCGACGCCCGCGTCGTCATCCACAACCACCCCTACTACGTGTGCGTGCTGGCGGCATTGGGCCGGCTGCCGGAGCTGGTACATCAGACCGGATCGCTGTTCCTGGACGACCTCTGCCTCGTCGACGAATACGACGGCGAGGTCGACAGCCCTTCCCGCGCAGCCGAATTGGCGGCCCGGATCGGCTCGGCGAACACGACCATCCTGGCCAACCACGGCGTCATCGCCACGGGCCGCAACCTCGCCGAGGCGGTGTACCGCGCGGCCTCGATCGAGCGGGTCTGCAAGCTGGCCTACGACGTACTGCTGACGGGCCTGAAGCCGAGTGAGATGAAGTGGTCCGACATGGTCGGCATGAAGTCCTCCCTGATCGAGCGCGCGGCCGACGTGTACTGGGCCGGCGCTGCCCGCCTGACCATCAAATCCGATCCGTCCGTTCTCCAGTAAAGGCGTTGGTACGACATGAAATCCATCGACGATCTGGCCGCCAACCTCGATTTCACCGTCGCGAAGACGGGCGCGGACCGTACCGTCACCCTGCTGCCCGACCCGCCGCGTGCTCCGCGCCGCTACACCGTGATCTCGGTCGACGACCACATCGTCGAGCCGCCCGACACCTTCACCGGGCGACTGCCGAGCAAGTTCGCCGACCGGGCTCCGCGGGTCGTCGACACCGCGGGCGGCGGCCAGACCTGGGTGTACGACGGCCAGGAACTACCCAACGTCGGGTTCAATGCCGTGGTCGGCCGTCCGGTGTCCGAGTACGGCTTCGAGCCGGTCCGATTTGACGAGATGCGCCGGGGCGCATGGGATATCCACGAACGCGTGCGGGACATGGACCTCAACGGTGTGTACGCGTCGCTGAACTTCCCGTCGTTCCTGCCGGGATTCGCCGGCCAGCGCCTGCAGCAGGTCACCACCGACCGCGACCTGGCGATGGCCTCGGTGCGGGCCTGGAACGACTGGCACTTCGACGTGTGGGCCGGCTCGTACCCGGACCGGATCATCCCCTGTCAGCTGCCGTGGCTACTGGACCCTGAAGTGGGCGCCAAGATGATCTACGAGAACGCCGAACGTGGTTTCCACGCCATGACTTTCAGCGAGAACCCGGCGATGCTGGGCCTGCCGACGATCCACTCGGGCTACTGGGACCCGATGATGGCGGCCTGCGCCGACACCGGCACGGTCGTCAACCTGCACATCGGGTCGTCGGGCTCCTCCCCCTCCACCACGCCGGACGCGCCGCCGGACGTGCAGGGCGTGCTGTTCTTCGCCTACGCCATCTCGGCGGCCGTCGACTGGCTGTATTCCGGTCTGCCCAGCCGGTTTCCCGATCTCAAGATCTGCCTGTCCGAGGGCGGTATCGGCTGGGTCGCCGGGTTACTGGACCGGCTCGACCACATGCTCAGCTACCACTCCATGTACGGCACCTGGGAACGGATCGGTGAAAAGCTCACCCCCGCCGAGGTTTTCACCCGCAACTTCTGGTTCTGCGCGGTGGAGGACCAATCGTCGTTCGTGCAGCGCGACCGCATCGGCGTCGACAACATCATGCTGGAAGCCGACTACCCGCATTGCGACTCGACCTGGCCGCACACACAGGCGACCATCCACGAGGAGATCGGTGACCTGCCCGCAGACGTCATTCGAAAGATCACCTGGGAGAACGCCTCTCGGCTCTACCAGCACCCGGTGCCCGAGTCGGTTCAGCGAGATCCCGAGTCGTTCTAGCGCCGATGCCGAGCGTGGGGGTTTACGCGGAGATCTGACGGATTTTCCACGTAAACCCCCACGCTCGATGCACTAACGCCCGAGGGCGCCCAACAGCAGCGCCTCGGAGATCGCCGCTTTCTCGAGCACGCCCAGGTGCAGGCTCTCGTTGATGCTGTGCGCCTGCGTGCCGGGGTCCTCGACGCCCGTCACCAGAATCGTTGCGTCGGGGAAGGTCTCGGCGAACTCGGCGATGAACGGGATCGACCCGCCCATCCCCATGTCCACCGGGGCAACACCCCACGCCTGTGTGAAGGCCGACCGCGCCGCGTCGTACACCGGGCCGCTGGCGTCGATGGCATACGGCTGGCCGACGTCACCCGGCGTCACGGTGACCTTGGCGCCCCAGGGCGCGTGGCTCTCCAGGTGCCGGGTCAGCGCGGCCAGATGCGCCAGCGCGTCCCCACCTGGAGCGACGCGCATGCTGACCTTGGCCCGCGCCCGCGGTATCAGTGTGTTCGACGCTTTGGCGATCGACGTGGTGTCGATGCCGATGACGGTGATGGCCGGCTTGGCCCAAAGTCGTTGCACCACAGAGCCGGAACCGATCTGCTGCACGCCGTCGAGCATGCCGGTCTCGGTGGCGACCCAGTCCGGGCCCCGGTCGACGTCGGCGGCGGTGCCCTCGTACAACCCTTCGACCGCGACGTTGCCGTCGTCGTCATGCAAGGTGGCCAACAACCGCACCAGGGCACTCAGCGCATCGGGCACCACGCCGCCCCAGATGCCCGAGTGCAGCCCATGATCCAGCGTCGCCACCTCGACCACGCAGTCGACCAGCCCGCGCAGTGACACCGTCAACGCCGGCATCTCGGTGCTCCAGTTGTCCGAGTCGGCGATGACGATGACGTCGGCGGCCAGCAGGTCGCGATGCGCGGCCAGTAGGGCGCCGAGCGACGGCGAGCCCGATTCCTCTTCGCCCTCAACGAAAACCGTCACGCCGACGGGCGGGGTGCCGCCGTGGGCCCGCATGGCAGCCAGGTGGACGGCGATACCGGCCTTGTCGTCGGCACTGCCCCGGCCATAGAGCCGGCCGTCGCGCTCGGTGGGTTCGAACGGCTCGGAGTCCCACTGTGCCGCGTCGCCCTCGGGCTGCACGTCGTGGTGCGCGTAGAGCAGCACGGTCGGGGCTCCTTCTGGCGCCGGATGACGTGCGATGACGGCCGGCGCCCCGCCCTCGTGGACGATGTGCACCTCACCGAAGCCCGCCTCGGACAACAGCTTTGCGGTCAGCGCGGCGCTGCGGTGCACCTCGGCGTGCCGGGCCGGGTCGGCCCAGACGGACTGGATACGGACCAGCTCCTCGAGGTCGGCACGCACCGACGGCAGGACGTCCCGCACACGTTCGACAAGATCAGCCATGCCGTCGAGCGTAGTGCGCCGGTCGTCTGCCCGGCGTATCGTCACCGCATGCCGTCGATGGGACATCTGCTGGCGTTCGGGTTGATCTCGCTGCTGGTCATCGTGATCCCCGGGCCGAGTGTTCTGTTCACCGTCGGCCGGGCGCTGACCGTCGGCCGTCGCCAGGCGTTGTTGACGGTGGCGGGTAACGCGATGGGCGCCTACGTCCAGATCCTTGCGGTGGCCCTGGGTGCCGGTGCCCTCATCCTGGCCTCGTCGCTCGCGTTCAGCGTCATCAAGTTCGTCGGCGCGGCGTACCTGATCTACCTTGGCGTCCAAGCCATCCGGCATCGACATGGCCTCGGCGAGGTGCTCACCGGCGGCGCATCCGCCAAGCGGCCGAGCCGCGTCCTGGCCGACGGTTTCGTCGTCGGGATGACCAATCCCAAGACCATCGTGTTCTTCGTCGCGGCGCTGCCGCAGGTGGTCGACACCGCCGCGGGCAACGTGGCGGCCCAGATGCTCATGTTGGGTGTCGTGTTCCTGGCCATTGCCGTGGTCTCGGACAGCGTGTGGGCGCTGGCGGCCGGACTGGCCCGGGACTGGTTCGCGCAGTCCCCGCGCCGCTTCGCCGCCATCGGTGGCGCCGGCGGGCTGGCCATGGTCGGCCTGGGCGTCAGCCTTGCCGTCACCGGCCGCAAAGACTGAACAGACGTTGATGCCCCCGACACCGAAGTGTCGGGGGCATCAATGTCTGAAAAACTAGTCCTGCTCGAGGACCGCGACCGCCGCCGCGGTGTCGCCTTCGTGGGTCAGCGACACGTGGATGGCCACGCCCTTGAGGTGCTCGGCGATCTCGCCGGACAGCCGCACCTTGGGCCGGCCCCACATGTCGGTGACGACCTCGATGTCGCGGTGGATGCCCTCGGGCAGCACCGGGCGCTTCGAGAACCGCGAGCCCGACCACGCCTTGATCACGGCCTCCTTGGCCGCCCAGCGGGCCGCCAGGTGCCGTGCCGCCGACGAACTCTTGTCGGCGGCGTCACGGCGCTCCCCTGGGGTGAACGTCTCCGCGAAGACGGTGCCCGGCTGGTCGACCTGCTCGGCGAAATCCGGAATCGAGACCAGGTCGATGCCCACACCCAGGATGCTCATGGGCAACAACCTAGCGGACCCAATCCCGATACCTCAGAAGGCCTCACGAGCGGGCGTACCACCCGTCCTCGCCCAGGCGCGCATCGGCGTCGAGCAGCATGTCGGCTTCCTGACGCTTCTCCGGCGCATCGTGGTTGAAGCGACGGTCGGCCGGCTTCTCGTACAGCGGGCGCCCACCGGCGATCGCCGACGCCAACCGGTGCTGACCGGCCAGGACCCGCTCACCGGCACGGCGGAGGTAGTCCTCGCGCTCGGCCGGATCGAGAGCCGCCACCAGCGCCTGCGGGTGCACCAGGGCGATGAGGCCCGACACGTGACCGAAGCCGAGGCTGGTCACCAGACCGGCCTTGATCGGCAGGCGGTCGCCGAACTTCAGCGTCTCGCGGACCCACACGAAGTGCTGTGCGTTGGACAGCTCGTCGTCGACGCAGTCCAGGCTGCGGTTCGGCGGGATGACGCCGTCGCGCAGAATCTGGCACAGACCCAGCATCTGGAACGCCGCAGCGCCACCCTTGCTGTGTCCGGTCAGGCTCTTCTGGCTGACGATGAACAGCGGGTTGCCCGGGGACCGGCCCATCGAGGCGGCGAGCCGCTCGTGCAGCTCGGTCTCGTTGGGGTCGTTGGCCAGCGTCGAGGTGTCGTGCTTGGAGATCACCGCGATGTCGTCCGGGGTGACGCCCAGCTTGGCCAGGTCGCGCACCAGCTGCGACTGACGTCCACCACGGCCGGCACCCAGCGCACCCAGGCCCGGAGCCGGGATCGAGGTGTGCACACCGTCACCGAACGACGACACGTAGGCGACGACGGCCTGGATGGGCAGGCCCATCTTCACCGCGAGGTCACCACGGGCCAGCAGGACGGTGCCACCGCCCTGGCCTTCGACGAAGCCGAGGCGACGACGGTCGTTGGCACGCGAGAACTTCGAGTCGCTGATGCCGCGGGCCCGCATCATCGCGGTCTCGGCGGTGGCCGACATGTCGCCGAAGCCGATGATGGCTTCCAGCGTCAGGTCGTCGTAACCACCGGCGACCACGAATTCGGCCTTGCCCAAACGGATCTTGTCGACGCCCTCTTCGACCGACACCGCCGCGGTGGCGCACGCGCCCACCGGGTGGATCATCGCGCCGTAGCTACCGATGTACGACTGCACGACGTGACCGGCGAAGACGTTCGGCAGGACTTCCTGCAGGATGTCGTTCGGCTTGTTCCGGCCCAGCAGGTTGCCGTGGTACATGGTCTGCATCGAGGTCATGCCGCCCATACCGGTGCCCTGCGTGGAGGCCACGAGGCTCGGGTGCACCCAGCGCATCAGCTCTTCCGGCGAGAAGCCGGCCGACAGGAACGCGTCCACGGTGGTGACCAGGTTCCACAGCGCCAGGCGGTCGATCGAGCTGGCCATGTCCGGCGTGACGCCGTAGACCTGCGGGTCGAAGCCGGTCGGCACCTGGGCGCCGACGGTCCGCGACAGCTTGACCTTGCGCGGCACGCGGATCTCGGTACCGGCCTTGCGGGTGACCTGCCAGTCGCTGCTGTCCGGCACCGGCGCGATGACGGTGTGCTCCGGATCGAACTGGTGGAACGCCCGGGCGTCGGCCTCGGCGGACACGACGAAGGAGAAGTCCTTGTCGAGGAACACCGAAACCAGCAGCGGCGCAGCGTGATCGGGGTCGATAGCGCCGTCGTCCACCCACTCGCGGATGCCGACGCGCTCCAGCACGATGTCGTGGTAGCGCTCGACCAGCTCGGACTCGTCGACCAGCTCACCGGTGTTGGTGTCGTACCAGCCCGGCTTCGGGTCGTCTTCCCACTTGACCAGACCGGTGGTCCAGGCCAGCTCCAGGACGCCCGCGGCCGACAGCTCGCCGGAGACCTCCATCTCGAAGCGGGTGCGCGACGAGCCGTACGGGCCGAGTTCGGCACCGGACACCAGCACGACCATGTCGGCCGGGTCGATGTCGAGGTCGGCCCACTCCGGAGCCGGCGCGGCCTGGTAGCCCCGCGGCGGCGAGGGCAGCGCCGAGATGGTGCCTTCGAGGTCCTCCTCGTCGACAGCAGCTTCGGCCACCATCTCCTCGCGGGCCTTGGCGGCCAGCTCGGCCATGTCGAGCTCGATGTCGCCGAGGCCACCGGTCAGGTCGACCTGGATGGGCTCACGGGCGGCCGACACCTTGGCGTCGATGCTGCACAGGTTCAGCAGCATGGAAGCCATCTCGTCGGTGGTGTACGTGATGACACCGGCTTCCTCGACAGCACCGACGATGGCGTCGTTGTGGCCCATCAGGCCGGTGCCCTTGGTCCAGCCGATCAGCGCGTGCGCCAGCGAAACTCGCTGCGACCACGAGGTTTCCGCCTTCCAGCGGGCGACGACCGCGTCGAGCGCAGCCTTCGACTCGCCGTAGGCGCCGTCGCCACCGAACATGCCGCGGTTTGGCGAACCCGGCAGCACCACGTGCAGACGCGACGCGATGTCACGCTCGGAGCCGATGTGCGAGAGCCCACCGATGAGCCGCTGCACGGCCCACAGCAGGACCTTCATCTCCATCTCGGCACGGGCGCCGGCCTCCGACAGGTCCCCGGCGACGCGCGGTGCGGCGAACGGGAACAGCAGCGTCGGGGTCTGCGCGTCCTTGAGGTGGATGGCCTTGGGGCCGAGGTTCTCGACCTGCTCGTTGCCGACCCACTCGACCAGCGCGTCAATGTCGCTGTAGGAGGCCATGTTTGCGGGCACGACCCACAACTGGGCACCGAAGCGGGCGTTGTCGCGGTACAGCGTCCGGTAGAACGCCAACCGGTCGTCGTCCAGCTTGGACGTGGTCGCGATGACCGAGGCGCCACCGGCGAGCAGCTGGCCCACCACGGACGACGCGATCGAGCCCTTGGAGGCACCGGTGACGACCGCGACCTCGTTGGCGTAGCGGCCCTTCTCCGGGTTCTCCGCACCGGCGGCCGCGCGGCCGTACAGCGCGGCGTGGAGGGTGCGGCCGGCGGCGAGCGCCTTGCCCTGCCACCAGCTGGCCTGCGTGGCCACCACGTGCCCGGCACCTTCGAAGCTCTCGGAGAGCTTGGCCCAGTCGCGGTTGACGTCGTCCTCTTCGAGCAGCCAGATGCGTGCCAGGTCCTCACGGGCGCTGGCCCAGCGGTCGTCGAACAGCACGGCCTTGCGGGCGTCGAACGACGGAGCCACCAAACGCGGCCAGTCCGAACCCAATTCGGCGGTCACGAGGTCGATCAGCTCGGAGTCGGTGGCGTCCGGCGCGGACACCGGCGTCTGCAGACCCAGCTCGCCCAGGATCAACCGGGCGGCGCCGGCCAGCACACCGTTGGGGCCGGTGACCTTCTCGGCGAACTCGTTGAGCGCGGCCGAGTCGACCACACCGCCACCGGCACCGCCGGCGGACGGCAGTGACACGGCGATGCCCTTGCGCGCAGCCACGGCGGCGACGGCCGCGTCGATGACCTTGTCGACGGCGCCGGCGTCGGCCAGTGCACCGGAGTGCAGGCCGCCCATCTCGCCGCCCCGGACGCTGCTGCCCTCACGGGTGCCCAGCGCGACCTCGGCGGTGACGTGCTTGGCCCAGCCGGGGCCCAGCTCCCAGGCCTTGCTGACGCGCTCGGCGATGTACGCCGGACGCTTGCCCGAGGGGCCGAGCACCGTGCGCAGCTGGTCGTTGATCGCGTCGGAGAGAACGGGACCGAACGGCTTGTAGGTACGGGCCAGCTTGGTGACCTGTCCCTTCAGACCGGCCAGGTCGGCTTCCGCGGCACCGTCGATGGCGCCGAGGTTCAGCTCCGAACCCAGGTCGACGAGCAGCTGGTTGCGTCGCGACGAGGCACCGTCGGTGATCGACTCGATGGAGTCCAGCGGCTCGATCTGGTCGATGCGCATCTTCGCCGACAGCGCGATGAGCGCCATGGTGGCGTCGGCGGCGTCGTAGGTGATGTCGTCCGGACGCGGGCCACCGGCGGGCGCCGCGGGGGCGGCGGCCGGAACCGGTGCTGCGGCAACGGCTTCCGCCGGGGCTGCCTCAGCTGCGGGCGCGGCGGGGGCATCGTCCTCGGGCTCCGGGTCGGTGTCGGTCGCGAACAGCACCGCGGCGTCGCGCTCGACGTTGAGCACCTCGGTGGTGTTGTGCGAGTACTCCGGGAGCTTCAGCGTGTTGGTGGCCAGGCCGGCAACCGTCGGCATGGTCTTCACACCGACCTCGACGAACCGCTCGACACCGAGGCCGCCGGCGGCTTCCTCGATGAACAGCAGGTCCTGCGTCTCGATCCAGCGGACCGGGCTGGCGAACTGCCAGGCCAGCAGCTCGATGACGGTCTTGCGCATCAGCTCTGACGGCTTCTCGTTACGCCACGTGTCGTAGTCGGCGAGGATCTCGTCGAGCGGCTCGGCCGGCACCAGGTCGCGGATCTCCTGGATGAAGTCCTTGTCCAGGGTGAAGGGCCGCGGCACCAGGTTCGGGATGTACTTGCCGACCAGCAGCTCGGGGTCCTGCCCGTGCGGCATGACGCGGTCCAGCGCGCGGCGGAAGTCGGCGACGCCGACCCGCAGCACCTCGGAGTGGAACGGCACGTCGATACCGGGGACAAGGATGAACGAGCGCTTGCCACCGGTGATTTCGCGACGACGCTCGATCTCGGCCTCCAGGGCCTCGAGGCCGCGGACGGTACCGGCGATCGCGTACTGCGAACCACGCAGGTTGAAGTTCACGATCTGCAGGAACTCACCGGTCTCCTCGGCGATACCCGCGACGAAGTCGGTGACGTCGTTGTCGTCGAGGTCGATCTGCGACGGCCGGATGGCGGCCAGGCGGTAGTCCGAGCGGCCCTTGGCGTCACGCGGGACGATGTCGTGCATCTTGCTGCCGCGGTGGAACACGACCTCGAGCAGCGCCTCGAGCTCGTACACGCCGGACACGCACGCCAGCGCCGTGTACTCACCGACGGAGTGGCCGCAGGCGATGGCGCCCTCGACGAACGCACCCTGCTCGCGCATCTCGGCCACCTGGGCGGCCGCGACGGTGGCCATGGCCACCTGGGTGAACTGCGTCAGGAACAGCACGCCGTCCGGGTGGTGGTAGTGCACGCCGCTGGCGATGATGCTGGTCGGGTTGTCCCGGACCACGTGCAGCACCGAGAAGCCCAGGGTCTCGCGGGTGAACTTGTCCGCGGAGTCCCAGATCTTGCGGGCGGCCTTGGAGCGGGCGCGGACCTCCATGCCCATGCCCTTGTGCTGGATGCCCTGGCCCGGGAAGGCGTAGACGGTCTTGGGCGCGGCCAGCTGAGCCGACGCGGCCATCACCAGTTCGCCACCGACTTTCGCGGTGACCTCGATGATCTCGGCGCCGCGGTCGATGCCGACGCGGTCGACGCGGAACTCGATCTCGTCGCCCGGCAGCACCATGCCCAGGAAGCGCGAGGTCCAGCCGACCAGGCGGGCCGGCGGGGTGGCGCGGCCGTCGGTGGCGGTGACCACGTGCTGCGCGGCGGCGGACAGCCACATGCCGTGCACGATCGGCGATTTCAGGCCGGCCAGCAGTGCGGCGGCACGGTCGGTGTGGATCGGGTTGTGGTCACCCGACACCACGGCGAAGGCGCTCATGTCGACCGGCGCGGTGACGGTGACGTCGCGGCGCCGACGGCGCGGCGTCTCGGTGGCGTTGTCGGTGATCGCACCGCCGGCGCGGACCGGGTCGGTCAGCTCCGCGGCACCGCTGCGGCCACGGATGGCGAAGCGCTCTTCGAGGCGCGCGAGCTCGGTGCCCTCGGCGTCGGTGATGCTGACCGAGACCGGGACCACGCGGCCGACCTCGGTGTCGACCGCGGCGGAAGCCGTTGCGGTGACGGTCAATTCGGCCTTCTCGGCCGGCATCGGGGCCAGCAGGTGCGCGGCGTGGTCCAGGTGGACCAGGCTCAGCAGACCTTCGACGACCGGGATGCCGTCGGCGGTGACGGCCGCGCCGATGACCGAGAACACGGCCGGCCAGCAGCGGCCGACGAGGGCGTCGGGCACCAGGGTCAGGCCCGGCGCCAGCGGGGCGCCGAAGGTGGCGGTGACGCCGGTGTGGTCGGCGACCTCTTCGGGGTCCCAGTCGGCGGTGACGGTGGCGACGTTGTCGGTGACGGTCGGCAGCGCGTCGACGCCGTCGGCACCCGCGGCGATGGCGAGCACGGCGCGCATGGCGGCCGAGGCGTCCTCGGTGGTGACGACGGGCATGCCGCCGTTGACGGTGGCGGCCGGCAGCGTGAAGCGGATCGCGATCCAGATGTCCGACAGCGGGACGTTCAGGACGACACCGTCACCGTCGAGCTCCAGCCGGGAGCCGGTGGAAGGGTGTGTCGCCGAACGGTTTTCGTTGACCTGCCACTCGCTCGGGGCGCCGATGCGGTGCACCGGGTTGATGGCGGTGCGGCCTGCCCACAGCACGTCGGGCGAGTCGAGGACGACGGCCAGCGGGCCGGTGACGTCGGCACGCGCCTGGCGGCGCGAGACGACCGGAACGGGCTTGACGCCGGCGGCCAGCACCTCGTCGATGGCGGCCTGCTCGAAGCGGTCCAGCAGCTCACCGACGGGCTCGTCGACGCGCGTGATGCCGGCGACGGCTGCGGTGCCGGGGATGACGCAGACCTGGTCGGCGTCGTAGCGGGCGTCGTGGGCCTGCCACAGCGAGTCGCTGCGCCACCAGCGGCGCACGTCCTTGTCGATGACCGGGACGAAGTTGACGGGCTTGCCCAGCGTCTTGCACAGCGTGACGAAGAACGGGACGTCCGCCGGGTGCAGGCGCAGGGTCTCGGCCTCGGGGTACCGGGCCAGCAGCTCGGCGATGGCGCGCTGCGGATCCTCCAGCAGCGCTTCACCTTCCGCGGTGGCCGGGAACAGCGTCTCGATGCGACCGGCGTCGGCCGGGTTCAGGCGGGCCTCGGCGCGCTGCAGCATCTCCTCGAAGCGGTCGCGCCAGGTGATGTCGAGCCACGGCGAGTGGTCGCGCTTGGTGTCGGCGGTGCTGCTGCCGTCGCCGATCGCGAGCTCGACGTAGCGCTGCAGCCACTGCTGGTAGGTCATGTCCGCGACGTCACCGAAGTACGGCTTGGCGGTGTTGGCCATGGCGGCGATGATCTCGTCGCGGCGCTCGGCGACGGCGTCGGCGTCACCGGCGACCTCGTCGAGCAGGCGGCCGCACCGCGACGCGGTGTTGTCGATCTCGTGGATGTCCGCACCCAGCTGGCTGCGGCCGGAAGCCATGCCGCCCTGGGCCTTACCGGCGCCGACCCACTGATCGGTGCCCTTGGTGTCGACCAGGAGCTGCTTGACCTGAGGCGAGGTGGTGGCCTCGAGGGTGGCCATGGCGGCGGTGCCGACCAGGATGCCGTCGACCGGCATCAGCGGGAAGCCGTAGGTCTCGGCCCAGCGGCCGGACAGGTACTCGGCGGCGCGCTCGGGCGTGCCGATGCCACCACCGACGCAGATGGTCAGGTTGGCCTGCTTGCGCAGGTCCGAGTAGGTGCTGACGAGCAGGTCGTCGAGGTCCTCCCACGAGTGGTGGCCACCGGCGCGGCCGCCCTCGACGTGGACGATGATCTCCTTGTCCGGGACCTCTTCGGCGATCTTGATGACCGACTTGATCTGGTCCACGGTGCCCGGCTTGAACACCACGTTGGTGATGCCGATCTCGTGCAGCTCATCGATCAGCGCAACGGCCTCGTCGAGCTCGGGGATGCCGGCGGTGACGACGACGCCGTCGATCGGGGCGCCCGACTGGCGCGCCTTCTGCACGATGCGCTTGCCGCCCAGCTGCAGCTTCCACAGGTACGGGTCGAGGAACAGCGAGTTGAACTGGATGGCGCGGCCCGGCTCGAGGAGCTGGGTCAGCTCGGCGACGCGGTTCTCGAAGATCTCCTCGGTGACCTGACCGCCACCGGCCAGCTCGGCCCAGTGGCCGGCGTTGGCGGCCGCGGCGACGATCTTGGCGTCGACGGTCGTCGGGGTCATACCGGCCAGCAGGATCGGCGAACGGCCGGTGAGGCGGGTGAACTTGGTGGACAGCTTGACGTCGCCGTTGGGCAGCTCGACGGCGGTCGGCGCGAAGCTGGACCATGCGGGCTGCACGACCGGGGCGGCGCCCACGGTGAACAGCGAACGCTGGCCGGCGCGGGTGGCGGCGGGCACGATGCCGATGCCGAGGCCGCGGATGATCGGCGAGGTCAGGCGGGTGACGGTGTCGCTCGGGCCGAGGTCGATGATCCAGCGGGCACCGGCGTCGTGCATGCGCTCGACTTCGGCGACCCAGTCGATGGGCTTGACGAAGATGGCCTCGGTCATCGCGTGGGCCAGCTCGGTGTCGATACCACACTTGGCGGCCCAGCGGTCGACGACCTCGATGCCGTCGGCCAGGCGCGGGGTGTGGAAGCCGACCTCGACCTGCACGCCCTGGAAGACCGGGCTGAAGACGGCGCCGCCGCGCAGCTTGTTCTTGCGCTCGGCCTCGTCCTTCTCGGTGATCTTGCTGCAGTACAGCTCGAAGCGGGCCAGCTGCTCCGGGGTGCCGGTGATGACGACGCTGCGGCGGCCGTTGCGGATCGACAGGACGGGCGGCAGGACGGTGCGGACGTCCTTGGAGAAGTCTTCGAGCAGTTCGGCGATGCGCTCGGGGTCGACGTTGGTGACCGACACCATCGGCGACTTGTCACCGCGACCGACCATGCCGCGACGGCGCGAGACGAGCGAACCGGCGGCACCGATGAGCTGGAGGAGCGCGAGGAGTTCGGCGTCGCGGGTGCCGTTGGCCTTGAGCGCCTCGGCGGCGATGATGCCCTGCGAGTGACCGGCGACGGCGACCGGCGGGGTGCCGGCCAGGTCGAGGCCCTGACGCTGGACGGCGCGGATGGCGGCCATCTGGGCCAGCAGGATGCCGGGCCCGGAGATGGCGGCGGTGGTCAGCTGCTTGGCCGACGGCAGCGGCTCGTCGGCGGCGAGGGCGCGCACCCACTGCATGGGCTCGAAGCCGATGGGTCGCACGACGACGAGCTCGCGCGCGACGGGCTCCAGCAGCAGGGCCGCTTCGCCGACGATCTCGCTGAGCTCGGATTCGATGCCGGCCGAGCTGACGAGCTCTTCGAGGTTCTCCAGCCACGAGGCACCCTGACCACCGAACGCGACGGCATACGGCTCGCCGGCGTTCAGCAGGTCCACGAGAGCATGGGCGCTCGCCGCCACCGCCTCGGTGTTGCCACTGGTCACATTGCGGTGCTCGTTGATCGTCATGCGTCCCTCTCGTCTTTGCCGCGCGAACCGGTCAGGTGCTTGGTCTTGGTAGTCGGCCCTGGGGCAACGCGATGCGACGTCGGATCACGTGAGGCCCGTGCTACGTCTGGCGCCCGTTTTTCGGGTGCCTGAGAGCCGGGCCGACTGCACTAAGAGTGTCATAAGATTCGCGGCGTTTTTCTGCCGGAAATGGTTACCAACGAGTTCTACGGATCGGTAACCACCTACGCGGGTAACACCGCGTCGTGGGACTGCCCGTACCCAACAGGACAAACGTCCTGTTGGCGGCTGGTTACGGTCGAGTAGTAACAACATCGCTGATCAAAGCGGTATTGTTATCAAATCGTGACCATGCTTGTGACGGTGCCGGACCTTACTAATGAGTAGGAAAAGACCCGTTCCAGAAAACACTCGACAATGACGGTCTGTGTGTCTATATAGGCGGTAAGTTACCGCGCCGCCATTTGCTGCGGTTTCATCTCGTTTTCTTAGAGCTGGCCGCCAGCTAACTACTGAGCGGTAATCTGCGCGCCCGTCAGTCCCACTGCCCGAAGCGCGGCTTGAGGATGTGGTTGATGTCGACGCCGACTCCCCCGACATGGCGTTTGTCGATCTCGACCTGATGCAGTGCGGCCGCCGGATGCGCGGTCCCACCGGGCGAGCCCCAGTTGTGCTGCCAGAAGTACGACCCCAAGCCGTCCTGCACGGCCCACTCGATGGTCTTGGAGTTGGCATACACGCCGACCCGCCGGTGCCCCAGCACTGATTCCCAGCCGCGCAGGTAGGGCGCAACTTGTGCTTTGTACTGCTCCGGAGTCGGATCGTCGTCGATCGACGCGTAGATCGGCGCCCCGACCGGGCCGCCCGCCGCGGTGTGCAATGCGAACCCGCGCTGGGCATGCTGCACGCCGGCGGCGTGCCCGCCCAGCCAGTCGGCCGTCGACTCCTTGCCGTACTGGTAACAGGAGACGATCTTCAGGCCGCCCTTGTAGAGATCGCGCGCCTCCGGCAGCTCGATGGGCTTGCCGAGCATCCACGCCCCGCCCGGCCGGCGGTCCGACACATACCGGATGGCGCCCAGCGCCCCGGCCGACCGGATGTCGGACGCGCTGATCACCCCTGCCGCGTAGTCCAGCAACACTCCGTAGGGGGCTGCCGAGGCGGTGGTCGCGCCCAGTACCGATTGCAATCCGGCGCCGAGGCCGACCGCGGCCGGCGCAGCTGCAGCGTATTTCAGCAGGTCACGACGCGAAATTGCCACGCGTCTCAGGATATGACAGCTACCACTTCCGGCCCGTTAGCCACACCAGTGCAATCCTGACCCACCCGACGTGAAGAAGATCGTCAGAATTT
>NZ_JAYXBQ010000019.1:0-1364 GCF_039668335.1 Mycobacterium sp. SM3041 | reverse complement strand
TCACAGCCCGGGAACATGCACGTCATGGCCCGCACCCGCACGAACTCATCCATCGCCGCCGACGGCCGATACCGCGGCACCGCGTCCAGATCCGCAGCCGAAGCCACGGTGCGCACTTTCGCACCGCGGGCCACCAGATCAGCCAGCACCGCCGGGGGCACCACACCACCGCCGAGGACATAACCGACCGGGGTGCGCACCGGCGCCGGAGGTTTAGCGGAAGTCGGGACCGGCGGGTGCGCCGCATGAGCGCCGGGGGTGGGCGCCGACTCAGCCGCCGGAGCAGGTGTATGCGCGGGTCTGCTGGCCGGCACTGGCGCGGACGTGCTGTCGCCGGCCCGTTCGTCCCCAGCAGGGGTCGGGGTTTCGGCAGACTGCGAATCGGTCGCCGGTGCAGGCGTGGGCTCGGGCACGGGATCAGGTTCAGCGGTGAAGAAATCCTCGGGCTCGGGCCCGGGTGTGAACACCGGCTCAGACGCCGACCCGGTCGATGCCGGAGTCGGGGGCGCGGCCGGGTCCCCACTGAGCAGTGGATCCGCCACCGGCGTCGGCAGCTGATCGGTGAGCACATGAATCACCACCGCCGCCGCCCGCGCATCAGGCCCAGCGGCCGGGCAATCGGGATTGCCGCACTGGCACGCGAGCCGATCCCCACGGGCCGCCAGCACCCCCAGGGCGTCAGCCCGCCGCTGCCCGAACGTGCGCGGATCGTCATCGCACACCTGCCGGGCCATCTCGTTCAGCACCCGATCCAGCAACTCGGCGTCGGTGGCCAGCAGCGCACCCCAGATCGAGGCCACCCCGGTCTCATCATCGGGCTTGCCGACCCCGACCCCACGCCGGCGGGCAGCCGAGCGCACCTTGATCACCGCGGCCGGGTCGAACTTCTGCACCCAGCCGTCGATCTTGCGTTCAATCTTCTTGCGGGACAATCCCGCCCACTCCGACAGCGCCCCCGCCAACGCAACATCGATCACCGCCAGCGTATTGGGATCCTCCACCAAACGGGTGCGCCAGCAGATCGTCCCGACCGTCCGCGCCGACACCCCACCGTCGGCGAACACCGCCGCCACCCGAGGTAGCCGGAAGCGCAACGCGACCGCAATCGACAACTGCCCCGACGCTTCACGCTTCCCGATACCCAGCGCCGCACCGACCTCGGCGACCGCAGCATCCCAACCATCACAGGCCCACCACTGCCGGCCATCTTCGTCATCGACACGCAACGCCACCAGATCAGCGATCGCCCGAAACTTCCCGCACTCCGCGACATGCGACACCCGCGCGAAATGCACCACCGCATCGACCACAGAGGCATCGTGAACCAGCACACCACCGGCCCCGACACCCACATGTTCGAACAT
>NZ_JAYXBQ010000018.1:0-350 GCF_039668335.1 Mycobacterium sp. SM3041 | reverse complement strand
TCCACCCGGTTTTAGAGTCGGGTTTGTTTGATCCAGATTCAGTTGATTTCGCAGGCCATCGGGGTGTGGGTGCACCTGCAGACCGCAGCGTACTCGGCCGGTGTTCGGTAGCCCAGGGCCGAGTGCCGGTGCCGGGTATTGTGCTCATGCTTGAAGTCCCCGATGACCACCCGGGCCTCCAGCAGGGTGTTCCAGTGGTTGCGGTTGAGGCACTCCTTGCGTAGCCGGTTGTTGAACGATTCGATGTACCCGTTGTTCCACGGCGTGCCCGGCGGAATGTAGGACAACCCGACCTTCCCGTCGCAGAACTGTTGCAGCGCAGAAGAAATGAATTCCGGCCCGTTGTCCAT